>NZ_JAMYPD010000016.1:0-146077 GCF_040320195.1 Mesorhizobium sp. M0768 | reverse complement strand
ATGGACCCCGGAGCCAAAGCAGGAACAAATGGGCGCACACGGCTGAACAAGGAGGACGGAACGACTGAAAGATCACCTTGACAAAGATTAGCCCATACAAGCGAGCGAGCGGCGTAGCGGCGAGGATCGGCGTTCTTCGATGTCGGGGCCGCTTTCGGACCGCTTCTGAAGCGTCTCGACCAAATTCTGCCCGAATGAGGATCAGGTGACCTGCCACTGAGAATTTCCTCCATCTGAGACTAGAGTCCGGACCTTGATTGAAGGACGGACTGATGAGGAGAAAGCGGTTTACGGAAGAGCAGATCATGGCGGTTCTGTGCCAGCATGAAGCGGGTGCGAAGGCGGGCGATCTTGCCCGCAAGCACGGGATCTCCGACGCGACGCTGTATAACTGGAAGGCCAAGTATGGCGGCCTCGACCACGCCCTTAGCGCCATTGCCGAATGGCGGGAGGACTTAAATCCTGTTGCATAACAACCATCTGTATGTCGTTGAAGTGAATAGATTTTGCTGATCTGGACGATCCCGTGGGGTACTTTGGGTTTGCCGCGCGCGATGGACGATGCGCTGAGGCGCCGGTCCGCCAAGCGTTGATGGGCTGAAGACCCGTCGACCATCCGACAGAGGATGAACGCCTTCGATCTCGCCCGCCTCGGCGGCGAGCCTGAGGGTCTTCGGTGCAACGCCGAGGAGCGCGCCGCCTTGTTCAGGTTAAGCCATGGCTCTTTGCCTTCCGGCCATGCCCGCAGTTTCCTATCGTTGCAGGGAAACTGTCCGCGATTTTTTGTGTCTCAGTCCAGGGGTGCACTCCATCGCTGTCCGCCAATTAGCGGAATGGGTGTCCGCGAATTTCTGAAACACGCAGCTTGTTCACGCGCCATGGATTCGCTTCTGGCGATCCGCTCCGTATCGGCGGCTTTCGCTTTATCGCCGGTGCTCCAGCTGCCGCTGAGCACTTTCGGCAAAATCTCATCGAGTTGCCCCGGATGACCAATAAAGGCGATGTGGCCGTCCCGGTCCACCACGAACGAAGTCGGAATCCCGGCGGAAAAGGGTCCTTCCAAAGCTTGTTCATTTCGCCTGTGTAGTCGAACGCGATCCGATAGTTCAGATTCGAGCACTTTTCGGTCAACCACGCGTCCAACTTGGTGCGAGCCTCAAGGGCCGTTGGCGATGATCGCGCGACACCCTCCCGTCATGAACGACGACATCAGCAGGCGGTGGGCCCGTAGCGTCACCCAAAGCGGGGCACCTCATGATTGCGGCACCATGGCAAAAGCTCCGCGCAAACCGACGGTACTGCTCTATGGGCATACGATGCGCAGAAAATAGGGCGCGTTCGGAAAATAAAGGCGTAAAGGCCGGCGCAGCGGATTTGGCGCCCGCCGGCCAGACCCGCCCGGGAGGACGCGATGTTTGACTAGATGCCGGCCATGAGCATGAGCTTCAGTTCCGTGTACTCTTCGATGCCGTGGCGGGATCCTTCGCGACCGATACCCGACTCCTTGATGCCTCCGAAGGGAGCAAGCTCTGTTGAGAGACGCCCGCTGTTGACTGCGACCATGCCGTACTCAAGCGCCTCTGCGACACGCCATATGCGGCCGATATCGCGCGCATAGAAGTAGGCGGCGAGGCCGAATTCGGTGTCGTTCGCCATCGCGATCACGTCCTTCTCATCGCTGAATCGGAAGAGCGGGGCAAGCGGTCCGAACGTCTCTTCTCGGGCAACCTTCATCGACTGGGTGACGTCGGAGAGCACCGTCGGCTTGTAGAAGGTGCCACCTAGCTCATGACGAGCGCCCCCTGTAAGTACGCGCGCACCCTTCGCCACTGCGTCGCCAATATGCTGCTCCACCTTCGCAACCGCGGCCGCGCTTATCAATGGTCCCTGGCCAATGCCTTCGGCCATGCCGTCGCCGACCTTGAGCCGCGCAACTTCGGTCGCAAGCTTTTCGGCAAACGCATCGTAGATGGAATCTTGAACATAGATCCGGTTCGCGCAAACACAGGTCTGGCCCATGTTGCGGAATTTCGACGCCATGGCCCCAGCGACAGCCGCATCGATGTCGGCGTCATCAAAGACGATGAAGGGAGCATTGCCACCCAATTCGAGCGCGAGTTTCTTCACGGTTGTCGCGCACTGCGCCATCAGGAGCTTCCCGACCGCCGTGGAACCAGTGAAACTCAGCACGCGGACATCCGGGCTGTCGCAGAGTGCCTTTCCGATCGCGTGAGCGTTTCCTGTGACAACATTGAGGACGCCGGGCGGCAGACCCGCCTTCTGCCCGATGGCAGCAATGGCGAATGCCGTGAGCGGTGTTTCCAGCGCAGGTTTGACGATGGCCGTGCAGCCAGCCGCAAGGGCCGGGCCAACTTTGCGGGCTATCATCGCTGCCGGAAAGTTCCAAGGCGTGATTGCGGCAACGACGCCCGCTGGTTGACGGATCACCACAATGCGGCCGTCCTGGATGTGGCTTGGAATTGTCTCGCCGTAGATCCGCTTTGCTTCTTCGGCGTAGAATTCCAAAAAGGAGGCCGCGTAGAAGATCTCGGCCTTGGCTTCAGACAACGGCTTGCCCTGTTCGCTGGTTAGTATCCGAGCCAACTCGTCGGCATATTTCACCATGAGATCGTGCCATCGGCGCATAGTCGTCGATCGCTCCTTGGCAAGGAGCCCTGCCCAAGCCGGGAACGCGCGCTTGGCCGCTGCGATGGCCTTGGCAGTCTCTGCCGCGCCGAAATCGGGAACCTTCGCAATTTCTTCGTTGGTGGAGGGATTGAGCACCGGCAATTCAGGCACCCCCACCCATTCGCCATCCACCAGGCATTGCGTCGGCCAGCGCTCTCGCATTTCGGACCTCTTGCTTGTCTTGGTGCGTTCAGCGATTTCGCCGGCAGCGCGCTTCGCCAGTTCAATGTCAGGCATAATCATGTGATTCCAACCTTGGTCGGGTGATAGTGACTGGGCTCATGTGGGGAGCGAACTCCTCTCCGTTCACCTCGATAATCGCTCCAACGAATGGATCTGCATGGAGAAGGGCATGAACAGACGCATGATCCCGGAGGTCGGCGGGGCTGGCTAGCAGGCGGCCCCCGGACGGTATTTCCTTGCGAACCGCCTGCTCAGTGGCTCGCAAGGTGTCCGCGTTCTGGCTGAAAAAGCCACGTCCCAACCGGCGATGCGCAGTTGGCGAACACAGGCCAAACCAATTCCCGAGGAGCCTCCTGAGACAACGGCAACCTTCGTGGAAGGCGCCGTCGTCATACCAGTTCCGATGGTTCGCCAAGGGTGCCCGTGAAAAGCGAGATCGGCGGGTGCGCATCAGGATCGCTGATGACTTCGATGAGCACCGGCGTCTTCGAGGACAGAGCGCGGTCGAGGGCAGGCCCAATGTCGCCCGGATTTTTGACTGTTACCGCTTCACAGCCGCAGGCCTTGGCGAGAGCAGCATGGTCGACGGGAGCGAAGTGACAGGCTGTCGTATAGCCGCCGAATTTCACGGTCTCGGCATCTTTTTGGTAGCCGAGCACGCCGTTGTTGAGGACGATGACCGTGAGGTCGATCTCGGACCGCACGAGCGTTTCCAGTTCCGCCCAGCTATGGGCGAACCCGCCGTCGCCGACGAGTACGACAACAGGACTGTCGGGCCTGGCAAGCTTGGCGCCCATGCCGAGCGGCAAGCCCCATCCTAGCCCTGCCAGGCCGCGCGGGGTGATGAACCGCTGGCCCGGGCGAAGTGCCCGGAGCTGGCCGACGATCCACATTGAAGAATAACTGGCGTCGGCAACGACAATGGTTTCCGGCGTCATACGTGATTGCAGATCGCGCATGATGCGTTCCGGCCTCAACGGCGTCTGGCTGCTTCCGCTGAAGATGCTGCGATCCTGCTCAAATTGCTCCCAGGCTTGGGCGATGCGACGTTCAAGCGATACCTTCTTCGCCGAGCGATTGGAGAGATCCTCCGATCGTAGCGCCGCAGTCAGGGCTTGAATTGTAGTGGCTATGTCTCCGACGAGGCGGACAGACTCGTAGTTCCTGCCGATTTCGCAAGGATCGATGTCGAGGTGAATGACCGTCGCCGTACAAGGAATCGAACGCCAGCTATCGGTTCCGTTCTGGTTGGTCCTGGTGCCGACGAGAAAGACAAGATCTGCCTCATCCATTAAGGCGTGCGTGCGATAGCCGAGAGATCTTGGGCCGTTCAGCCCCCCACTCACGCCGCAAGTCAGGGGCGCGCGCTCATCGACAGCGCCTTTGCCCATATTCGTTGTGAACACGGGCAAATGGGCCGTGCTCTGCAGCTCCGCGAGCGCTTTGCTCGCGGCCGGCGAAACCGCGCCGCCTCCGGCCAGCACCACGGGCGACTCGGCGCGAGCGAGCAACTTGGCCACTGCCGCGAGCGCCTCGTCGCTCGGGCGGATGGGATCAAGGGGCCAAGTGCCGTATTTTCCTGTCCGACCGCGTACGCCAGCCGGAACATTCTCGCGGAGCAGGTCGGCCGGAAGGATGAGCACGGCTGGACCAGGGCGGCCACTGGTGGCCGCGATAAACGCGGAGTCGACATGGTCCTCGATGCGATCAGCCGTTATCACCCGTCGCGTCCATTTGGAACAGGCCGAGAAAAGGGCGATGTGGTCCAGTTCTTGGAATGCGTTCCGGTTGAGCTGGTGGCGCTCGACCTCCTGCACCAAGGCCAACACCGGAATGCTCGCCTTAAGCGCTTCGGATAGCGGAGGTACGAGCAACGTTGCGGCCGGTCCATTTTGGGCGCACACGACGCCGACTCTGCCAGAGATGCGAGAGTAACCATCAGCCATGGCCCCGCCCATGTTTTCCTGGCGGTAGGCGATTTGCCGGATACCGACCTTTTCGCATGCCAGAACCACCGCCGAGGGTAGGCTCTGGGCAAAAATCATCTCGACGCTGTTGCGTTGCAGTGCTGCTGCAATCCGTTCGGCTACAGTTTCTACGGACATTACTCCGGTTTCTCCATATTGTTGATGTCTGCTGCGTGTTCTTGGAGGAAGAGACGAAACAGGTCGGATATTGTGTCGACCTCGGTCTCTCTCATCGGTGTTGACAGGCACGCGGCAGCCCCATTCGGCAAAATGACACCGTGCCGGGAAAAGAAGCGGGAGAGCGTCCTTAGGACGGCGTTCTGGGCTGGATTAGTTGCCATATCCCTGAACTCACGCGGTTTCCGCCGCGTCGGATGAATTCGAAACAGCGAGCCGGCTCCGGTCACTGCAAACGGAGCGTCGTGTTGGGCAATGATCTCGGTGAGGTTGGCACGCAGACGGTCGCCCAGCCCGTCGAGGCGAGCGAACGCTGCTTTGTCTAAAGCGCGCATTGCGGCGATGCCGGCTACAATCGATAGTGGATTGGCCGAGAACGTTCCGCCCTGTGGCAGGAGGGGGCGCCCGGACTTGGCGCTGAAGACCTGCATAACCTCCTCGCGTCCGCCGATAGCACCAATGGGCAGCCCACCGCCGATTATCTTGCCCAAGGTGATCAGGTCGGGCTTCAGCCCGTATCGCGCCGAGGCGCCGTGGTAGCCTTGGCGCAGGTTCAACACTTCGTCAGCGATGATGAGCACACCGTGATGACGGCAGAGCCGATGCAGCGCCTCCAGGAAGCCAGGGTCCGGCGCTATCAGGCCAGCGCGGCTCGGCATCGGATCGATTACGACCGCTGCGATCCAATGCGCATGGGCCTGGAGCTTTTTCTCGAGCAGCTCAGTGTCATTGAAGCGCAGCACAAGCGTCTCTTGGAGAACGCTTTCCGGCATACCCTTGTATAACGGCACCGAGACAGGATCGTCGGCAGGTCCCCAGTTCTCCGGGCTTGCCGACTGGCTGACTTCAACCCAGTCATAGGCACCGTGGTAGGCTCCCTCGAACTTGGCGATTCCTGCCTTGCCGGTAAAAGCTCGTGCCGCCTTGATAGCGAACATTACGGCTTCAGTGCCGGTGTTTACAAATCGAACGCGATCGACATTCGGAGTCCGCTCGCAAAGGATACTCGCCAGCTCGATTTCCATCTTCGTCGGATTGGCAAAGCAGCTGCCGCTCGCCAGCTGCCGGTAGACCGCATCGACGACAGGTTTGAACGCATGTCCGTGGATGAGGGTCGTA
Organism: Mesorhizobium sp. M0768; assembly: GCF_040320195.1. Taxonomy (NCBI): domain Bacteria; kingdom Pseudomonadati; phylum Pseudomonadota; class Alphaproteobacteria; order Hyphomicrobiales; family Phyllobacteriaceae; genus Mesorhizobium; species Mesorhizobium sp. M0768. The sequence goes on along the minus strand of NZ_JAMYPD010000016.1, from coordinate 139,943 downwards.
AAATTCCCGTTCAAATCAAGATAGCGGTTTCCATCGACGTCGAAGAGGTAAGCGCCCTCGCCTCGCTCTATGTACTTCGGAATTGGATCGCGTTCGATCGTTACCCGGCTCGTACCGTCGGGAAATACCGACATCGCGCGTGCGTACGCTTCCTCCGACCGAGTCGAGGCAGGTGTTTCGTGCCGACCTTCTGCGTTTGATTGCGTAGTCATTGACATCCCCCTCGCACCTCGTGCCATATCGACAAGGCCGCCGATGCGAGCGCTGACGCGACGGCGCTTTTCACCGTTTGCTCGATCACTCCCATGGAGATTGTTTCCAAGTTTCATGAATGGCATCCACGAGGGCGGAGGCTAAATCTTGGACATCGGTCTTGCTCATCGGTGTCGAGAGCGCGCCGGAGCAATTCGGCGTCATCAGAAAACCCCGTTCCAGCATTGCAAGATGAACCTTTGCCAGCGCAGTCTTCTGCACGGGGCTCGGGAACGAAGTCCGGTAGTTTCGGATAACTTCAGTCTTCAGATGGAGCCGAAAGAGGGAACTCATGCCCGTAACTTGCGCGGGGAGTTCGCGCCTTCTTAGTTGCTCAGTGATTTCGCTACGAAGCATATCGCCCATCCGGTTAAGACGGGCCACGGCATCCATAGTGTATGATTCCAGGGCCGCCAGCCCAGCTGTCATGCTGAGCGGGTTGGCGCTGAACGTGCCGCCGTGGGAGACGGCTGGCTTGCCCTTCGTGTGATCGAAGACCGCCATGTGTGACGCAGGCCCTGCCACGGCCCCAACAGGCAAGCCGCCGCCGATGATCTTTCCCAAAGCCACCAAATCCGGCTCAAAACCGAACGCGGCATGGGCGCCATGATAACCGATGCGGTATGAAACGACCTCGTCGATCACAAGCAGGATGCCGTAGCGGTTACAGCAATCCTGGATGACCTCCCGCATATCCGCGTTCATCGGAACCATGCCGACGCGAGAGGCGAGCGGATCGACGAGTATCGCGGCGAGACGTTCATGGTGTGCACGGATGAGCTCTCTGCATGTCTCGGGCTCGTTGTAGGGGAGGACCAGAACCTCGGCGGCGGTGGAGACGGGAGTTCCCTTGGCGTAGAGCACACTCTTGGGGGATGAATCGCCCCAGTTCATTGGAGTAGAATCAAGGCTGACTTCCACATGGTCGTAAGCGCCATGATATGCGCCCTCAAACTTCGCGATCATCGAGCGCCCTGTGATCGCGCGCGCGGCCTTGACGGCGTACATGACAGCCTCGGTACCGGAGCTCGTGAAGCGGACCTGCTCAAGCCTCGGCGAGCGCGCGCTGATCGCTTCCGCAAGGCTGGTCTCACTTGTGGTCGGAAGCCCGAATGCGGTGCCGTCGTCCAGGACCTTGTGCAGCGCCTCAATTACCGGCGGAAAGGCATGGCCATGAACGAGCGAGAAGAAGTTGTTTGCGCAGTCGAAGACCTTCCTGCCGTCCGCGTCGGTGATCCAACAGCCGGCTGCAGACATAGCATAAGGCGGCTGGGGAGCGAAAAAAGGGGCAGCACGCATGCTTCCGCCTGGCGTGATCCTTAGTGCTCGTTGAAACTCGTCGCGAGACTTCGGCCCAACGACCTCTCTCCGGTTATGGCCTAGGCTTGAAATGGGCTGCACGTCCGAACTCCTTGACCACCTTTGTTGAGATAACGACTGGATCACATGAACCACTTAATGTCAATAAGGATCAAATGCTTCATTTCTATACACGCATATTCTCCGCCGAAAGGCGCGACTTTTCGAATTGCGCGGCCGGGCTTTAAGGCGTGGGGCAGCGTACCCGCAAAAGCTCTTGCCTTCGCGCTTCGGTGGCCAAAACATCGACTGCAAGCAAATTGGAGCTGAGGACGACGCCGTAGACATCCCTGGCCATCTCAGGGCTCACAATCTCGTCTACCGCGTCGCGCTGAACGGCGAGGGGATCCCGCCTGAGCGGATCTCCGAAGCCGCCACCACCTGGGGAGCTGACGTCCACCCTTGCGGATCCCAATTGCATGATTCCATATTGTGGAACGGCAATCGCTTCGCCGCCGTCCAACAGCGTCACGGCGATTGTGCCTTTCACCCCTGGATCGCCGCCTACGATGCCATAGCCGGTTGGTTTGCGGCTGCCTTCACTGCGAAACGAGTACTCTGCGGGCTGATATGTCGAGGCGGAGTATTCAAGGCCGGTTCCGCCGCGAAATTCGCCTGCCCCCCCGCTGTCCTTTCGCATCTCGGAGCGATGAATCTTTACGGGATAGATCTGCTCGTAGGTCTCGACATTGGGCAGGTTCATCCCGCCGAGGGTGCAGAGCTGTCCGGCCGCAGGGAAGCCATCGCGCCCCCGGACGGCTCCTGCCCCGGATGACCCGTTCCAGTGATACATCACGTACGTTCTGCCGTCGTCTTTCCGTCCCGAGGAAATGCAGTAGCAAGTCTTTCCCCAGCCGGCATAGCCTTCCAAAGGCATGGCAGTCGCAAGGGCGCGCCAGACGGCGTGGACTATCTCGCTCGTCGGATGCACGGTGTTCATCGTCATTGGCGCCGGCGGAAGGGCATTTACGACAGTGCCGGGCGGTGCCTCAATCGTCATCTGCCGCATGGCGCCCTGGTTCTGCGGTACGCGCCCGTTGAAGAACGACATCACCGCGAGGAAGACCGCCGAACTCGTATTGGCAATCGAGCTGTTCTTGAAGCCGCGGATTTGCGGCGCGCTGCCAGAGAAGTCGACATGCAGATGCTCATTCTTTACCGTAAGGGTGACGCGAACGGGCACGTCCATCGCCTCAAAGCAGTCAGTGTCGGAAACATCCTCGCCATAGTACACCCCCTCGGGAATTGTACGGATCATCTCCTTCATCAGCGTCTGTGCATGATCAAGGATCGCGCTGAAAACCCCCTCAGTTTCAGAGAGACCATATTCGCGAGCGAGCGCGACAACCCTGTCGCGCCCGGTGCTCGTCGAGCCGACCATCGCGGCAAGATCACCGTCAAGAAGATCCGAGGTGCGGCTGTTGAGCAGAAGGAGGCGCCAAAGGTCTTCGCGCACACGGCCGCGCTCGAAGAGGCGGAGGACGGGAAGCCGGATGCCTTCATGAAAAATCTCGGTCGCCGCAGCATTGTAGGTTCCCGCTGCACCCCCACCGATGTCGGATTGATGCGCCCTGTTGCTCGCAAACCCAAGAAACCTGTCCTCGACGATGATCGGGCGGATTATCGTCCAGTCCGGAAGATGGTTTCCTCCCGCTTCGTAGGGATCGCTCAGGAGGAAGACGTCGCCATCGTGAAGATCACCGCGATAGTCGCGAAGTACCGCGCGAACGGCAAAATCGCCTCCCCCCGTATGGATCGGAAGACCGTCGGCGACGGATAACGCATCGCCTCGGGCATTGCTCAGGAAGCAGGAGAAGTCGTGGCTCTCGCTGAATATCGGGCTCTGCGCGGTCCGCGTCATCGCCCAGCCCATGTAGCGAGAGATGTGATCCAAACGCTTCTGCACCAGCGTCATCGTGATCGGGTCGACGGCCATGGTCATCACTCCAAAATCGAAAGTTGAATAGAATAGTTCCCGCCCTCATCGACCAGCAGCATGTCCGCCGCTCCGAGGAGAATGGTCGTCGTCAGCTCCTCGATGACGGCGGGGCCTGTTATCCTCGCCCCGGGACTTAGCGTCGAGGGAGAGAACACGGGCGCATCGACGAAGCCAGTGCGAGTGTCGATCCATATGCTGCGGGTGCTACTTGCCTGCGGGCTTTCAGCCGTCGCGCCGGCGGCTTCCAGCTTAAGCGTGGGGAACCGGCCCTTGCCGATAAGATGAAAGGCTACGATTTGTACCTCGTTGCGTTCCTGCACGTAGCCGTAGATGCTCGAGAACTCTTCCTCGAAGCGACGCCGCAGCGTCTGCTTGCTGTCCGTACCGCCGAAGAACGGCACGCGCACTGTCCATTGTTGGCCGCGATATCGCAGCTCCAAGAAGCAATCGATGACGATTGCCTCGCTGGAGAAGCTTTCAAGAAGCCGGCCGCGTTGTTCGTCCTCACGCTTAGCAACCTGTTCGGAAATCCGCGCAAGCGTCTCATCCGAAAGCTCGACCATGCAGGATTGAATGAGGTCGTGACGAATATTGGAATTGCACATTCCAAACGCGCAGAAGACGCCGGCAAGCCGGGGGACGAACACCGACCGGCATCCCAGAAGCCGAGCGACTGCCACTCCGTGGAGCGCTCCGGCGCCTCCGCAAGCAACGAGCGTCAGGCCTTGAGGGTTTACGCCGCGCTCGCTCGACATCCGCTCCATTGCGTGCAGCATGTTCTGTTCGGCGAGGCGGATGATGCCGATGGCTGCCCCTTCTACGGTGAGACCCAGCGGTTGCGCTACGTGCTTGGCGATTGCTTCATGCGCGAGTTCCGAGCGGATGTTGACCGATCCGTCCGCGTAGGCGCCGGGCCGCAGCCGCCCCAACACCACGTGGGCGTCGGTGACCGTGGCCATCGTTCCCCCAAGCCCGTAGCAGGCCGGGCCCGGGCGCGAGCCGGCCCCCTGCGGTCCGACTTGGAGCATGCCGCCAGCGTCGACATAGGCGATCGTGCCGCCGCCGGTGCCGACCGTATTGATTTCGACGCTCGCCGTGATCGCCGGGTACCCGGCAATGTCAAGCCGGGTGGTCTCACCAACCTTTCCCCGGTCATAAAGCATGACATCGCAACTCGTCCCGCCAATCTCCATAGTGATGAGACCGCCAAGACCATCTTTCCCAGAGAAATAGTCGAGCGCGCCGACACCAGCGGCCGGTCCAGAGAGGAGCAAGGAAACGGGGCGCTGTTCTATATCGTCAATAAAGGCCGCGCCTCCGTTGCTTTGAACGAGAAGAAGCCTGTTCGACAAGCCGAGTTCACTAAGGCGTTCGTCAAGCTGTCGGAGGTAGGGAACGACCCTTGGACCAATATAGGCGTTGACGACAGCCGTAGATGAACGTTCGTACTCGCCCATCACCGCCGCGAGCTTCGCCGATCCGCAAACAAAGCAATCCGGCATTGCCTCGCGAAGGTACCGAACGCAAAGTTCTTCGTTGGTATCATTAAGGTAGCTGTTAATGAAGCAGACGGCCACCGCCTGAACGCCGGCCGCCTTGAACCGTGCGATGGCGTCATCGAGATCTGCCCGATCGACTTCAGCTTCGATGCGTCCGTCCTTCAGCACCCGTTCGGTTACCGGCCTGCGCAGCCAGCGTGGCACTAGCACATCGGGCCAGGGCCTCCGATAGTCCCATACATTCTCGCGAAAGCCGCGGCGGATCTCGATTGCATCGCGGAAGCCGCGGGTAACGAGCATGCCCGTCTTTGCACCCTTTCCTTCGAGAAGCGTGTTGGTGGCAACAGTGGTGCCATGAACGAAATGGGTGCATGCCGACAGGAATTCCCGGATCGTAAGACCCTGGGTGTCCGCCAGCGCGGAGACCCCGGCTAGCACACCCACGGAAGGGTCGTCCGGGGTAGATGCGGTCTTATGAATGCGAATACCCGAACAGGATCCGACGGCAACGACATCGGTGAAGGTGCCGCCGACATCAATTCCAATTCGCCAAGTTTCTTTCGCCAATTCCTTTTCTCCTGTAGATCTTTCCTCGCGTTATTCGTGAGATGCAAGCACCGCTAGTTTCAGCTCAATCTGATATATCATGCCAACGTCCTACGTTATTGTAAGATTCTCAAAATAAGACTGTCGGCAAACGAAGGATCATGTCAGGAATCACAGAACAAGCCGATCGATATGATCATCATCTCATCGACTATATGGCGAACCGCTCAAGCGCGCATATTCCGCTGCCCCGAATACGCCCCTTGATCTGCTCCGCCGCGACCGCGTCGGCCTGGAAAAAGATCGGCAGCAGCATCATTTCAGTGCGATTCCGCTTCACGATGCTTTCCTCCCCGAAGCTTTGCCAAACTCGTTCCCCGCAACTCTTGCTGGCGGCGCCCAACTTCCGCGCTTGAGGCGCTCCATCCTGCCGTTCGAGACGCTCTCGGACGAGGCCAGGTTATTGGAGCATACAGTTCATCATCCGTCAATATGGATCAATTGCTTCTAGGTAAGAATCGTGGCAGCGTATGGTCAGCAATGCGGATCGTAGGTTCATGAATTCCAAACCATCCGACATAGACGCGAAGTTGCGGCAACTCATGCCGGAGGCTCGTGGGCCTGCCGCTGGCGCGATCCAGTTCCTTATTGCGCACCGCGAGGAGATACCCTTTCGCTCCATGCGCGAGCTTGCTAAGCGCGCCCGGGTGCCTTCGGTAACGCTGGTGCGGTTGGCACAGAACCTTGGCTTTAGGGGTTTCGATGAATTCCGCGAGGTTTATATTGCCGAATTGATCAACGGCCAGGGCAGCAACAGGGGCCGCGCTGCGGAGCTTGTATCCCTTGGCCAGAAGGAAGGTGCACTTGGTTTTGCTGCACAGTTCGCTGAGCGCGAAATCCTCGCGCAAAGAGCAGCGGTTACAGCGCTGAGCGAGAAGCAGCTTGAAGCAGCAGTACAGGCATTGGTCAAAGCCTCGCGGGTCTATGTGATCGGCCGCCGCCCCTTCTTCGCCCCCGCCTATTCGCTTTCCTATTCGTTGCGGAAAGTCAAATCAAACACTCACCTGCTCGACACCGGTGGAGGATCAGGATTGGAACTCGATGACCTCACGCAAGATGACGTGGTCATCGGGTTTACTTCCTACCCCTATAGCCGGGTCACTTTTGACGTGGCGAAAAATGCGAAGGCCCAAAGAGCGAAGGTTATTGCCATCACCGACAGTGAGAACGCGCCAATTGCACGGTTTTCGGACCATGTTTTCCTCATGACGGCGCGGAGCTACGCGTTTCCAGACTCGGTCGCCGGCGCTTATCTCATCGCCAACATTCTTGTCGCACTCGCGGTCTCAAGACTCGGCGCAGACGCATTGGCGCGCATCCAGCGCAATGAGCTGGAAATCCGCGAAACGGGTGAATATTTGGCCGAACCCGCACGGCGCTCGAAGGCCGGTACGTGAGAATGATGGCGCTCGATACAGATTTCTGTTTCTTGAGCCGAAGCGATCCTTGCCTGACGAGGGGAATCCGGGGCAGTGGGTTGGAGCGCCCGGCGCGCATGCATTGACGATTTCGCCCCAGGCTAAGCACCTCCGTCGATTGATCAAGCTGTGACGATGATCCCCTGATCAGCTTGCCAGCCGTAGCGCGCTGATCAGCCGGGCACAGACCGGAGACCACGGCGACCAATGCGGCCAACTACACCACGCCGCGGGACACGATCATCGTCCATTCCCACACGCGCAGAAAAGCGATCCAGCAGCCGCCACCAACTGCACCAGGTGGTCGGCCTTCCGGAATGCCGCCTGCCCGGCCGCGGTGCATCAGTTGCGCCATTGTCATCAATGCCGCAGCATGTTGGGCAAGGTTCCGTCAGCGGCCGATACAAAATTCGATCCTCGCCTCAATGCGCCGCGGCTGATCGCGTCCAACGTCTTGCCCTTCAGAGGTGGAATGGATGCGTAACGTGGACCGTCAGCACAGGTCGGCCCCGCACGGCTGGACTGAAAGCTTTGTAAGGCGAAGGTCGAGGCGGCTCTGTGGATTGTCGAGCGCTGGATTTTCGCCCGGCTCAGTACCCGCTCGTGGTTCACCACGGCTGTCACGCTCGAGCCCTATTTGGGTTGGTAGGTGTCCAAGCGACGTGGCCAGTGGTTTAATTGGCTGAACCCAAGGTGCCTATCTAGCTGTGGCAAAACCGTGCGGTAAACCTTACGATCCATTGAAAAATATGGAGCCTGCTATGCCTAGCCGCTGGAAACGAAGACCCGACGGGTCCAACTGGGGCGATTTTGGTGACGATGACGAATTGGGGCGGCTCAATTTTCTGACGCCAGCCGCCCGCAAGCGCGCGGCCGGCTATGTTGAGGAAGGACTGACATTCTGCCTTAGCCTTCCACTGAATTTGCCGGGAGGCAGTGTCGTGCATCGTCTGAGACATCCGCCCCGATTGTTCGCTCTATCACGCGACCAAGAAGGTGCCCTCAACTACAACTATCCGTTGGCTAAGGAAAAGGTCGGGGCGACCGATATCGCTGTTCTCTGAAGCCAAGGGCTGGGTCCTGTACGCGGCCTCCTTTCTTGGAGTTTGACCTGATGTGGTAGACGGCCTCTGCTCTCACGCAATGCATACCTAGAACCGTTCGAACGAGCTGAGCCAGCACCTCCGAGACCATTCCTGGAATTGGTCCAATCACTGTAAGGTAAGCGACACCCCTCTTGGGCAGCCGGACCTAATCGTGCGAAGGACCCTCCAATTCTGGCAGAGGTGGCGCCGCGCCCCCTGCAGGCCTGCTCGGAGCCATTGTCTCTACACCGAGACGAGATGGGGCTATCCCGGTCGGCTAGAGGTGATCGAGAACGGGCGCCAGTAACGCTCGGAGGCAGAGAAGGCGCGGATCGTGGCGGAAAGCCTGCTGCCAGGCGCCGGGCGTGCGCGCTGTCTTTACGGGCAGGCCATCGCTGGGGAGGCCGGCCGGATTGTCAACCACATCGTGAGAAACGAATAAGAATAATAGGAGATCCAATGGGCTACCTCGACGAACTCTTTTCGATGACGGGTAATAAGGCACTTGTGACGGGCGGCTCGACCGGCATCGGACGAATGGTTGCGACCGCCCTAGTCCAGGGCGGCGCAGACGTCATGATCGCCTCCCGCAAGGGCGCCGATTGCGAGCGCACGGCAGAAGACCTCAACACGCTGGACGCACCGGGCAAAGCGGAAGGGTTTGCCGGAGACATCAGTTCCCTAGAGGGCATCACCGAACTGGTCAATGAAGTGAAAAGGCGGACGGACAGGCTGCACATCCTCGTCAACAATGCCGGCGCCACTTGGGGTGAGCGACTTGACACCTTCCCCTATGAGGCATGGGCACGCGTGCTGAACGTTAACCTTACCGGGCTTTTCCATCTGACGCGCGAGCTTCTGCCGCTGCTTGAAAACGCGGCAAGCGACGAAGACCCTGCGAGAATTATCAATCTTGGCTCGGTGATGGGAACCCAACCGATCGCCGAAGGCGCATACTCCTACACTGCCTCGAAGGCCGCCGTTCATCACCTGACGCGCACGCTTGCGCACGAATTCGCCCCACGCCAGATCACCGTCAATGCTTTCGCGCCCGGTACCTTCCGGAGTCGGATGACTGCTTTCGCCACCGCCACCGACGAACAGGCACAACGGATGGGCAGTCGCGTCCCGCTGGCCAGGATCGGCAGGCCCGATGATATAGCCGGCGCGACGCTGTTTCTATGCAGCCGGGCCGGCTGCTACGTCACCGGAGCCATCCTGCCGATCGATGGCGGTCAGTCCGTACGGCATGGCATAAGCTTCTTCACGGAATAGCGCGCGCCAGGAGGTTTCGTTTTGAGCCAGCGAGGGCAAGGAAAATGGCGTCGCCGTGCTGCGCTGTCACATCATCAATTCATACACGTCAACCCAGAGGGTGCTGCGAAAGAGCCGTCGTTCGGGGGTTCGTCGCACGTAGCTTATTGCTGATGTCACCGCTCTGGGCGATGACGTACAAGACGCAAGCGGCACGCGAGCTGATGATCGTCTGGCCGTTCCGCAATTTGATGATTCAAACTGCCTGCCGGCCGACGTGTCGAAAGCCCTGTCGCCTGATCTTCGTAGGCATGTTCTGGCAGCCGCGGTCCCGCGCTAACGCGGGAGCAAGCGGATGCCCGGCCGAAGGCGCCGGCGCATCTGAAAACCACATTGGGCATGTCCGAGTGGCGCTTACTCATCGTCAGCGCCGACGGCAGATGATCCGCTATCGGTCCCGCCGGCCGCTGGGACAGAGTTGCGGGGGAGGCTGCGCGACCTGGCCAACGAGCGGCGGCCCCTCTGCTGTCGGCGGATCTTCACCCTGCTCCGACGGGAGACGAGCCGTGGGGATCATTCGGAGCTGTCGGCTCTACCCCGAAGAAGGGCTGGCGGTGCGGAAGCCGCCGTCCGGCGACGGGTTGTCGGCCCGCGGGCACCGATCCTGGTCGAAGCACGGCAAATGCCCGCTGGTCTCGGATTTCGTCCATGACCAGCTTGCGCCGGCGTTTCCGCGTGCTCAACAGGATGGTGTGACGCGCGAATACGTGGCGGCGATTCCCGACACCTCGATCTTCGCCCGCCGGGTCGCGCGAGATCGCGACGCTCGGCCTTGATCGTACGCAAGGGACGCAGCAGCCTGATCCACAGGCGCAGCCGGGCCTCGCCGGGTCCCGATGGTGCGGGCAGGGGGCCGGCTATCATGTTTCGCCTCTTGAGATCGAAATTGCCTATCCGGTGATCGACGCCGCAGCGTCGCAGCATAGCCACACGGCAGCGGCAACTTCCTGCGGCTGGACGAAGCGGCCTTGCAGGCTGGTTGAGGCAAGGCTCGCCCGAGCCCTCGCTGGCCGAGCGGCCGGTCTTTTCGATGGCTGATGGACTCCTCCAGCATGTCGGCCTCGAAAAAAGCGAGGCACACGGCGTGGACCGTGACTCCGGATTTCGCCGTCTCGCGTAAGCGCCCGCATCAGCCCGACGAGGCCATGCTTAGCCGCGCGCAAGGCGCGACATAGCCGTAGCCTTTCAGTCCGGCCGTCGAGGCGATGAAGACGATCCGGCCTGCCTTGCACACGGCCATACAGGCCAGTGCCGGTTTCACCGTCGGGAAGGCGCGCCGGTCAGGTTGACGTCGAGCGTCCGTTGCCAATCGGCAAGCGTGGTCTTGTGCGCCGGCGTGCTGCCGGCCATGTCGGCATTGGCAACGAGATGTCGATAGGCCCGCGTGCCGCCTCCACCTGGCTGTAAAGGGACGCCATCGAAACTCGCCGGTGACGTCGGCGGGGATACCGAAAATGCGGTCATTGCCCCTGGCGCGTTCGGAAGAGCGGCCTCGCGTCGGCCGCAAATGGTCACGTCGATGCCGGCACCGGCCAGCGCCAGCGCGATGGCCCGGCATCGCCGGAGCCGCCGCCGGTGACCAGCTCATGCTTTGCGGTAATCATCGCGGCGCTCACAGTTTCAGCCCCGCTGCTGCGTGGCGCTCTGCCAGCCGATAGAGCTGGTCGCTTCCGGGCAGATAGGGCCGATAGGGATCCGGCCACTTCACGCCACGGTCGCCGAGCGCGACGGCGGCATGCAGCGTCCACTAGGAGTCGGCGAGATGCGGCCGCGCCTGCGCCACCAGGTCGGCGCGGCGGCCGGCCATCAGGATCGGGTTTGACATGGTCCGGCTCGTAGATCTTGCCGACCGCCATCGCCGCTATGCCGGCGCATCATTGTGTCGACGATCCTGGGCGCGAAAGCTTCGGGGAACCTCATAGAATGACATCAGGCTGGCTTGCTGCAATGGAGCTGAATTAGGGCGGACCTGTTCTCCATGCGCCCCAATTCAGCTCCATGCAACCCACCAAAGTGGATAGCTTTTCGATCCGCGTTGATGGTGTATCCATCATCAGAAGCGCGCCGTCCACCCATGCCGCAGATCATCAGGATACGGAAACTGCCATGAAAAAAAGCATAGTTAATCCATTGGCCATCTCACGCTTCCTCAAAGTATATGACGACGATGCCGCCCAAAAAGGAATCAAAATCTCGATAGGATTTGATTTTCACAGGTATGTCTTGATCACCCGGGCCACTCCAACAAAGAGTCCAACATACCCAAATTTTCGACCAGATCGTTCGCCAATTAAAGCAGGCGAGGGATTTTGGATTGTCGGCGTCGACCATAATGATGATGTCGCGCTTCTCGACGCTGCTCGATTGTACGACCTTTCGCACAGCAATTTTGCAGAGCATTGGCAATCCCTCAAGGCATTCTATGCTGACCCGGCCATACACGCACATCCTAACGACAGTTGTACTTGTTCAGCACCGAGCGCAAAGAACATTACCGGGAAGGTAGCGCTCCTTGGGGATATCTGGGTGCGCAAAGACTACAGAGGCCAGGGCGTGCCCAGAATCGCGGCTGGAATAGCATGCGGCGTGTCTTTTGCCTTGTGGGCCCCAGACTTCCTGTGTGGGCTCGTAGCGCGTTGGTCATTAGATAAGGGCGTCGTTGCGCAATACGGAATGCCGCATCATGAACCAGGTGGTTCAATATTACGGCTGGTAGAAGAGAAGATCTCAGACGACGAGTGGCTTATTTGGCTATCCGGCGAGGAGTTGAGAAGCCGTATTGATCTTCATCACAAAACGAGCCAATTGTAGTCGCGTCATTATCGCTGGGACGACGGCACTATGCGGATTGAACTAGTCTAGAGCACGTCCTGCCATCGATGAATTGATTGTGAAGTGACGTCCGCGTTGTGTGCTGATTTAACATTCATCTCGACGGAGGTGGATAATGGGAAAAGCACTGAGTGGCGATCTGCGGTGGCGTGTGTTGAAGACTTGGACGAAGGTATGTCGGCGCGTCGAGTTTGGTCTGGGTGTATCAAGTGCGATCCGCTGGATTGCTCGGGCGAAGATCGGCGAGACTGGGCCGCGGCCGCAGGGTCGTCGCCGCGCGTCCAGCCTCGATGCGCATGACGCCTTCATCGTCGGGCTGATCGAGGAGCGCAAGGACATCACGCTGAACGAGATGGTGGCGCGGCTGGAGATCGAGCAGTCGCTTCGGATCAGCCGCAGCGCCTGAGCGCCTGGCTCGGCCCGGCACGGCTGGACATTCAAAAAAGTCGCGCACGCACTGGAGCAGGACCGCCCCGACATCCTGGAAGCGACGCCGGGACTGGTTCGACGGTCAGCTCGATCTCGATCCGGCGAAGCTGGTGTTCATCGACGAGACGGGCCTCTCCACGAAGATAGCGCCTGCGCGGAAGAGCGCCGCGCGGCGAACGCTGCCGGGCTGGCATGCCGCACGGGCATTGGAAGACCACCACCTTCACCGGAGCGCTGCGGCTGACCGGCATGACCGCCCCCCTTCGTCTACGACGCCGCCATGAACGGCACGTGTTCCTCGCTATGTCAGCCAAGTGCTGGTTCCGACCCTGGAACGCGGCGACGTCGTCGTGATGGACAACTTGCCCGCCCACAGGCGGCGGGCGTTCGCGACGCAATAGAAGGGGCGGGTGCGAGCCTGCTCTACCTGCCGCCCTACAGTCCCGACTTCAATCCGATCGAAACGCCTTCGCCAAGCTGAAGCCGCTGATGCGCGCCAAGGCCGAAAGAACAATCGCCGCGCTCTGGGATACGGTCGGCGCGATCCTCGAACGCTTCACCCCTGATGAATGCGCCAACTTCAAGGCCGCCGGGTTTGACCCAGATTGAACAGGACGTGCTCTAACCCACCTAACCCTCTGACGCGAGAGAGGGAGTGTTTGGAGAGTTGGCCTCCTGATAGGAAGATTTGGTCACTGGCGGGAGCGGAGTGCCTCTGAGGTGCGAGCGTCGGGAACCAGACGCTGATGCGGCGTGGCTGGCGGACTATAAGTGTTGCGCACACGTGCCGTCGTCGGGGACGTCCCAAGCCTTCTCGGATCGGTGTCCCAGTGTCCTGTCGACCGTGGCCGCACTCATCGCCAGCAATTTGCCGTCGGGCGCGAGGTCAAAATGACCGTGCCGTCACATCGCCTCGAGAAGGACGGGCAGCAACGCTTTCTGCGGCTTCCCACGACCCGGTCAGACGCCTCCCACAGCAATATGAGCGCATTGCATTCCGCTTCATCATAAATCCGCGGCCGCGCTCGCCGACCTGTAGGCGCTCTCTCATGGCGCCGCAGCAGCCGCATCGCGTGCTTGCGTTGAAAGCCCGTGATGACGACGAACTCACCCAAAATTCTCGCCTTCTCCGCTCGCGTCGAAGCACGATATCGCACCGAAACCGCCGCAGTAAGTTCTTTCCTAGTCGCCATGCTCAGCTGTCCCATAGTCGCCCCTGCTCAGACCCTTCGGTAGGGAGCAACTTATGGATTTCGACGAGGCAATGCGCAGTCGCAGCTTCATTGCCGCGCCGCACTATCATCTGGTTCGCAGGGCACACCCTGGCCCCGCACTCAACCTATGGCGTGACGCTTCATTCGTCGGAGATTCCAGAGCGGATTGCTTGTGCCCGCACGCTGCGCAAGCTGCCAGCGCGACCTGAAAAACTCAATGACGACCAACGCCGCGATCTCCTGGAGATCATTGAGGATCGCTACGAACGAGGCTCAACCATCGTCACAAGTCAGGTGCCCGTGGATCGCTGGTGGGAAATTATTGCAAACCCAACTTTGGCCGACGCCATCCTGGATCGCCTCGTTCACAACGCCTATCGCATCGATCTCACCGGTGAAAGCATGCGAAAACAGCGCCCGCCGATCGTCCCCGAAAACACCGAAGCTTGACCTGAAACAAAACCCAACCCAAACATCAACGAGACCCAGGATCAGACCGAAAACTGGCCGCCTTCAAATCGGAATGGTGGCCGGAATGAAATCGGAATGACTGGCCGGCTTCAAATCGGAATCGGTGGCCGGCTTCATCGGAATACGCAGTCGAAACAGCCCTTCGTCCAAAGGATGGCGGCGATCCCAGGCGTCGAGCCACATTCTCGCGAGCGACGGTTTAGCGCAGCTAATCGTTGTGCCGCAACCAGAGCATCACGTTCGGCTCGATGTGTTTGAGCAGCAGCTCAAGCCGTTTGTCGGCCCGTCTCTACGCAAAAGGGCTGCTCCGGCACTTCAACAATCGCCGGCAGATCGCCTTGCTCGTTGCATTGTGCAGATACGTGACTGCAGGCGCGTTTATGGGAGGTGCTATCATTAAGTCGGCCTAAAGCGACTTGTAACAACACACCCCCGGGGCTGATCAGTCTCGGCGGATACCAGAAGGCGAACCGAGATTCGAGCTGGCTTGAATCTCGTCTTCTGGGCTTTCGCCGCCGCAAGCGGATATTGGTGCGGCCGTCCCAAGCGACGACCGTATGTGAGCTTGACCAGTTTCGAATAGCCGAACCGCGTCACGCAATCGGGCCCAGCTCTCGATCCCGCCGCCCCGGTGAGGCACGATGGCCGCCCTAGCATCCCTCTTGACCTCACTGTCGCGTCGATTTATCTGATGGCACCTTTTCTGCTTGTGACAGCTCTCCTTCAGAGAGCATCGCCACACCGATGATGCCCTCCTTGACTAATTGTGCGATCTCAGCATCGGAGAGGCCGAGAATCCCTGATAGGACGTCTCTGTTATGCTGTCCGAGTGTCGGCGCTGCTGTGCGAATTGCATAGGGGCCTTCACCTTCGCGGATTGGCATCGAGGGCTGCGGATGTAAGCCTACGAAATCACGTTCAACGTCTTGCAGAAACGCGCGAGAGGCGAGATGCCGATCCGTAAGTAGGTCCTTTGGCATCCGAGCTACGCCGGCAGCGACTCTTGCTGCTTGCAACTCGGACATGGCTTCATCCGCGTCGCGGCTGCGTGTCCAGACTGTGATGCCTTCCTCGATAACATCCTCAATGGCCCGGCGAGCTTCTGCTGATTTCAGCAACGCGTCTGCAGCCCAGTCTGGCCGACCGATAAGAACGGTAAGCCTCTGCCACATATCCTCGTCAGTTGCGGCTATCATGATCCAGCTGTCCTCACCTGCACTCCGGAAGCAGCCATGAGGTACAAACTGCGGATGTCGATTTCCAAACTTTGGTGGCGGCAAACCACCTATCGAGCCAACAGTGATCCATGGTGCTGCAAACGGCATCATGCATTCGATCTGCGCAAGATCAATGAACTGTCCCTGCCCTGTGTTGCGGGCGTGAATCAGTGCAACCAGAACTGCAGCGCAGCCGTTCAACCCACCGACGGGATCTCCGAATGCGACATGGCTCATGACGGGCGGCCCGTCAGGATCTCCGATCACACTCGGCAACCCTGAGCCTTGCTCGAGAGTCGAGCCATAACCTCGACAATTGCGATGAACGCTGTCGACGCCAAACGCAGACATCGACATCATTACCAGGCGGGGGTTCAGGGTTTTTAGCACGTCGTATCCGAGCCCGAGCTTCGGCAGCACGTCGACCGAATAATTGCTGACGACAACATCGGCTTCCACTACAAGCCGTTTTGCAAGAATGAGTCCCTGCGGCCGTGTCAGGTCGAGTGTGATACCGCGCTTGTTGCGATTCATAATGCAGTAGCACATCGCCTTTTCGTACAAGTGGTCGTGGACGTAAGCAGGGCTTCGATCAACGCCGCGGAACCAGTCCGGATATTGGATGGCCTCGATCTTGATGACGTCCGCGCCGAGATCACCCAGAGTGCGCGTACATAACGGGCCCGCCCAGCCCATCGAGAAGTCGATTACGCGAACATCCTTTAACGGCTGCCGGTCCGAATCGATGCAGCCGGACGACATCAATGCGGTTAAGTGTGTCCCGCGATTCGCGTAAGCCTGATGCTCGCCGGGGGCTGGAACTTTCCCTCCCCCGCGCGGCGGCGTCAGCGTCAGCCGCTGCATCGAGCCTACGGTCAAGCCCTCTTCTTCGCCAAGCAAGACGGGCACGATCACGCCGCGCGCTTTTTTCTCGGTATCGCGGAGCAGATCGGATATTTCCGGTACTGGCACGATGGGGATCTTCCGTTTCAATCCCTCCTCGAACCAATCTTGCGCTGTTCGCTCCCTCAGCTTTGGGACAAACTGTCGTTCAATATCTTCCATGTGTTGCACACGATCTTCGGCGAGGACCAGAGCCGGATCATCACGCAATTCGGCTAGACCGAGCATGTCGCAAAATGCGCGCCATTGTGCCGGCGTCCACGTCGTGACCCCAAGCCAACCCCGCTTGGTTTCATAGATGCCGAGCGGAAAGCCGGGCCAGAAGCGGTTAGTGCCGATCCGGTGCATCACGTCGCCGCGCGCAAACGCCTCGAACAGAAGATACTCGCTGACAGCGAGGCTCGATTCGAAAATACTGAGGGACCATGATCGCCCTGCCCCGCCCTGCATTCGCGCAACCGCCGAACTGGCCAGAGCAATGAAGCCCCACAGGCCGGCAAGGATACCCGTCTGGAAATCGGGTGCGTGCAACGGCGGGCCTTCGACCGGTCCAACCAGCTTGACGAGGCCGGCGAGCGCGCGGACGGTCGAATCAGTTGCTGCGAATTCCGCATAGGGCCCCTCGTGGCCGAACCAACTCGCTTCGAGGTAAGTCAACCCGGGGCGCCGTTGCCGGATTGCGGCGATATCAACGGGCGGGCAATCTGCGGAACCGACGTCGCGGCCATCGACCAGAATGTCGCAATTCTCGATTAGTGCGGTCAGCCGTGTGATCGCGTCCGGGTCTGTGGCGTCGACGATGTTGCTAGACTTGTTGAAGTTCAGGAATGCGAACCACGCGCTCTGTCCACTGGGCGTGACTGGCGCGGTGCGGCGAAGAGGATCGCCTGTTGGCGGCTCGACCTTCTGAACGTCGGCGCCAAAATCGGCAAACAGCCTCGCGCAATAACTGGTTGCGGCCGAGCTACCTATTTCGACGACCCGCAGATGCGACAATACTCCCATCGAGGACTCCTTCCCGGCTATGCTGATTGCTCCGGAAATCACCGGCTACGATACGAACCTGAGGCGCCAAGAACGCGGCGCTGCTCGCCAGACATCGATCACAGGCATTTGCGACCGATACTCGCCGGCGACACTGGACCAAGCGCGTTCGCGACTTTCTTACGATGACCGTTAGTCGCTTTGACGATCACAACGCCTCGTAACGAGGTCGTCCTGGCCCTATCAACTGCTAGCAACTTGGTCGTATCTGGCAGTTCCATTAAATTCCTCTGCTGAATCGCGGCTAACACCTCAGGGGAGGTTCGGTCGCGTATGGGGCTCGCCGGTTGTGTGGGCTACCTTTTCCAAAATGCGGTCGCACAACCGCTCTATGTCTCGGACCTCATGGTCGGCTGTAATGCACACCCGGATCCCCGCCTTTCCTTGCGGAACTGTCGGGAAAAACGTCACCGAGGTATAGAAGCCGGCATCGAGAAGCTCTCTTGCGATTGCGATCGCCTTGGCCTCCGATCCGATGGCGATCATTCTGATCGGAAGCGAACTGCCTTGCTGGGCGGTTGCGACATGACGGCTCAATGCGTTGCGCCAACCGCCTCTGCCGCTGGCCAAGTTCTGCCGAGCGGTGAATCTTGCAGGAGCCAAGCGCCGCGCCAACTGCCGCCAGATTGGCGGCCGCCGAGAACGCATGGGGGACGGAGTAACGTCGAAACAGGGCATCCTGGTCGGCCGTTCCGAGCATCAACATGCCGCCCGATGCGCCGAATCCCTTGCCCAGCGAGGCTGCTATGATCGTGCGGTCACCAAGCTCTTGCGGAAACTGAGAGCGCGCAAATCCTTGGCCTTGGCGTCCGAACAGCGAAATGCCATGAGCATCGTCGATGTAAAGAAAGAGCCTATAGCGTTCCTGGAGTTGGCGCAATTCCTTGAGCGGCGAATGGCCACCCATGGAGTAAACACCATCGCATATATAGGCGACCACTGGCTCCTGGCGGCACAAGCGTTCGAGAGCCTCGATGTCGTTGTGCGCAATCGTTTCCACCCGCGTTTCATCAGCCACCACCGGCTTGTGATGGGCGAGCGAGATGTGCGCAACGCGATCGAACACGACGACCGGCTTCCTGCCGCCCGTCAATTGACCCGAAGCAAGGAGGGGCATCCCGCCCAGATTGGCGAGCATGACACTGGAAAAGGTGAGCACACGCGCGGAGAACATCTCCGACAGGGTTGCTTCAAGCTCTGCGAGAAGATCGAAATTGAGTCGCGTTCGTGCGCAGGACCAATGCAATGACTGATGCGCCTCAATCGCCTCGATCGCGCCAGCGATGATCACCGGATGATTGTCGAGACCCAGATAGGAGCATCGCACGAAATCGATTACCTGCGGTCGACTGTCAAGCGGACCGGTGCCCAAAGCAAAGGTGCGTCCCGTCGTGGAACGTCCGTAGACGGCCATGAGACCAGCTGCGTGGGCCGCATCGAAACACGTCATGCTCTTGTTGACCATATAGCCAGTGTTCCGAAAGAGTCCGGTCGGGCGAACACCATGCGAGAGAGCGACCCGCTGCTGCATCTCATTCTCCATTCTGGCCTGCCCAAAATACGCTCGCGACCGCTCAGATGAGGAGCGCGGCTTGGCGACATCGGTCCGAACCAAAGTGCCGCACGGAACTTGCGACAGTTCGATCTGCACCTTGGGTTCAGCCAACTAAACCCTTGCCACGTCGCTTGGACACCTACCAACCCAGATAGGGCTCGAGCGTTCAAGGCGAGTCCGCGATTGCTACGCCGTCCGATGGCAGTAGCCACGGAGTAGCAGCCCCAGTCGCGGCGACCGACAGTGTTTTGTGGCGGTAGCGATGTGGAGCACAACTCGCTGCTGTCGCCACGCGCACATAGAGGAGCGCTGCGAGCAGCCGCTACGCATTAATATGCGCGGTTCGCACGCATGCGTCGCCAACTTTGGAGATGCTACCATTATAGTCAGTCTCGTCCGATTGGCATTTTTTCGGCGTCAGTCCGAAGTGCGGGCCAACACGCGAGGTGCGAAAACGCTCGGGAGCGTCGACAGCCGACACGAAGGTCAACGAGATCAGGACGCCGACGCCTGGCGTGGTCATTAGCCGGCGAGCGTTCACATCGAGCATCCTCGCCTCCATCTTCTGCTGCGAAGCCCCCGCCCGACCGCAACGGGCTTTACCGGCAGATCATCGAGCTCGGTCAGCTCTGCGAGGTCGTTGCGCCCTCGCTGATCCCCAAGCGCCGGGGCGAGTGCGTCAAGACGAACCGGCGCGATGCGATCAGCTTGGCACGGTTGCTGCGGGCTGGAGAACTGAAGGGAATTTGAGTTCCAGACGCGGTGCATGAAGCGGTGCGCGACATAGTGCGGCTGCGGTCCGCGGCGAGCGAGGATCTGCGCAAGAAGCGCCAGATGCTGCTTTCGTTCCTGCCGCGCCATGGTCGGGTCTTTACCGGTTGCAAGAACTGGAGCCGGGCCCATGCCTGCTGGCTGGCGGCGCAACGGTTCGACCATCCGGCCCAGCAGCTCGTGTTCCAAGATCAGGTCAACGCGATCACCGATGCGCAGTTGGCCGAGCTGGTCCACGGCGCCGGTGGTGGCGGCCCATCGGGCGCTGGTGGTGTGTCCTTCATCGTCGCGGTCACCTTTGTCAGCGAAGCCGGTGATGTTCGTCGCTTCGACAATCCGCGCCAGTTGATGGCCTTTCTCGGTCTGGTGCCCTCGGAGGGCTCGACCGGCGACGCAGTAAAGCGCGGCGGCCTGACATTGGCCACAATCGCCGCGCCCGCCGCGTCTTGATCGAAGGCGCCTTTGCCTAGCGCTATCCGGCCAGGGTGACGGAGCCCATTCGCGTCCGGCTCGAGGTTTTCCGAAGGCCGTGCGCGAAATCGCCTGAAGGGTGCAGACCCGGCCTTTGCGCCCGCCACCGGCGCCTGGTGGCTGCCGGCAAGAACAAACCCTTCGTCGTTGCGGCGGCCGCGCGCGAGATGGCAGCGTTCCTGTGGGCCATCGGCTCCCAGATGGAACCGGTCAACTGAAATGCAGCGCGCTTCTTCACTGAAGATCAGAACCCCGGCAAGCCCAGGACAGATTACGGAAGTGCGGTAACCAACCCGCGAATAAGAGCTGATCAACCGCCGTCTCAAGGCCCATCCCGGCTCCATGCTGCCCATCAACGAAGGACAAACCTGTGGCAAAACGCATAGGGCGAAAAGTTCATCCATCATTCTTGACCACGGTCTAAGAGTTAGCACGTCGCCGTTTCGGGCAGACTCTCACCGGCAAAGAACCGTCTCGGGTTGTCCTCCAGGATCGAGACGATGTCCGCCTGAGTGACACCGCGGGCGTGCAGCATTGGGATGAAATCCGTGAACATGTAGGTATGGGCTTGGTAGAGTCCCTGCGACTTCAGGTGTTCGATCATTGTGATCTCATCGGCGGTGAGGTGGCGACTGAACTTGCCGAGCATGCCGCAGAGGCGGTCCATGCTAATCATGAGCTGCGCACGAAAGCCGTCGCGCACGAGCTTCGCCAAATTGTCGGCGCGGCAATTGTCCGGCCGATGGAACATCCCGATCTGATCGAATCCGATGTAAGAGCCAGCATCTATAATGCGGCGATGATAGGCGGGATCTAGGTTGCAGCAGCTATGGCCGATCAAGCAACGATCGGCGGCAACGCCGCCGGCCGCTAACAGCTGCTGCTGTTCAGGGCCTGCGTAGCCGTCCTTGGTGTGGGTAATTATAGGCACCCCGGTCACCTTCTGCGCGATACAAGCGGCCGCGAGGAACCTCTTCTCATGCGCGGTGACAACGGGCGCGCCCGTTGAGACCTTGATGGCGCCGGCCTTCACACCAGTGTCGGCGATGCCGTAGGTGATCTCGCGGACGTAAAGCTCGGCGATCTCATCGACGGTGCGGGCGCGCCAGTAGATCGGCAGGCCCTTTTCCTCGTGGTAAAACCCCGTGGTGCAAACTATGTGCATGCCGGATTTTTCGGAAACCTCTTTCATTATCATGACGTCACGACCGAGTTCGATCGGACAGGGGTCGACGAAGGTGCGCACACCATGCTCAGTGCGCAGTTGGATCAATTGCCGGACTGCCCTTTCGATTAATTCCGCACGGTCGAATTTCGCGAGCGGATCGAACCAGGCGCCGGGAAAGGCGATGAACAGGTGCTCGTGCATCAGTGTGCGGCCCAAGCGCTCGACCGGGATCGGCCCCGTCACCGTCTGCACCATCATGCGTCGGCACTCCAAGTGTTGTATGCTACCGTGAAGAGAGCCATGGTGGTAGCTAGGTTAGCAACCCGCTATTTCTAGTAGTGCCATAACCTGGTTTCCCTCCATAAACGGTGGGATGAACCTCGCCAAGAATACCAAGGGAATCGACGAGAGGTCTGCGTTGAGCAGTTAAGATCGAGATGCTTTTCTTTGACAAGGCGGGCATAATCTGTCGAGCGTCAGCCGTTGCGAAAGGTGTAACTGTACCCGTTGATCGCCGGCGCACCGCCGAGACGCGCATAGAGAAGCTTCGATCCCTCTGGAAAGAAGCCTTTCTGGACAAGGTCGATCATCCCTTGCATCGATTTGCCCTCATCGACGGGATCGGTAATCATACCATCAAGCCCCGCGAACTGACGGATTGCATCCTTGGTTTGCTCGGACGGAATGCCATAACACGGGTACGCGTACTCCTCGAGCAAAACCACGTCGTCTTCGACTAGTTCCATTCGAGATAGACGAGCTTGGCTGTATGTTGGGCAATGTTCTTGAACGATCAGCCCAAGGTCTGTGGTTCATCGAAAGTAGCGGGAATCTGAGCTCTGATCTTGTCTCGGCGGCGCCTCAAGGCAGCAGCAGCGACATAGCCACCATTTGATCGCGCTGGAGCAAATCTGCAGATTCATTCGTTGCCTCATCAAGATCTGGCGGCTCGGATCCAACTTCCTTGCAACTGCCGAAATGCTCAGCCCTTTGGCCAGCTTGGCTATCACAGCCAGACCGCCAGATCAGAAAGAGCACGCTTGCGAAATACGCCAGCTGAAGGAGCAGCGAACAAGCCAGCGTCGTGACGACTACTGTGCCGATGGAATGAGAAGCGAAGTAGACAGTTAGTGCGGTGCTGCACAGCACCAGCCCCAGGACGCGACAAAAGATTCTAAAGGGCAACGCCGTTCTCCAGGTTTTGTCTCCTCAGATCATGCTGCGACCTGGTCGGCCGCAATATGGGTCTGGCAGTTCTTCGGGCAGACGCGGTCGCAGGCTCCGCAGCCAATGCAGCGGCCGGCGTGGTCGACGACCATGATCATGCGATTGAGTTCGCCGTCGAAATCGTCGTCTTCGCCGTCGCAGGCGCCGAGGATTTCACCCGCATCATCGACGCCGTGAAGGTGCATGACCTCGCGCGAGCAGACCTTGAAACAGCGGCCGCAACCGATGCAGGTCGTGCCATCGATAGCGGTGAGATATTCCGGCATCCATCCGGAGCCGTCGCGGGTGGTGAAGGTGCTCGTCATCGTAACTTCTTCATTGCAGCGAGCTCTCTCTTGGCACCATCCAACTCGGCAAAAACGGCGGACGTTTCCTCAGCAACTTCCTCTATCTCCCTCCATTTTCTCGGGAGATCCTCTGCAAGGCCGCGCAATCTCATCTTGGCAACTGCCGCGCGCAGCTGAAGCTTTCGAACTTTCTTCCCCATCTCATCTAGGTTTGACATAATCGTTCCTCGAAATCGGTTTCTTCACGCCCGTGCCACGTCGGGATAGGCTTCAATGCTGCAGTCGCATCGTCGACCAAGTTCGTACCGGCCTCCGCGAGCTTCCTGTACGTCTCGAAGCCGAACCGGTGGATGTCTCGACAGAGCGACCAAGCGCCCGGCCGTGAAAAGCAATCGTCCGAAGCCCCCATGGGTTTCATCTCCATCGTTGGCGATGTCATCAGGCCGGAGCGCTCCTCGATCCTAAGCCCGACGGCCGTGTAGAACATATTGAGCGTCCACAGCACGTCCGGATCGGGATCGCCGATGATGGGGATCGCACGGCGCTGTTTTCTGGTGATGATGAAGTCGCCCAGCAGTTCGGCGTCCGATTTGCCTTCCCGTGACCCGGAGGCATGCTGAGCACGGATCAGCCGCACGAGGCATCTGACAAAAGGCTGGCAAGGGCCGCCTCGTCCTCGTTGACAGCCGGGCTGACCGCGGCATCAGGCATTTCGCCTTCTCCTCATTTCAGTCCTCTTCCTCGAAGCACGCTGCCTGTTTTCGGGGACGCCTACTTCGGGCACCCTTGCGCAGCCCCGTGGCCGACCTTGAACACCTCCTCGACTGCGAGGTGTTCCACGCGAACTCGCGTCGAACATTATTTCCGCCGCAATGCGGCCACAGGTCATGAAGATTCGAGCCTCGATCCTGCTGCAAACAATCGACCAAGGGCTGCATGGACCCTCCTTGCTGCGGCCACAGCAGGGAAATGGACGAATTGGCCAGTAATCTATTTCGACCAATCAACCCTTTTTGTTTTTTCCCCTCGGCCGACCGCGCTTTGGCACCTCCGGGAAATGGTTTTGCGGAGCCGCACAGAGTGCGCCGCAACAAACCTTCCCACCCCTGTACTTGGCGAGGGCCTGCAGCAAATCCGGCAGATGCTGCTCTTTTAATTCGGCCAGGATAGGCTCCGGACCGTCCAGCGACGTCAGTGCCAGTTCGACCAACTCGATCGCGCGATCATTGTTGCCGTTCTCGTGATAGTACCGGGCGACCGCGGGATAGGACCGGAACTTAGGGCTGTCGCCTTGCGGGGGATTCAGCGCCAGGATGTGTTCGGACAGCTCCTTGCCCATCGCGAAGCGCTCAGCAGGGGGAAGGCGCGAATGGTCATTCGCCGGATGGAAAAGTTGGTCTAGCGCCGAAACCATCCAGTCCTCAGAGTTTTTGTCGATCGCGTCGCGAACCAATTGGCTCATCACGGGCAAGCCGGTCCACATGTCTTGAATTTTGTGAAGCAACAGATGCGAATGAGCCAGACGGAAATTGAGGTCGTCCGGCATCAAGGCAATGCCCTCTTCGATCGCCCAGAGCGCCGTCTTCCAATCTTCCAACTTCACCGCCGCCCAGAACCGGTCATCGATCGGCTTCTTCAACGCTTGTTCGCGCGGCAGGGGTTCGCTTGTGGCGATCCGCTCCTGATCGGCGGCTTTTGCTTTGTTGCTGGTACGCCAGCTGCCGTTGAGCACTTTCGGCAAAACCTCATCGAGTTGGCTCGGATGACCGATAAAGGCGATGCAACCATCTCGGTCGACCACGAACGAGGTCGGAATCCCGACAGAAAAGCTGGGTTCCATCCAAAGCTTGTTCATTTCGCCTGTGTGGTCGAACGCGATCCGATAGTTCAGATGCGAGCACTTTGCGGTCAACCAACCGTTTAAGTTGGTGCGAGCCTCAACGGCCGCTGGAGCGTCTTCATTAGCCGCGACTGCGACGACCTCAAGTCCGCTGTCCCTGTATTTCTCCTGTAGCCGCATCAGATTGAGCATCTCCGCCGCACATAGTTCGCACCAAGTTGCCCAAAATTCGACGATATAGACTTTGCCGGGCTGGAAGTTCGCAAGGGGCTCGCCACGCAGCCAGTCCTCCACTTTGATCGAAGGAGCCAGTGACCCCATCCCCAACATCATTTTGCTCTCCAAAGCTGTTGCCAAAGGTTGCGTCACCTTATGCGCAAGCTTGTTCCCCCTTTGAGACGGGGCACGAGGGTTCAACGAAGGGAGAGCACCGCTCGTCTTGCGCATCTGCGTGCAGTCAGCCTTCACTCAGTGTTGCTGAATCTCAATTTGCAAAGGCCGTGCCAAAGCGCTCAGCGCGCGGTAAACGCTTGATTACACTTTAAAAAAGTTCCGGGGTGCCCAAGATAGCCGGTTGTATTGGACGCGGCATGTTTTCTGCCATTGTCAGGTCTTGAACACGCATCACCCGCTTCGCGTCGGCACAGAAGCGTGGCCACGGACGACTCGACATATATTCGGGCTGATGGACGAGCAGATGGACATCATGACTGCGTTGGCTACCGCCAGGCTCGTCATCATCGTCCGCCTCAAGCCTTGCTTGAGCTTCTTGCCGTTTCGGTCGCTCAGGTGGTAGCGGAACGCCATTGCGAGTGCAGGGGCCGCTCCATCCGAGCATCGCCTCTGCCCTACCTCT
This sequence comes from Mesorhizobium sp. M0768, assembly GCF_040320195.1. Classification (NCBI taxonomy): domain Bacteria; kingdom Pseudomonadati; phylum Pseudomonadota; class Alphaproteobacteria; order Hyphomicrobiales; family Phyllobacteriaceae; genus Mesorhizobium; species Mesorhizobium sp. M0768. The sequence continues at coordinate 114,186 of NZ_JAMYPD010000016.1, read as the reverse complement.
TCCGCTTTGCGATTGAATTCCTGGCTCGCAACGCCGGAGTTCTTTGACGAAGCCGGTCATGTCCGGCTGCGGGTCGCAAGTACCGTCATCGCCAGATTGAGGATGATGATCGTGGCGAAGAGGGCCAGGATGAGTGCCGGCATGTGCCGGCCCGGTGAACTCTCCCGTATTCCTGCTTTTGTCGTTCTGTGACCCTGTGCACAGGCCCTACAGGGAGAATGTGAGCGTTGTCGGAATTGACCGGCCAAAGACCACTCGGTCGACACGCGGGTTGGCCCGGACCGACTGAAAACGCTGAAGATGCGGCCGCCCTCGCCGCTGACCCGGCTACCATCCCAGGCAATGACAAGGTGATTAATGCCATCCCTCGCGCCGAGGCCGGCAAGAGCCCGACCGTCCGACTCGAAGGTCGGTTGCCTTGGCCGCTGCACGGTCATTGCGGTGTTCAGCTCCCTGGCCAGTGGTGAGGGAAATCGTGATAACGCCAATACGATGCGGCTACGGTCCGGACGCGGCCTGGCGCGCTGAACCGACTCTGTTTCTCGACCTGACGCCGAGCTGCTAAGCCGTGGTTTTGACTGCATTGAGGACTGCCCATATCTCGGCCCAGTGTTGGTCTCCGCGTTACGGATTATCTCGGGCGAGCAGAACCCCGAACGCGAGACGTCCGCGATGTTCTCAGCGACGGCGACTGCAGATTGGCTCCGAGGAGCTGCGCGAAACTGGGCGCGTTTGCCGCGACCTTTCTCCGACTTCGCATAGGGTAGGTGACCAGGGGAGTACAGCCTCGAACAGCATCGGTGCTACTTCAAACCCGTCAGCGAGCCAAAAACAGCGGCGATGGCGGCTTGCCAATTATCCATCTTGTCACGCCACCGAAGAGCCGCTCGCGCAGCCGGCGGCTGCCATAGGCACCCATGACAATCATGTTGGCAGACGTGTCGATTGCGTGCTGCGCGAGCACCGTGGCCACCGGTTTGCCGGCACTCGGCAGCAGGTCAACCGACACCCGAGCACCGTGCCGAGTGAGATAGGCAGCCATGTCGGCTCCGGGATCGGCGCCGTTTCTGTTGCACGTCGCCTCCGGATCGACTAGTGCGACACGAACTTCCTCAGCACCGGCTAGCAGATGCAGCGCTTCCCGAACCGAACGGGACGCCTCGACTCGCGAATCCCAGCCGACCAGCACCCGCCGTGGAGACAGAGTCGCCTCAGCGCCCTCCGGCACGACAAGCACCGGCTTTCCGGTGTCGAACAGGCTGCCGTTGATAACAAGGGGACCGACGTTAACGTCGTTGAGAAGTGCAGGGCCGACGATTGTCAGGTCGTTGCAGAGCGCCCGCGCTCGCACTGCGTCACCGACGCTGGCCTGATCGCAGTTGACAACATCGACATCATAGCACCGCCACGTGGCTCTCAGCAGTTTGTGAATTTCCCTGGATGTCTTTTCCAGGTTGGCCATGTCCTGTGAAAATCTCTGGATCTGCCTAAACCGTTTGTCCAGTCTGGCGATGGCCTGTGCGCGTTGTCCGGGCCACTCGGGGAGGCCATCGCCGAGCAGCGGAGACGGCATAATGAGCGGCGGAGGCGACATCACCAGTACGGAAAGATGCGCGCCGACTTCGGCACACAAGCTGGCAGCTGTTCTGACATCCTGATCGGAGTGGGCAGCTCCCGTCACACTGAGTACGCTTCTGAAAGCCATTTGACTGCTTCTTTTTGAATATGTCGTACCTGCCGGCGCGTTTCGAAGCCGCAAGACTTGCCCTCAGCACAGCGAAATGCGGAGTGGCACCACATCGGTTATCTATTCAGCCGTCCGGCCACTCGAGCGAGTAGCCGGCCGACCTGACGGTACGAATGACGCTGGAGGGGGAGGCCGCCTTCAGCGCCCTTCTGAGCCGGCTGATATGGACATCCACGGTGCGTACACCGACATGGATATTGGCCGGCCAGGCCGCGCTGATCAGCTCGTCTCTGGTGAAGACCTTGCCGGGAGTCTCAAGCAAAAGCCGCAGCAGGTTGAACTCGATCGGCCCAAGGTGGACTTCGTGGCCATTACCCCGAACGCGGTGGGCATCGAGCCTTATCTCAAGGTCGCCACAGGAGATCCAGCCGCCGTTTTCAATCCCGTTCGAACCCGGCTTTGGCAGCGCCAGCTTCATCCGTAGACAGTCAAGCAGCTTGGCCGGCGCGAAGGGCCGCACAAAGCTCTCGTCAATACCAGCCTTCAAGAGATCGAGGTGCTGGTTCTCGGCGCCGGGCGCGATCAGCGCAATTACGGGCAGGCCGCCGGTCCGGGGCTCCCCCTTGAACCGGGCGCAGATTATGGAGCCTGTCGCGCTTGTTGGCTGGCAGTCCAGCACCACGGCCTTCGGCTCCCGTTCACTGGCCAATGCAAGCGCCTCCTCCACGCTGCCGGCCAGTTGAATCGTGAAGCCATCCACCTCCAGAATGTGGCTGTGGACCAGATAGAACTCCGGATCCTGCGAACAGATCAGGACCAGTGGCTTCATCAGCGCTGCCCCAAGAACCACATCGGCCTCGATCGCCTCGGTTGAGAGGGCTGGCCATCGCATGTCCTCAAGGCCTGACACGATCCCGTTGATCGAAAATCGGTTCCATCACGCCCGCGCCACCTCGGGATGAGCCTCAATAGCTGCGGTCGCATCGCCGGCCAGTTCCGTACCGGCCGTGGCGAGTTTCCAGAACGTCTCGAAGCCGAACCGGTGGATGTCGCGCAGGGTCTTCGACAGAACGACCAACCGCCCGGCCGTGAGAAGCACGCGCCCAAAGCCCTCATGGCTTATCTCCATCATCGGCGATGCCATCAGGCCGGAACGCTCCTCGATCGCAAGCCCGACGGCGGTGTAAAACATCTCGAGCCTCCACAGCACGTCCGGATCGGGATCGCCGATGATCGGGATCGCACGACGCTGTTCCCTGGTGATGATGAAGTCGCCCAGCAGCTCGGCGTCCGATTTGCCTTCCCAAGACCCGTGGGAATCATGAGCCCGGACCAGCCGCACGAGGCATTTTGCGAACGGGGTGGCAAGGGCCGCCTCGTCTTCGGCGACAGCAGGGCTAACCACGGCGTCAGACATTTCGCCTACTCCTCATTTCAGTCCTCGTCCTCGAAGGACGGTTTGTGTACGGCGACACCTGCCTGCGCGAGCACCTTGCGCAGCCAAGGGGGAGGACACGTCCTGAGCATCAACTGCGTGCGCAACAGCACCTCTTGGATGGTTTGGGGCTGCGGCACTTTGATCGGATGAATTTTTGCCGAAACAATCTTGGCTGCCGAAGGTCCGCCGATCGCCAGACAAAACAGGAGATGACATCCCTTCAGCGCCTCCACCTTCGGGGTGATGCGGTCATCGCCCTCAGTTGGGTGCTTCCCGCTCTCGTCCGAAACGTCATCGAAGGCCACGGCCTCGACGAGCTTCCACTCCTCGCGCATCACGTCGTAGACAGCAAAGCGCCTGGCCGAACCGAAATGGGCGTTGAGGTTCTTCATATCCTGCGTGGCGATCGCCACGCGCAATGCGCCGGCTTGGCGTTCCGGCCTCGGTGCGTGAACCTCGTCAGTGACGAGCGAGAGGCGACGAACGGAGCTCATCTGGCATTTCTCGCTTACGGAGTGGATCAAGCGCCTCAGGCGTCGGCGCGTGCCGGTTGGCTTCAAAAATGTTGGCAACCTCGAAGATCAGGTCGCGGGTCCCCTGGTAGAGGATTGTAAGCTTGTGCTGGCTCCCGAGCCGGTCGAAGATCGGGAAGCCGACCCGCATGAGCGGAATGCCGAGGCGCTGCGCCGCCTGGCGGCCGTGGGAATGGGTGACGAGAAGATCAGCGCCGGCGCCAAGAGCTTCCAAATCGCCGAGATCGCCGATTTGAACCGACTGCGCCGGTACTTCCTCCAAAATTTTCGACATATCGGTCGTGGCGACCGCCGCCGCGATTTCGGAGCCCATGCCGATAAAGAAGCTCGCGAGTTGGTAGAGTTGGTCTGGCTCAGCAGCGATCGCAATTTTCTTGCCTCCAAAGTGGAAATGTCCGTCGAGCAACGCGTCCTGCAACTGCGCTCGGCGACGGCGCACCCCAGCCGGCGCCGCCGCGCCCGAAACCGCGGACAGCAGCGAGACGAACCGGTCGGCGTCCTTCAATCCAGTCAGCGACCGGAACAGCACGTAAGGCACGCCAGTCAGCCTCTGCAGCAGCTCGGCCGGGCGGCGCATATGCTCACCGATGACGATGCATTGCTCGGCCGTGCCAAGCTCGCGGATATCCTCGACGCTGGTGCCGCCATGGGTGGTCGTGACCCAGCGGTCGGGCACCGTACCGTCGAGCGACCCGGAGACGTCCGGCAGAATCACCGGCTTGACTCCAAAGCTTTCAACCATCTCACGCAAATGCTCGATATCAGCCACAGTGAGGTTCCAGCCAGGCAGGATCACGATCTTCTTCGACTGCCGCGCCTGCTCGCCGGGCCGCGTAATCCTTTCGATCATCGCGGTGACAGCCTTGGCCCAGCCCTCTTCGATCGCGCCATCGAAATCCGGTGTGTTGGCTAGCACCACCTCCGTACCCGCGAGTTCTTGCCTGCGCTTCAGCCTGATATTGGCGATATCTCCTGCGCAGTCTTCGCCCCGGGTTTCCACCAGCGCCGTCGTGCAGACCCCGATCAGCGTTGGCTTTGTGCGGGCCTTGAGATTGAGGATCGCCTCTTCCAGATGGTCTGCCCCGCCGAGGATCGTCGCCACCTCGTCCATCGCCGTCGTCTGCAAGGGGATGGCTTCCTTGAAATGCCGCACGAAGAGCACGAGGGCGAAGCTGGTGCACCCTTGGCTGCCGTGGAACAACGGCATCGCACCGTCGACGCCAAGAAAGGCCAAGGCGGCACCCAGCGGCTGCGATGACTTCAGCGGATTGACCGCCGCCGCTTTCGTCTGGGGAAGGATGCGGACCATCGGCTTTCCTCAACACTCGCCGAAATCGTCGGCCGTCGTGCCGGCGAATTCCTGGACAGCATGTAAGGTCGCGGTCTCGCTTTTCGTGCTGGGCAGTTCCTCCCTCACCGCAGGCTGGCAATCCCATGGCGCCGGTTCCCGCACCTGGCGCCAGATCGGGTTATGAATGGCGAGGTCGATCTGGCGTACGAGTTCCACCATGCCGTCATAGCCGGCGTAAGGATGTTGGCGCTCCTGGTTGATATCGAGCCAGGGTGTCTTGGCCTTCAGCGCGATGAACTGCGTGCGCCCGCCCGACAGCATGATATCGGCCTTGTGTTCCGAGAGCATGGCGTAAAGCTCGCGCGGCGCCATCTGCTCGAACATGTGGTTGTCGTCCTTGAGGATCTGCTTGATGCGCTCCTTGTCTTCGACGGTCGACTTCTTGACAGAGGTGCCGACGATCTCGATGCCGATCTCCATCAGCGCATGGACGACCGACCAGGACTTCACGCCGCCGGTGTTGAGCAGCACGCGCTTGCCTTCGAGCCTCGGCCGGTAGGCCGCGAGCTTCTTCCAAGCGATCGCCTCCTCCTCTGCAATCAATGCCTCGGTGCGGCCGAGGATCTCCGGATCGGCACCCTTCTTCACGAGCAGCTGAGAGATCTGTTGGAGCGCTTCCGAGGTGTCGGTGATGCCGTAGAAGGAGCCCTCGAAAAACGGGATGTCCCAGCGCTGCTCCATCTTGCGGGCGAGATTGATGAGCGCGGTCGAGCACACCATCATAGCCGCCCGGGCGCGGTGCGCGCAGGCAACGTCGAAGTAACGCGCGTCGCCCGGAATGCAGGCGCGCACCCGGATGCCGAGCCGATCCAGCAGCGGCTTCACCAGCCAAAATTCGCCCGAGAGGTTGAATTCGCCAAGAATATTGATGTCGTAAGGGCCGGCATCGTCGGGCTCCACCGTGCCGATGACATGATCGAGCAACGCCTCGCCGGCAAGCTTGTTGCCAAAATTCTTGGAGCCGACGAAGCCCGGCGCATTGACCGGCACCACCGGGAGGCCGAACTTTTCCGCCGCGCGCTTGCAGACGGCCTCGATATCGTCGCCGATCAGCGCCGTCACACAGGTCGCATAGACGAAGATAGCCGGCGGCCTATGCGCTTCCTTGATCTCGCGGATCGCTTTGAAAAGCTTCCGCTCGCCCTGCCCCATTACCACGTCGAGTTCGGTGAGGTCGGTCGTGAAGCTCGTGCGCCACAGCGTTGGCCCGGACGAAGCCGCACCGCGGTTGTCCCAGGAATTACCCTCGCAGGCGAGCGGCGCATGGATCAAATGCGCAACGTCGGTGATCGGCTGCAGCACGATCTTGGCGCCATCGAACGCACAGCCGCCGGCGGCTGCCCCGGGGGGCAGCGGCTTGGAACAGCCCTCCTTGCGCGCCTTGGCATCCTTGCCGCGGTTCTTCTCGCAGGCAGGCTCGTTGAAGACATCCTGGATTTTGGCACTGAGCGAGGGCATTGCGTCGGTCTCCAAAGTCCATCAAGAAGAAGACCGGCCAAAAGCCGGCCGCCACTCTTAGCGGGTGAGGTCATACGAATAGTCGGTCACGCCCGTCTCGCTTGTCTCGCGATCGAGCTTGTCGAAGATCTTGTCGAGGATCGTCGTCAGTACGCGCAACCCGCCTTGGTAGCCCATGAGCGCAAAGCGATGATGATGGTGGCGGTCGAAGATCGGAAACGTCAGCCGGATCAGCGGCGTGCCGGTGTCGCGCTCCAGATACTTGCCATAGGAGTTGCCGATCAGCAGGTCCACCGGCTCGGTGAAGAGCAGCGAGCGCATCGCCCAGAGGTCCTTGCCCGCCCAGACTTGAGCATCCTTGCCGAAGGGCGATGATGCAAGCAGTTCCTTTAACTCCGTTTCCCATGCCGAGGTGCCGTTGGTGGCGAGGCAATGGGTCGGCTCGCCGCCCGTCTCCATGATGAAGCGGGCCATGCCGTAGACAAAGTCCGGATCGCCGTAGATGGCGTATTTCTTACCGTGCAGCCAGGATTGGCTGTCCGCCATGGCGTCAACAAGTCGGCCGCGCTCCAGGCGGATTGTCTCGGGGATTTGCTTGCCGGAAATCGCGGAGACCTCCATCAGGAAGTCGTCGGTCGCCTGGACTCCGAGCGGGTAATGAAACGAGGCAGTCGCCTGCCCTACCCCCTCGCAATACTCCAGTGTTTTTCGGGTGTTGTAATGTTGTAGCGAAAGTGTCGCCTCGGCGTTGAGTGCCTTTCTCGCGTCCTCGATCTTCGTGCCGCCGTCGTACATGCGGTATTCGCCGTCCGACGGCGTGTCGAACTGGTCAGAGGCGTCTTGGATGAAGGTATAGGACACGCCTATCAGATCGAGCAGGCGCTTGAGTTCCCGGTTGTTGCCAACACAGAAGCCGTCGAAACCCGGAATGATGTTGATGGTTCCCTCGGCTTCCGTGCGCTCCTCGCCTTTCCAGAAATGCTCCAAAATGCCCTTGACCGTAACGTCATAGCCGTCGACATGGCTACCGACGAAGGCCGGCGTGTGGGCGAAGGGCACGTCGAAGTCGCGCGGAACCGAGCCTTGGTCCTTGGCGTTCTCGATGAAGCTGTGCAGGTCGTCGCCAATGACCTCCGCCATACAAGTGGTCGAGACGGCGATCATCTTCGGGTCGTAGAGTTTGTACGTGTTGGCGAGCCCGTCGACCATGTTCTTCAGGCCACCGAACACTGCCGCGTCCTCGGTCATCGAGGAGGAAACTGCCGAAGCAGGCTCCTTGAAATGGCGCGACAGGTGCGAGCGGTAATAGGCCACGCAGCCCTGGCTGCCGTGGACGAAGGACATGGTTCGCTCAAAGCCTGCGGCCGCGAACACCGCGCCGAGCGGCTGGCAGGCCTTGGCGGGGTTCACGACAAGCGCTTCGCGACCGAGGTTCTTTTCGCGGTATTCCCACGTCTTGGTGAATTCGCGTTGGTCGGTAACGATCTGGTCCGGGTGAGGACATTCGAAATTCAGCCTCTTCTCGGCGAGCATCTGCCTGTATTCCGGCTCGCGGAACAGGGGAGCGTGGTCGAGAACTTTTTCAGCCGACTGCGGCATGGGTGGTTACCTCTTTCCATCTGGCCCGCCATACGGGGCACAGGGACGTCGAAACGTTTCAGGTCTCCCGCGGATAAAGGACCGCAGGCGTTCAACGGCCTCCCGGCTTCCGGGAGGCCAGGGTTTCATTCGGCTGCGATCGCCGCCGACGGCTCGGCTTTTTTCTTCCAAGGGGCGTCGTAGAGGTTCCAGACCGGGTTGTTGATGGCCAGATCCATGTCGCGGGCGAAGATGGCGAAGCCATCGTAGCCGTGATACGGGCCGGAATAATCCCAGGAATGCATTTGACGGAACGGTATGCCCATCTTCTGGACCGGGTACTTTTCTTTGATGCCGGAACCAACGAGATCAGGACGGATCCCCTCGATGAACTTCTCCAGCTCGTAACCAGTCACGTCGTCATAGATCAGCGTGCCCTTCTTCACGTAATGGCCGGTACGCTGATAGTCGTCGTTATGGCCAAATTCATAGCCAGTGCCGACGATCACCATGCCCAGATCCTCATATGCCGTGACGACGTGACGTGGGCGCAGCCCGCCGACATAGAGCATCACCGTCCTGCCTTCGAGGCGCGGCCGGTACTTGGCAATGACGGCATCGACCAACGGCCGGTATTTGGCGATGACCGCCTCGGCCTTGGCCTCGATTTCCGGCCCGAAATGCTTGGCTATCTTGCGCAGAGAGGCTTCGGTTTGGGAGGGGCCGAAGAAATTATACTCCATCCAGTCGATGCCATACTTTTCCTCCATGTGCCGGCAGATGTAGTTCATCGACCTGTAGCAATGGATGAGATTGAGCTTGGCCTTCGGCGCGCGCTCTATTTCGGCCAGCGTTGCGTCGCCCGACCAGTTGCCGACCACGCGCAGGCCCATCTCCTCGAGCAGGATGCGCGAAGCCCAGGCGTCGCCGCCGATATTATAGTCGCCGATCACATTGACATCGTACGGGCCGGTCTCGAACTCGACCTCCTTCTTCTCGAAAACCCAGTCGCGGATCGCATCGTTGGCGATGTGGTGGCCGAGTGATTGCGAGACGCCGCGAAAGCCCTCGCAGCGCACCGGCACGATCGTCTTTTCGTGCTCCTTGGCCTTGTTGCGGGACACCGCTTCTGTGTCGTCGCCAATCAGGCCGATCGGACATTCGGATTGCACGCTCATGCCCTTGTTCAGCGGAAACAGTTCCTCGATCTCGTCGATGATCCGTTCCAGCTTCTTGTCGCCGCCGAAAACAATGTCCTTCTCCTGGAAATCGGAGGTGAACTGCATCGTCACGAACGTGTCGATGCCGGTCGTGCCGACGTAGTAGTTGCGGCGTTGCGACCAGGAATATTGCCCGCAGCCGACCGGGCCGTGCGAGATATGGACCATATCCTTGACCGGACCCCACACCACGCCTTTCGAGCCGGCATAGGCGCAGCCGCGAATCGTCATCACCCCGGGGATGGACTTGATGTTCGATTTGACCTCGCATTCGGAAAGGACTTCGTTTTCCTCGCCAGCCTCGTCGCCGCTCTTTGCGACGCTGAGGTGCTTCTTGCGGCGCTTCGCCGCCTTGTCAGGATATTGCGACAGCACCTCCTCGATAAGCTTCGCATGGAGGGCGCCGTCATTCTCGTATTCCAGGCTCATGGGACCCCTTTCAAGGTTCAGGGTGACGCCTCACCGACGAGGCGCCGTTCTTCGAAAGGCGCGCCAGGTCAGGCCGCGCCCCCAGTCAGTAGCGGTCGTTACTGTACGGCCGCCTTGGCCGCTTCCTTGACCTGAAGCTCGGCAAGCATCTGCTCGTCGGTCTTCATGATGCCGAAGTCGAGCAGCATGTCCTCGAGCTCCTCCATGGTGATAGGGGTGGGGATGGTGCCCTGGCCCGAATTGGCATGGATCTTCTCGGCCAGCGCCCTGTATTCCCCGGCCTGCTTGGAGTCCGGCGCATACTGGATCACAGACATCTTCCTGAGCTCGGCGTGCTGGACGATGTTGTCGCGCGGCACGAAGTGGATGAGCTTGGAATTGAGCCTGGAAGCCAGCGCTTCGGCGAGGTCGAGCTCGCGATCAGTTTGGCGCTCGTTGCAGATCAGGCCGCCGAGCCGCACGCCGCCCGAATGGGCGTATTTCAGGATGCCCTTGGCGATGTTGTTGGCGGCATAGAGCGCCATCATCTCGCCGGACATGACGATATAGATTTCCTGGGCCTTGTTCTCGCGGATCGGCATCGCGAAACCGCCGCACACCACATCCCCGAGCACGTCGTAGGAGACATAGTCGACATCGTCGTAGGCACCGTTCTCCTCGAGGAAGTTGATCGAGGTGATCACGCCGCGGCCGGCGCAGCCGACACCCGGCTCAGGGCCGCCCGACTCCACGCATTTTATGCCTTTGTAGCCGACCTTGAGCACGTCCGCGAGTTCCAGGTCTTCCACCGAACCTTCCTCTGCCGCGAGGTGCAGGACCGTATCCTGAGCCTTCGCGTTCAGGATCAGGCGGGTGGAGTCGGCTTTGGGGTCGCAGCCGACGATGAGGATTCTCTGCCCGAGGTCGACAAGGGCGGCGAGCGTATTTTGGGAGGTGGTGGACTTGCCGATGCCGCCCTTGCCGTAAAAGGCGATCTGACGCAAACCTGACATGTAGCTTTCCTTCCTTCGTTCCATTCATCGCGGCTGCCGCGACATGAATGCCGGTCGGGCAGCTGTCGCCGCCTCGCACCCAAGGATCTCAAGACTCGTGCCAATTTGGCTGATCGAATCGAAGAATAATTTCATGTTTGCTTTTCAGGGATTTAGCTTGAGGCCAAAGAAAGGATCGTCGGAACAAGCCGTGTAGCGGACCCGACATTGGCGACAAAAACGTCGGATAGCGATCCTCAGTCACCGCATTCGTTCGAACCGCATCGTTGTGTTGAGGTGGCGAACAGCATCTCGACCCTCTTGTAATTGCGGGATGCTGCGAACTCTTCTGTCGGCGAGCTGACGTGCTTGCTCACGCGTGTCCTCGTGGACACTGCGCCGAATCTTGCGCCACGCTGGCATACCTTCGATCCACGGCCATCCATACGGGCCGCGGGCGATAATTCCGCCATATCACCAACCCAAGGGGACTCGGCTCACTTATCGGCGCAGGAGTTCAGTATCGGCGTCATCGCCTTCACATGTTCGTCGATCCGCTCGAGCACTTTCGCTGCGACAACCTCGCGCTCAGGCAGATGCCACCAGTGCTCGTTGACGAGTTCGACGGTCTCGACCACTGCCTTCAGGACTGCCGGCTCCGGAAGCCTTGCACGGTTCGCAAATGCTTTCCATTGCGGTGCTGCTAGCGCCTTGAATGAGCGCTCCCCTCCAAGCGACAGCGCCATGGCGTCGGCGGGAATATATGGCACGGTCGACAGGACGTCGTAGATTGGTGCAAGCACCGGCTTGTCGCCGTTGCCGGGATAAATCAAAGACCAGTTCTTCAGGTGCATGTCGCCATCGCCAGTGATGACCGTCAGCGCCAGGCGGCGGACGAATTCGAGAGCCGCCGTAAGTGAGACGGCCACGCCAAGGGCCCAGGCTATGTCGTGATAAGCGGCGCCCTCATATTTGCGCGAGGGATAGACACCGAAGACCTGAGCGAAATCCTCGATGTGAATCCTCTCGCCATCGGCGCCGCGATCGAAGCGTTTGACGAGAAGGCCCTTGCCCTCTGCCAGCGTGTTGAATTCCTCGGGAATATCCTCGAAATCGGACTTCTCGATAAGTTCGCGTTCAGGCACCTCCATGCCGATCGCTGCGGCCAGCGCGAGGTTGGCGAATTCATTTTCGGAAACGCCTGGAAACGCCGTCGAAGGGAACTTGGCGATGTATCGGCCTTGCTCGTCGTCCATCGGCAAGGTCAGGCCGCCGCCTTTTCCAGTGTTCTTCATGACCGACAGCTTCATCTGCACGCCAGCAAGTGAGAACCGCGCCTTGGGCTTATCCTTTGAAGCATCCTGCGAAACTGCTATCGCGCTGTCACTGGGCAACGCCCGTACGGCTCCCGGCAGATCGGCGCCCAGCGCAGCTAAAAGATCGAAATCATTGCCTGGCCGCACATTGCCTTCGTGGTGCTTTTCCATCGCCTCGCGCAATTTCTCCTCCGGCAGGAGGTTCGCGAAGAAAGCGGGCAAGACGATGCCGGCCTTCCGACCAGCCATGCCAGACGCGGCACCGCCTTCGACTACAACATCCCGGCCAAGCGCGCCGAAGAACGATCCCGCGTCGAGAAGGCGGAAGCTGCCTATGCAGCAGCGACTTCCCGATGGCGAACGAGGCCGGAAAGGCAGAAGGCTGTGGAAAAAGCCGCCGAATGAGAAGAACGGGCTATTCTACAACATCCGTCTGCATCGGCTTGCCGGGCGCAATGTAATGCCATTCGACGCGGTTCTGATCCGCCCAGGAGAGGATGGCGTTCGAGGTGAACTCGCTGCCATTGTCGCTGACGATCATTCTCGGCCGGCCGCGCTCGGTGATGAGCCGGTCCAATTCGCGGGCAACCCGCATGCCCGAGAGAGACGTATCAATGATGAGTGCCAGGCACTCTCTCGTGCAGTCGTCGACGACGGCCAGGATGCGGAAGCGGCGCCCGTCTGTGAGCTGGTCCGATACGAAGTCGAGCGACCAGCGCTCGTCGGGCCTCAGCGGCACCACCATCGGCGCCCTGGTCCCGATCGCCCGTTTGCGGCCGCCACGGCGGCGAACGGCGAGCTTCTCCTCCCGATAGAGCCGGAACAGCTTCTTGTGGTTCACGACCAGGCCCTCCCGCCTCAGCATCACGAGAAGACGCCGCTAGCCGAACCGGCGACGCTCCTGCGCGATCGCCTTCATCCGCTCGCGAAGCTCGCGGTCGTCCGGCCTGCTGGTCTCGTAGCGAACCGTCATGCGGCAACAGCCGATGGCTTTACACGCCCGCCGTTCGCTCATCCCGAAGCCTTCCTTCAGGCGAGCGACAGCTTTCCGCTTGGCCGCGGGCGTCACCATTTCTTTCCCACAAGATCCTTCAACGCGGCATTGTCGAGCATGGCGTCGGCCAGAAGCCGCTTCAGCCGCGTGTTCTCGTCCTCCAGAGCCTTCAGTCGCCGAGCCTCGGAGACATCCATCCCGCCGAAGCGGGCCTTCCAGTTGTAAATCGAGGCGTCGCTGACCCCGTGCTTGCGGCACAGATCGGCAACCGATACCCCGGCCTCATGTTCTTCAAAATTCCGATGATCTGCTCTTCAGAGAAGCGGCTACGTTTCATGTCCTGGTCCTCTCGATGGGCCAGAACGAACTTCAAACCGGATTAGATAAGAGGGGCAAGGTCACCCTCCCCGTATTCTGGATGTTCAGGCAGCTAGTACGGTTGCCGATACCTACGGCGAGGTCACGCTAAAGACCATGGCGGCGGAGATTGCGAAATTGCCTCGCTATTCGGTTGTAACCTAATTTCGATTTTTCGGCTGGTGGCATGCACCAGACCGGACTAGATGGCTCGGCAAGTTGACGAAAAACCTGTTCTGGGGCCATTTGGGGTATGCTGCCAATTGTTCGCGCAACAGGCTGCCATAAAAGGCAGTGTCTAATTAAATGACTAATGCCTTTTTTCCGTGACCAAATTCTCAACAGCCGCCAGTGTGAATTTTGCCGACAGGTAACTTCCGTAAAAATGCAATTCATCGTCTTTTGCTACGTTAGCCATATCAACAACGGTTTTCGCACAAAACGAATGGACATCTCTACCCGACATTTCGACCGCTCGGTACAGCCCGAACGTTTCCATATCGATCGCAGCGACTTTCCTGTGTTGATCGGAAACACTGCGGAGCCGCTTTTCGCTAGCGATAACTGCCGAACCCGAAGCAAATGGTGCAATACGAGGCTGCGTGATAGTTCGGGGGCGTACTGTTCCAGGAAAGCCAGCCTCAAACTGAGTAACAACGTCAGGGCCTTCGATCATTTTTGCTAAAACTGTCCCGGTCCGTCCCGGCATGACTGAATGGTAAGGCTCCGCCTTGAATGCATCATCGTACCACTTGCCGGACTGATACTCCCAGCAGCGCTCGGCCACGAGCAGTTGTCCGAGGACAGAATTACCAGCCACACCGCCGCAAATGCCGCTCATCGCGACAATTCGAGGCGCATACAGCTCCAAGACACGCGCAATCTCCACAGATGCGTTCACAAGTCCCATGCGCTGCAACAATATGACTGTTCCATCGGCGGAACCCAAAGTTAGGTCCCAATGATCGACGCCATACCGAAGCAAGCTTTCGTGCTTGAAACCCGGCAATCTAAGGTAGGCCGTGCGCTCCTCAGAGATAGAAGTGAAGATCACAAAATCATATCGACCGCGATCGCGGGCCTGAGCAAGAAAGACATCCAACGCGGCCGTCCATGTTTCTGTCCGGTTGAAATCGTAAATTATGCATCCGCGAGCCGCGAACGCATCCCGATACTTCTCGGCTTCATCGACAAACGATGTGATTGCTAAGAGTGGGACACGTTTTTTGCCAGCATAGTCCAGCATATGGAGGATCTCCATTCCAGAGCTCGTTGCGCCGCCCTTCGGAATGGTAGGCATAAGCAAATCTATAACACAAAGATCGAAATCCTCTTTAGCTATAGCGACGAACTTCGCTATATTATCTATCCGCTTTATTGCGTTTTCCTTCACTCCTTTTGCGATCAACACCTTTGCTATAGAAGCGTATTTATCGTTGTCATCCTCAAATACGACTGTTCTCACGTCAATCTCCAAAGCGCCGCATCAAAGCTTTTTTCCCATTCCGGTGTTTTGAATGAATACAATATTGATCCCAATACATTTTGCCCGTAGCGCGCCGTCAAAAGCCGAGGCAAAGCTGATAGCCTTATCTTCTCCCCATTAATGAGAATTTCCGGGTACTGAGTGACGATAATCAAATTCGCTTTCGCGCCACTAGATTTTAATGCGCGTAGAATTTCGATACCCCCCATTGATTGAGCTACACCTCCGGCACTCGCCACCTCACCTTTTGCAAATGTGGGAAGCGCCATATCTAAAACGATGAGGTCGAACGGCCTTTGCATCACTGCCAAGACCGCGTCTCTAACCCCTGTTGCGACTGTCGGTTTGCCAAATCCTGCAACCTCTAGTCTCCGAAGCAAATCGTTAGTTTTGTGCTCTTCATCTTCGACCAAAAGAAGATTGTATAGCTTTCGCATCAGGACGCACTCGCTCCGGCAAGCTCGACCGTCAGGGTAAACTCGATCTCAATTACCTCTTCGTGACTCCTCAATTGGACGCTGCATGTCCCCTCACTATGCTTGGTGATGAACCGCAGCTTTTTAATTCCTGTGTAGCCTTCGCGCACCATAGCCTGAGCAAGATCCTCGGCATCAAGGCTGGCCCTGATACGATCAACGTGCTCTGATCGCTTATCGCCGTCTGAGATTACGGACGCTACGCAGAAGCGCAGTCTTTCAAGATGCGGAACTGGCATTCCTTTTCGTTCCACCGCGATCGATATTGACCGATCTTCGTCTCCGTAGTGAACTCCGTTCCGGATGAGCACCGACAAGCAGTCGTAAACGCGATGGACCGACAAGCCATCGAGTTCTAAATCTTCCGCGTCGCCCGACCATGCCAACGCAGGATGGCCCCCTACCCCCACAGCTTCCATTTGGACTAAGTCACCTAATTGCCTCGGTGTAGCACTGACAAAGCCGCTCTCAGGTTCTCTGAACCAGCTACCTAGCCGCGCAAACCTATCATGGATGGCATCTGTAATTTCGGCCCTGAATTGCCTATGCAGCGCACTGCTGAACCCGTGGAACCGATTATCAATATCGGCGAGTGCCGAATTCAAAACGTCTTCTGTGATGTTCTTCGCGACGGTCTTTAGCTGCGGCTCGATCTGTTGCCAACAAAACCGCACCATCAAATCGTAGAAAACATCAATGCTTCCCCCCGCGACCGCAAGCTGTCGTAGGCTTATGAGATTTGCATGCGTCGTCGGATCTTCTAACGTAACTTCTGCGGAGAACCACCCATGCGGGCGTTGCTGCGCCTTGAACTGCAAGTTCTCGCGCCTTAGTTTATCTATCAATGCCCGATAGTCATTTACCCAAAGATCATAAGCGAGCATGAAATGATCATCAGTCATCAAAAGATGGAAATGCAGCGCATCTTTGAGAGTTTCTACACCGTCTCTCATCATGCCACTCAACGTATTATGCCTAATTCGCCTCCCTAAATATGACTCTATGCCGAACGTGTTATTAAGACAAAACTCTGCAAACGCAATTCTAGCGAACTCAAATAGGATATAGTCGTACGCCGCCGCGACGGTTATATCTATAACGACGTCCTCGAAAGATATCTTTGCCTTTTCCGATCTGGTTTTATTAAGATCCACGCTGTGTCCAATAATACGCTCGTATTGCTGTGCATATGCGCTCGGATTATCTACAAGCCACCGCTTCATCGCAATACCATCGACGTATATCCGACTATCATCAAAGTATTTTCTCAATTTTGCCACACCGCGCTGGGCCTCTATTGCATCAGCCTCTACAAAGTATTCCAGCTTCTGCTTCCGTTTTCCTACAGCCCGAAGTAGGTACTGACGAGTTGTATCAGCCTGATCGGGCGACTTTACTATCCAATAAATTTTTTGGAGCGTCGTTCTATCCAGCGTGTGCAGCAAGAAATTGGCTATTTCTGGAGTATCTTCCAACAACCAGTCGATAAACGCCTCTATTGAGCCTGAGAAGCTTGAGAGGACGGTTTGGGCCATCTCGAAACGAAACTTAAAATCTACATCTTCGTCATGCGCTTTCGCTTTGTGTAGTGCCAACGACAAGACCGCTATCACGTGGCGTGATTTCTCATCTGCTGAAGAGTATAGCTTTTCGATCTCAGGTTCGTTCAATAATATGTCTAACGAAGTAGTATTATCAAATATATACCTTATCTCGTAATGATTCAGAGGCTCGTAAGATGACGACGATATGAACCTTAAAAAATCTAAAGTTCTTAGAAACGAACCCTTGTTCTGCGGTTTTCGATAATCCTCGTGCTTCCGGAATCCGAAAAGGCGTTTAGTCAAGTCGCGTTTGGAAGGCGGATCAGGTTCCGAGATTGGGGCAGCGCCAGCTATTGGTAGGAGCCTCGGACCGATGATCCTGTCCGCGTAGTTTCTGAAAGTTGCTGGCTCGTCGAATTCAAGAAACGCCATGGAGCGTCTGTAGTATGCCAGATCAGCGGACCGCGGGGCCACGTCTGACACGAGTTCCTCTGTTTCAAATGGTGTACCGCCAACCTCCTCCATCGTGCCGCTTATTTTCGGATTCAACCATTTTTCCACATATGAACCGATCGTTGGCCACTCACTGCCTAGTCGGCGAACAACTAGCATCCCCAAAACTTCATCCACGAAAGACATCGAGTGACATTTTCGGAGGAATGCCCCTATGTCAGCTTCGCTGATCGGCGTAGGACAGACATTGAAGAGCGGAAGAATCTTTCTGAAATCATCGTCCAAAAACCGAAGCGCAACTCTGATCCTGGAAGTCAACGTGTCGAAATATGGGAAATTCATATCCAAAGCCTCCATGGATATATAATGAGGCGACGGGTATTTGTGGTGATCGAGTACTTTAGAAAATTCCGCGAAAGCTTCCTGCAACTCTGGTTCGTTTGCTGATGTCGCAACGATGTATGCGACTTTTTTCGTCACGAAATTTGAGGAGCCCCAACGTTCAGCGAACAAAGCGAGTGCATTTAGGGCATCGACATCGTCTGAGCGCGTTAGTGGAGCGAGAGTCTTCATGGCTCCGAGTACTTCAAGGGTCTCGTCGTGCCAGCTGTTTAATCGACCAGACATGAATGCTATTTCGCGCTGCGAGCTAATTGCTTCTAGATTATGTAGGCGTAATTGTGATCGATAAGTATGTCCTACGTTCGTGAATGGATAAGCTCCCTGTTTTCCCATCAACACATCGGTAGCGCTGGCTAAGGCTTCCGTGGGAACGTTTTTTCGTAGGAGGTTGACATTTGGCAATGAGGCTTGCGCATCGTCGTTACGGGAAATGATGCCTCGCACTACATTGCGAGACGTGACGTCCGCTATGCGCTGAAGCGCTTGGAATACGTGCGCCCCATTCCTGGCCCGCGCTTTCAACATTGGAGGCTTACTGTCAGAGCGTCGCATTAAGGATTCATGACTCCATTGAGCGCACAGAGAATCGTTTTTTTGAACAGGGACCACATTTCGAACAGACAATGCCACTGGTTTTTCCAGCCTGTACTGATTCTTCTTTTTTCCTCGGTATGTCGAATGCAGAACATTCTGTTATCTGCAGCCATCTGCCTGCTCGTGTCCTCGCAGCTTGGTATTTCAAGGCAGCCAACGCCGTTAACGCGTGCCTGTCCGCATCCTCGCCCCTCGGTGCGACTTTGTAGATAGAGATCGATACCGCCGCTTCGTCGGCTATTTTTACCAACGAGGCGTTGGCGGCTTGGCCAGCACGCTTACAGGATCTCCAGTGCAAAGCTTTCTAGTCTCACTGTAGGTCTGCCGTCGGGTGAACCGGGCCGGGCTTTGACACATCACCTAACTGACATCAGCAAGCCAATCAACTTTTGGGCGAAGGCCGTAGTTCGCGGTCACGCAAGTGCAACTGGGATTCGGAAATATGGCCTCTTTAGCGCTTCTTGCGATCGTCCCGTTCAAGCCAATACAGGTCGGACAGTTCGCCGCCAGAACGTCGTACTCGAATCCCAGAAAGCACGCACCAAGTTGCTTACGAAAGTCTGTTTCCTTCTCGACAGCCCTATATCGCAGAACGCTGAATGTCGCTCTTAGAAGCGTCGTCTCATGGGCGCTGAGTGGGGCGCCCTTTCCGGCTTCCGACAACTCGTTGAAAGCAGCGTAGCTAAGGAATGCGTTGACGCGGATGCCGAGCGCCTTCTTTTCTTCACGGGAGATTTGAACGCCGTTCTTCCGATAGGCTGTGCAGATCGCGCGAGGATGGTCCCCCATCTCTGCTAGCAGTAGTCTGGAGATTGTTTTCGCCGCCTCGGGCTTCAGTAGGCCAAGCCGTGCCACGGCTTCACTGGCGGCTTCATTCTCTATTGTCATGTGGTCAGAATATTCAAGGTTCCACCTAACACAATAAAGAAACCGGTCCGTTGGCCGGACAGCTATCATCTCATTCGACAAGCGCTCAGTGTTATGGAGTTTAAGTCGAAACGAAGTCACGCGCTTGGTGATGGTAGGCGCATCAGGGCATACTCTGATGAGGTCAGCGCGCTTTGCGGACCGTATAATTCGGCTTGCCATTTACAAGAAGCTGACGGCGCGTGCGACTGCGCCGGAGATATGATGGCTCCGCCGACCACCCACGGCCACACCGTCTACGACTGATGAGTTGATCGGTATTGCCATGGAGTTTGACCGGCGCGCCGACGAAGCGGACAGCACCGAGTCCTCCTGTTGTCGAAGCTCCCGTGCAGGTGTCGAAAACCTCAGGGGCACGCAATGCAAACCGTCGACCCACCACGCATTTGGGTTACTGCGCACAGAAGCGCCGTTGCATTCTTGCATCACGAGGTTCGTTCAGCGGATCCAGGGCACAGGAAGCGGCATTGGAAGGCGGGACGGCAGATCCTGTCCCGGATAGTTGTCGAACGGTCCGGGGCAGTTCATCCCGCATCCCGGCGGGATGATCGGATCTTGGCGCGGCCCGATAGTCGGGCCAGTCGGCGGCTCAGGCGGCGGTTTGAGCTTAGAATAGTCGGTCGGTTCCGGCAAAAGATTACCGGGTTCGGCCGACTCGGCTGGTGAAGCCATGGTGAGCAGCATTGCTACATAGATTGCGTTTAAAAGCTTTTGCATATCTTGATCTCCTTGACGTGAATTCTGAGGAGCGCCTCCGGAATGAACTTAGAGGCGCTCCTTTCCGTCCAGGCAGCTTAGCCGCCCGGCATCGGGAAGGTCACCGAGCCGCCACCGCTACCGCCACCAGCGGTGCCGCCATAGCCCTGAAAGGTGACACCGCCCTGCGTGGTGTAGGAGCCGCCGCCGACGGCGTTGCCATCCGGGAGCGGAACCACGAAAAGGTGGCTCGGCGGAGTGACGGCGGGAGCAACGGGCCTTTCGACGTAGCTATTGTCGTGGGGGTTGGTAGCTGTGTAGGCGTCCGTGCCGTGGCCGGTGCTCGTGGCAGCCAGTAACAGGAAGAACGACGTCGAGGTAGACTTCAGCATTTTCATCTTCTTGCGATTTCCCTTTAGCAGGGTGACCGCATTGTTGCCTGAAGCCCGGCCGCCGGATATTCCTTTCACTGTCAGTTATGTGTCAGAAATTGTCAGGCGGCCAATGGAGGGACGAGATGGTTACGGACAAAGAAAGGGCCGACCTGAAAGTAAGTATCGCCAAATTCATGGAAAAACATAAAAGGAAAATTGGAGAAATATTAGAACAGCATAGCATTATGTATCGCACTTGGCGCAGAGCAGCGGTAGGTGAAAGGGTCTCGGATATAGCTTCTCAGGTGCAGAACTGCCGTTCTAGTCGGTATTTTTGGACTAAACTTCGTCCTGGGTCGCGTCAAAGGCGTCGATGACGCACTTCTCAGCATCTTGATGGTCGCGATTCCGAGTTGTCTTCAACTAGTTATGCTAGTCCGCCCTTGGAATGGAAAAATCCCCCTGTCGTTTTTTGGGCAAGCTTTCGCGGTTAGCCATTGTCTGGGGCTGTTCATTTTAGGCTTGGTCGTTTCATTCTATTCCTCACAACCTCGCACTAAACACTTCTGGTTGCTCCTGTTCGTCGGTTGTGCCTTGTTGAACATTACATTGTGGGGCGCTCTGGCCCTTATTCCTTCGCCCCGAACCCCTGATCTGTGGGAACATTATACCGACCTATCTGGCGTGCTCGTGATCGCGGTTGTTCCGAGTGTCGCGATTTCTGCGATAGCCGGGCTCCTCTTCAACCGGCTGCAAATCGCGCCTACGACATTATAGTCCGCCTAGCTTGGCGGCGTCGCGGACAGGTAAGGGCCGCGAGCCTCCGGTTTCCGTCCACGACAATAAATTCGTCCGGATCGATCTCACTTGCGATAACGCAGAACGCATCTCCCGGATCCAGGCCGTGGTCCTTGATACTCTCCATCATGGTTTTGAAGTGGCGCGGATCGAACTCGATCATGGAGCGCAATGCATCAGGCTGCGTGTCGGCGCTCACAATTCGGGGATTTTCAAGGTCCAACAGAAGTTGGCTGACGTTTACTTGGATTTTTTCCATGACTTCCCCCTATCGCTCCGCGAGCGAAGTTATGACCAGTGCAACCGGCGGGGGCAAGAGTTTTGACTGGTGCCTTACGGTTCATCAACCAGAAATGATCCGCTGCCCGTGGGCGGTAATATCGATTGCCTAAGGCGTTTCGGCCTGTATGATCGACGCGCGGTCCACATTGGGATCGCATAAGGTCCACAACATCGGAATTTGGTCTCTGCGAGGCACCAGCCTAAGTCACGGTAATCAAAACGATAATGGGACTTTCTCGGCGGTTCGATTTGGTGCCCCTAAGCCGCCTCATGATTCACGACTGCGTTCTGCAGTGCTGCCATGATCTTCTTGCTATCGCCGATCGACAGGCCGATATCGCCGTGGAACAGGCTCTCCCAGCTCTTGTCTATGCGGACCTCCTTCCGGCATGTCACGAATTCGTTCCGGCCCTCGATCGTAACCGTCCATTCCACCGCCATCGCTTTGTCTCAAAACGATGCTGATGGACTGCTCGAGCCTAACAACCCGTGTTTGACCCCAGAGAAGTTACCGGTCTCCTCGCGACCGACCGCGCATGACTCGGAGTCAATGTGGATCGCTACTCCTTCATTGCAATGGATTTGCACCATCTACTCCTTGCCGGTCTCCCGGCGCACCTTGTTCCGACCCTTCAGGGGCTCAGCTCGGTCGGCGTGACCGATCACCCCGTCAAAGCATCGACATAGGCGTCGAACGCGGCTTCATTCTCGGCTGTCCAGTCGGGCATGGCGGGGCGCCTCCCTGATCATGAAGCAGCACCCGAACAAATCCGCGACCAGCGCAAATCCCCCGCATCCGCGACTTTCTGACTCAGTAAGACTAGGTGCCCGCCGCCACGTGCGGGCGACGCCGGCATCAACCGGCGGGCAGATGCGCCGAGGGCAACAAGCGCGCCTGACGCAACGCCGCCAGATCAGCCGAGCCGGTGCAGAAGCAGGCGACGGCCAACTGACGGATGACGATCTCGAAATGCGCGACAACCGCCTCGGTGGATACCGTAGCCGCGCGCAGCACGCCGGCCGCCTGCCCGGCGATGTCCGCGCCCAGGCGGATGGCCTTGGCCACGTCGACGCCGTCGCGGATCCCGCCCGACGCGATCAGCTTCACCGTTGGCAGCGCCCGACGTATCGCCTGCACGCTGGCCGGGGTCGGAATCCCCCAATCGGCGAACGCCATCGCCACTGCACGGTCGGCGGCATCGCGGGCGCGCTCGCCCTCCACCGCGGCCCAACTGGTGCCGCCGGCGCCGGCGACATCGATCACCGCCACGCCCGCCTCGACGAGCGCACAGGCCACCGAGGCGGACAGGCCCGACCCCACTTCCTTGGCCACGATCGGCACGCCCACGCCGCGCGCGGCGCGAGCGATCTGCGCCAGGACACCGCGCCAGTCGCGGTCGCCCTCCGGCTGTACCGCTTCCTGCAGCGGATTGAGATGGAGGATGAGTCCATCGGCCTCCAGCGCTTCCACCGCCCGGCGCGCCAGGTCCAGGCCGTCGGCCTCGCGCAGTTGCGCGGCGCCGATATTGGCCAGCAAGGGAATGTCTGGGGCCAGGCGGCGCAGCGCGCGCGTCAGCCCCTGGGAGTTGCGGGATTGCAGGCTCACGCGCTGCGAACCGACGCACATCGCGATCCCCAAGGCTTGCGCTGCCTCGCTCAGATGCCGGTTGATGGCCTCGGCGCGTGGCATGCCGCCGGTCATTGAGCTGATTAGCAGCGGCGCGCGCATGGTCTTGCCCAGCAGCGAGGCGCGCAGGTCGATCTGCGTCAGGTCCAACTCGGGCAATGCGCAGTGTTCGAAACGGATGTACTCCCAGCCGGCGGCGACCGTGGCCGACGCCGTTCGCCGATCCAGCACGATGTCCAGATGGTCGTCCTTGCGCCGGCTCAGGGCGGTGTCGCTCATGCTCGCTCCATCCGTCGCATCGGGCGACGGCGTTGCGTCGGATCGGACCGACGGCAGCGCGCGCACGCCGCCGCCTCCGTGCGTTCAGGCCGGCGCACGCTGGCCTCCGCCCGCAGCGTCGCTGCGGTAGCGGCTGGTCGAGGTCTGGTAGTACTGCGCGCGGATGGCCGCCATGGCCTCGATCAACGGTCTCCACGGCGCGGGAAAGCGTTCTTCCGCCATCATCCGGTGCAGCATGCGCATATGGCCGGCCAGCTCGTCGTTGAGAAACTCCTCCACAGGCATAGCCGGATAGCGCTGCAGCAGCAGGATTGCCGCGTTGTCGGCCTCGCCGGCCGACCTGTCCTTGTCGCGTCCATGCAGATCGTTCTGCAGGCGCCCTATCGCGGAGATGAGCCGCAGGACGTGGCGAAACGCCGGACGTGCGCGCAAGGTCGCCATGTCCAGCCCCCACAGCAACGACAGGCAACAGAACACGTTCGTGTAGGCGATCGAATCGATGCCGTTGTGCAGGTACTCGGCGTAGGACCAGCGTTCCGCCCCTGCCGCCTGCGCATGTCCGGCGCGCAGCGCCGCGCAGTAGCACCGGGTATCGTCGAGAAGCTGAGCATAGTCGCGAGGATCGTAGGCGAGCGCGGCCAGCGAAGCGCGCAGCACAGCGCAGCCCTCGAATCCGGGGAGCGTGCACGGCCCGCCCTGCCCGAGCGCCTGCTCCACCGCGGCGAGCTGCTCCGGCGCGATCAGGCCAAGGTCATTGCAATCGTCGAGCCAGAACAGCAGCGACAGTTCGCGATAGAACGCCACGATCAGCGTTTCGTCCTGCGGATCGCGGCCGGTGCGGGCGCTGGTATCGCGTAGGCTCGGGTGGATGCGCTGCAGGATGTACTGGCCGCCCCTGACCGCTTCCACGGCATGCTCGTGGGCGAACCCGGTCAGGGAACGCCCCCACTCCAGCACCTGCTGCAGCGCGCGTTCGGTGTGGATCATGGCGCCGCTCCTGCTCCCTCGGCCAGGACGCGCCGCCCCCAACGAAGCGCCAGCCACAACCCGGCGAGTTCGGCCACGCGCACCACCCGGGTGGGGCAATACAGTTCCTTGCCGATCCACAGCGGCGTCTGCGGCAATGCATGCGCCGCATGGCGGGCGAGCATCCACTCCAGCGCACGCGCCACCGCCTGCGCGATGCGGGGGCGCCCTGTCGGCTCTTCGCTCCCGTCCATCACGTGCAACGCGAACAGCGCATAGGCGGTTTCCTCGAATGTGGACGCGCGACCGGCGCCCCAGCCGCCGTCGTCGCGCTGCGCCTGCATGAGCGCCGCCAGCGCGCGCTCGTCGCGCCACTGGGGCTTGCCTTGCGCCAGCGCAGCGACCGCATGCGCGGTGGGATACAGCCACGAAACGTGCCATTTTTCGTTGTCCCATAGACCGTCCGGGTTGCGATTGGCCTCGAGGTAGGCGCTGGTGCCGGCCGCGGGCTTTCCCAACATCCGCAACGCATGCAGGGCATGGATGTTGGTCGACACCGAGGCATTGCGCTCGCCGGGGAAGGTGACGAACAGCTCGCCGATTTCGAAATGGCGCAACGCATCGACCGCCGGGTCGCGGCCTGCAAGGCGCAGGACGCACATCGCAACGGCGGTATCGTCCGCATCGGCCGCGAAGTGCAAGGCCGGGCCCAGACCGCGCACGCCGAGGCGGGCGTCGAGCTGCGCGACGATCACTTGCACCGCCTCGGCCAGCGCGGGATGCGCGAACAGACCGGCCAGATGCAGGGTGTACAGCGACCAGCATGGCTCGAATACATTGATCGGCCAGACGTTGGGAAAGACACCTTCGATGCCGCTGCGCGTCGCCCGTGATGCCGCCTCCAAATACGCGTCGGCGCGCCCGACCTGCGGCGTGCTCCCCTGTGTCACGGCGTGCGCACGCCACGCGGAGGTGGCCGCCGGACTGATGCCGATGCTGCCGTCGTCATCCGGGCATGCGGTGGTCGGCGACGTCCCCCAGGCCTCCCAGGAGTGCAGCAACGGATGGCCGCTCGGCAAAGTTGCCACCGCCCCCAGCTTGACCAGGCACGCTTGCCGCAACGGCAACAGCGCCGGGTGGCGCGGAAACGCCACCCCGCCCAGCAAGGATGCGGCCTCGCCGCACAACTGCGGCAGGATCAGCTCCGCGCCGAACGGCGCGTCTTCCGGCACCGCATGCGCGTAGGGATCGGGCTGGCGCTCGAGGAACCGGGTTGCAGCCTGGACTGCGTCGGCAGCGCCGGGAAGAGGATCGGCACGCTGCAATGCCAGCAACGCCGCCCACGTGGGCGCATGGCGGAACAGCGGGAAGTCCGCATTTCCCCATCCGCCATCGGCCTGTTGCTGCGCGATGAGCCACGCGTATGCGTCCTGCCGACCGGTGACGTTGCCGTGGAACTGCAGAGCTCGCGCCGTGTCGTAGACGGACGGACCGACGCTGCCGCCGTCGCTCATCTCGCTCAGCAGGTGGCGCAATTCGGAAAGGATCTGTTCGGACAGCGCGTTCACGCGGGATGTTCCTTCTGCAGACGGTTGACGAGAACCAGGATCGGCAGACGCCGCGCACATCGCCGCGGACTCGGGCACAGTGCAGCATGCACCGCTGCCGCCGGCCGATCGCAGCGGCACAGGGGCGACTCCATGTGGACGGGCGTGCTCATGCGCATGGCGCGTGCTTGAACAGATACCCGTTGGCCCGCTGCAGTATCTGCGCCAACCGTTCCGCACGCGGCCCCAGCGGGGCGATGGCTTCCCCGGCGTCGCGCAACAAATCCAGCGCGAACTGGCGCGCTGCCTGCAGCCCCATGATCGACGCGCAGGTCGGCTTCTGCGCCGCCGCGTCCTTGCCGGGGGTCTTGCCCAGCGTCGCGGTATCCGCTGTCGCGTCGAGAATGTCATCGACCACCTGCAACGCCAGGCCGAAACAGGCGGTGTACCGATCGAGCGCACAGTACAGCGCAGCGTGCGCGGCATCCTCCGCGATGGAGCATAGCGCGCCCATGCGAACGGACGCGCGCACTAGCGCTCCGCTCTTCATCCGGTGCATCGCCACAATCCTGTCCAGCTCGGCGTGCTTTCCGACCAGCGACAGATCCATGGCCTGCCCGCCTGCGGCACCCTCGGCGGACACGGCCTGCGCCAGTTCGCGCACGAGCGCGATACGGTTGTCGCCCGGCGCATCCAGGCTCGCCAGGGTCAGGAAGGCGTGCGCCTGCAGCGCATCGCCGGCCAGGATCGCAGTGGCTTCGCCGAACTTGACGTGCACGGTCGGAAGGCCGCGGCGAAGCACGTCGTCGTCCATCGCGGGCAGGTCGTCGTGGACCAGGGTACAGGCGTGCATCATCTCGATGGCGGCGCCGACGTCGTCAAGCATGTGCGCCGGCGTGTCGGCCAGTGCGCCGGCAGCCAGACAGAGCAAGGCGCGGGTGCGCTTCCCGCCATGCAAGGTGGCGTAGCGCATCGCCGCCATCAGCTCGGTCTCACCGTCGTCTTCGGCGCAGAGAAGACGCGCCAGCGCCTGTTCGACCCGCTTTGCGCCGTCCTGCATCCAGATCTCCGGCAGCAGCCTGCCGGATGCGCCGCGCGCCTGCGCGCCCAATCCGCCGAGCACGGAAACGCCAGTTCGGTCGTCGTGTAGCGTGGAACCGGTCTGCATGTTTTTCATGTCCTTGTACCTGACACGAGATGGCCACAGCGAGCGCCAAGCCGCAGCGGTGTTGCCGGCGTCGCACCGAGCGCGTGCGCTGAGTGCAGCAATGCCGCGCCTCGCCGGCGCCGCTGCCTCGCCACACGGGGCATGCGATGCCAGCTCATGAGAAGCCTATGCGGATTGCCATGGACGGATGTGCGGTCGGGTAATACCGCCGGCCTTTTTCGACGCCGCTCAGCAACCGCGGCCGCACCCCGGCCTGGTGCATCGTCAGCGCCAAGGCGATGCAGAACTGCACCATTTCCAGCCATACCAGGTGGTAGCCGATGCAGACGTGTGGGCCGGTACCGAACTGCAGCATGTCCACCGGCCGGATCGGCTCCGTGCGTTGCAGCCACCGCGCCAGACGGAACTGATCAGGCGCCTCGTGCAGCAGCGCCGAGGTCGAGAAATGCAGCAGCGGGATGCACAGATGGGTGCCCGCGGGAATGCGCCGTTGGCCGAGTTGCAATTCCTGCAGGACGCGACGCGGCAGGAGCGTGGTCGCCGGATGCAGGCGCAGCGTCTCGCGGAACAGCGCCTCGGCGACCGGACACTCAGCCAGGTCCGCGTGCCGGGTCGGCACCGCGCCCACGCGTTGCGCCTCCTCGACCAGGGCGTCCCACAGCACAGGCTGCCGCGCCAGCTCGATCACTATCCAGGCCATCGTCGAGGCAGTGGTGTCGTGACCGGCAAGCAGCAGCAAGCGGATATTGGCGACCAGGACGTCATCGGAAAGCGCATCGTCGCTGCGGTCGAAGGCGCTCACCATGTCGTTGATCAACCCGGTGCGCGCGGCATGCGCGCGCGCGTCGCGGACGAACTGGCGCAACTGCGCGTCGATCCAGTCGCGGGCGGCGCGGCCTCGCCGCAAGGGCAGTCCGGGCAGGTCGACCGGGGGCGCGACGATCAACTGCAGCAGTTGCCGGTATTTGCGATGCCATCCCGGCAGGTCCTGCGCGGGGATTCCCATGAGGCTGAAGATGAGCTTGAGCATCAGGTCGCCGGTTTCGCGCAGGATGGTTATGTCGCCGCGCTCGCGCCACGCCTGCACCCGCGCCCAGATGACGGGCGCGAACAGGTCGCCGATGCCGGCCTGGGTCAGCCCCTTGGGCAGGAACGCCGCCTTAATCGCATCGCGCGCCTGCCGGTGCGCGCCGCCGTCCTGGGCAACCAACGTTCCGCCAAGCAATTCGGGCGCGATCTCTTCGATCAGCGCCGAGGACACGTCCTTGTGCCGGAGCAGTGCGAACGCATCCGGATGCACGCAGGTCATCAGGTGTCCGGCAGGGCCGAAATCCAGCCAGAAGTGGCTGCCCAGCGTCCGTTCTGCGCGCTGCAGCAGGCGCGGCAGGTCGCAGACAATAGCGGGAAGATGCCCGACCAGGGGGAAAGCGCCAGGCATGACCTGGATGTCGCATCGCAGCCGGTGCCGACGGTTGAGCGGGTTGAGCAGCATGTCCATCAGCAGCGCGCCGCCGCCGCCGATTCGGTGTGGCCGGCAGGGCGCGCGGCGCAGCTGTTGCCACCGTCGGCGTATGTCGGCACATGCGCCAGCATGCCGCCATCGATGCACACGACCTGACCGGTGATGAACGCAGCATCGTCGGAGAGCAGGAACGCCACGAGCGCGGCCACGTCCTCGGGGCGGCCGACGCGCTGCAGGAGCTGGTGACGGCGCAGATGCCGTTGCATGCACTCGTCCAGCTTGGCGAGGAGACGCTCGGTCATGACGAGACCCGGCGCAACGGCGTTGCAGCGGATCTGCGCATGACCGTATTGGGTGGCGAGCGAAGCCGAGAGCATGTTCATCGCCGCCTTCGACGCGGCGTAGGACGTCTGCGCGGTGTCCCCGGTGAGCCCCTGGCACGACGACATGTTGACGATCGCGCCACCGCCCCGGGCGATCATCCTTGGGATGGCCTGCCGGCAGCAGAGCAGCGTGCCGCGCAGATTGGTCGCCATGGTCTGGTCCCAGACTGCCAGCTCCAGGTCGAGGATCGCGCGGTCGCGCGGGGTCAGATGCATGGCGCTCGCATTGTTCACCAGCAGGTCGACCCCACCGAAGTGCCGCTCCGCCGTCTCGAACAGCGCTGCCACCGCCTGCGCATCGGCGATATCCATGGCTATGGGCAGCGCGTGGCCTGCTTCGGCCGCGATCTGCGCGGTGCAGGCGATGGCCGCCGAGCCATCAATGTCGGCCACCACCACTCTGCCGCCTCCGCGCGCGATGGCGAGAGCGCATGCCTTGCCGATGCCGGCGCCGGCGCCGGTCACCACGGCCACCTTGCCTTCAAACCGTCCCATCGTGTCTCCTGAATTGCATTGGTCCTTCGCGGCATACCGCTGGGCCTGCGCCGGAGAAGGCGCAGGGTCGGCGCTGGCGCGCTCGTCATCGCCAGCGTCGCTTTCGATGACCCGAATGGCGGCGACCGGGCACTGGTTGGCCGCAAGCCGCACGGCGGCGTGCAGCGCCTGCGGGACCGTCGCCACGCACACTTCGGCCACGCCGTCCGGTTCGCGCTGGCGAAAGGTGCCCGGCAGCGTCAGCACGCACTGCCCGGTAGTTCCGCACAGATCCTGATCGACCAGGACGCGCATCTCAGCCCTCCTGCCCATGCAGCCGCACCGGCAGCGCGCGGAACGTCCTAAGGAACGCGGAGGGCTCCCGGGTCGGCTGCTCGGCCAATGCCAGCGTGGGGAAGCGCGCCTGGATCCGCGGCAGGCTCTCGGCCAACTGCACTCGGGCCAGTTGCGCACCCAGGCAGAAGTGGATGCCGTGGCCGAAGGTCAGCATGATCTTCCCGTCGATCGACATGCCAGGACTGGTGCCGTAGAACCGCACGGGATCGAAGCGGTCGGGATCGGCGAAGGCGTCCGGGTCGCGATTGCCGGCCGCAATCAGCACGCGCACGTCCGCGTTCTTCGGGATCACCACGCCGCCCAGTTCGATGTCGCGCTGGGCGATACGCGGAATGGAGCTGAACATGGCGGGCGCGTCGTAGCGCAAGGCTTCTTCGACGAATGCCTTCACCCCCACGGCATCTCCCTTCAGCCAGTGCCGCTGTTCGGGATACGCCAGCATCGCCAGGACCGCATGGCCGATGGCCGCGGCAGTGGTGGCGAAGCCGCCCAGCAGCATGCCCCAGAGCATGCTGATCAATTCCGCATCCGACAGCATGTCGGCATCGTCGTCGTGTGCGCCAACCAGCATTGACACGATGTCGTGGCGGGCATCGGTGCGCTTGCGCTGTATGAGGTCGCCGAAGTAGGCCTGCACCCTGGCGCTGGCCGCGTCCCCCGCAGCGAGTTGGGGATCGCTGGCGTGCGGGCTCAGGCCTTCCAGAATGGCGCTGATGCCGGTGACGAGCCCGAGAATGTCGTCCGGGGGCATGCCGAACAGTTCGCCGAAAACCAGCATGGGCAAGGCCAGCGCGAATTCCTGATGCAGGTCCACTGCCTCCCCGCGCTCCAGTGCGGGCGCCATGCCGTCCAGGCGCGCTGTGACAATGCGAGCGATGGTCGGCCTCAGGTTGTCGATCCGGCCGATGGTGAAATCGCGCGAGATCAGCCGGCGCAGACGCGTATGCGTTGGAGGTTCCTTCATCGCTAAAGTGGACGCCAGCAAACTTAGCGACAGGCTGGTCGCCGCACGCGGGAAATAGCGCGCCAGTTCGCCTGGCGCCGGCCCCCGAAAAGCATCGCCCGTGGCCTTGAGCACCCAGTAGATGTCAGCGTGGCGGCTCAACAGAAAGAGGCCCGACGCCGCGCGATGTACCGGATTGTGCTCGCGCAACCACCGCATGAATGGGTACGGGTCCTGAATGCACGCTGGCGACGCCAGTTCG
The DNA here is from genome assembly GCF_040320195.1 of Mesorhizobium sp. M0768. NCBI lineage: Bacteria > Pseudomonadati > Pseudomonadota > Alphaproteobacteria > Hyphomicrobiales > Phyllobacteriaceae > Mesorhizobium > Mesorhizobium sp. M0768. The sequence continues at coordinate 83,354 of NZ_JAMYPD010000016.1, read as the reverse complement.
GCGAAGGCGTCCCGGCATGCTGCCGTGGTTTCTTGCACGTCCATCTTGGTCACCTGTTGGCTGGCTGATCTGATCGGCGCGCGGCAGGCGCGCCGGCAATTCGAGAACATCGCGTTCCTGGTGGCGTCCGCGCATCACCAGAGCACCGGGAACTCCTCGAACCCGCCAGTGATGATCTCGTTGCGCAACTTCAGTTCTTCGGGCGCCACGGCCAGGCGCAGCGCGGGAAAGCGCTGGAAGATCGAACCGAACACCGCCTTGAGTTCCAGCCTGGCCAGCGCCAAGCCGATGCAGTTGTGCGGCCCGTAGGAGAACGCCAGGTGCGGGTTTTCGTCGCGTCCGATGTCGAAGATTTCCGGGTCGTCGAAATGGCGCGGATCGAACGACGTCGCCGGCAGGCCGACCAGCACCTTGCTCTCCGCGGGAACATGCACGCCCGCGATGGTCACGTCGGTCCTCGGATAGCGCATGATGCCGTCCCAGCCGGCGCCCGGCGGGTACATGCGCAGGATTTCCTCCACCGCCTTGTCCACCAGGGATGGATCGCCGACCAGGCGTTCGCGCTGTTGCGGATGGCGGAACATGGCCAGCAGGCCGAATTCGATCTGCGCGACGGTGCTCTCGTGCCCCGCCACCAGCATGCCCGCCGCCAGGCCGATCGCCTCTTCCTCGGTCGCCTTGCCCTGGTCGACCGCCGCGAGCAGATCCGTCAGCACGTTGTCGCCCGGATCCTGGCGCTTGTCCCGCATCTTGCCGCGAATGTAGGCGCGGAGTTCTTCCCAGGCCAAGCGCGACGCGCTTCGCGGGCCGCTTTCATGCTGGTGCGTCATCACCTCGTCGGACAGCCCGGCGAAAAAGGCGTGATCCTCGTAGAGCACGCCCATCAGCGCGCCAATGACCATGGCCGGAAGCGGAAAGGAGAGGTGGCGCCGCAGATCGGCGGGCTGGGGCTGGGCCGCCAGCGTCTCGAACAACTGCGCGGCGATCGCCTCGACCTGCTGCGCGAGCTGCTTCACCCTGCCGTTGCTGAAGGCCGGCGCCACGATCGTGCGTAACCGCGTATGCTCGCCCCCCTCGTGCGACACCAGCCATCCTGGCGAACCGAGAATCACCGAATCCGGGGTGAATGCCGGCGGCGGCATTCCCGCGGGCCGGAACGCCGCGTCGGACAACACCGCCTTGGCCTCGTCATAGCCTGTGACCCACCAGCCTTCGTGCCCGGACGGGAAGCGCACGTGGTGGATCGGACCGTTGGCGCGTAGTGCCAACATCTCGGGCGAGGGCTCAATGTGATCGACGCGCCACATCGGCAGCGTCGGCAAAGGTTGTTCGAGCATGGTGGCACTTCACTCTATAGCGATGGAAGGGCGGAAGGTGACGGGCGGGCGCTGCGGCAGCGAATGACCTAAGACGGCATACAGATGACGTCCTCCGACGGCCGGCCTGATTATCAAGACCGGCCAACGTGTAACTGTCTAGGCACACCGCGCGGCGAGATGCAGAACTTTATCCTGGACCATCGATTTCAGGATAAGGTCGGTGTGGTGGGCCTTTGAGCCGCCGCCGGCCAAGATTTCCTGCGCAAGGGTCGACAAGGGCGGCGAGCTGTTGGGTAAGGGCGGTTTCGCCGAGGACCCCCTGCCCATAGACGCTATCCGACGCGGATTTGACATTTTGCTTTTCTTTCTTCGTTCCATTCGTGTCATCCACGAAATGAAAGTCGGTCGGCGGCTCCCGGCCCGCAACGAAGGTGCTTCAAATCTCGTGCCAATTTGGCCGCAGCAGAAAAAAATTGTGGCAGCTTCTCAGCGGCCTAGCCTGAGGCCAGAGAAGAGCTAGGCGAAATAGGCCGGTGTCGCGGGCCAACAAAGGCGACGGAACAGTGTCGGACAGAACGCCTCGGGCGACCTTTAGGTCGGGCTTGCGACATTCTGGTCCAGTTTCGAACATAAGAGGGCGGCAAACAGACACGATTGGGAATTCGATCCTCACGGCGCCAGGGCGCTTGCCCAAGAGCGCGCGCTCATGTTGCTGCGACAAGGCGCGTGTTCGCGATAGCCGGGCCTGCGCACCCATGAACGCTAGCGGCACACGCTACGCAATGACTGGAGTGCCCGCCAGCCTCAGGTAGTGCATCGGCTCGGCTTCCGGTTCTTCTTTGCCCAGCCGGGGCTGAAGCGCCGAATATCCGCACCATACAGCATCGTTGTTGCCTGTGTGACGAGGCGGTATAGCGCGCGCCCGATCTTCTAAGACACGGCCTCCGAGAAGAAGGGGGCGGTCCAACAGCACCTCTATTTGAAATGGCACGCCGCTTGCTGCTCCTGGTTAGAGCACCATCAAATCACGATGAAAGCGACTTGCACCATGCCCGACGCGCGAAGCTCTAGACAGTGGCCTGAGGAGACGATGCCCGTTCCCGCTGAACATCGGGACATCGTCTCCTCCGGAAGGCCGTTCTCGGTGGCCGCTTTGCGCATGGCTGGTCCGATGCCGGCACGCCAACACATGGCGCTCGCGCAATTGCCGTTTACCGGTTCTGATCAGCATGTGAGTGCCCAAGAGCCCCATCAAAGAGCCACCGAAGCCAAGGTCGGCGGGTCACTGGCAAATATCGACGATACGCCGAATCAGCTCAGTAACGCGGGTCTCCTGCGTGAAGTCACATTTGAGGCCTCCACACGCGTCCGATATTGGCTACTTCGGGCCCGCTATCACTTTGTCCCGGGCACGAGCGCGAGCGATGGATGCCGCTTCCGGCGCCATAGCCGTGGAAAGATTGCCCCAGCGGCTCGACAGCCTCCACTTGCTCAGATCGATGGCGTTCGGGTGACGAAGACCAGCAGCCAAGACGTTCCCCTACATCGGGATGGAAAAAGGAGGGTGCGAGCCGCGAGGGCCTCATTTCATCCCCGGCATACGAGCCTTTGCTCGGTATTGCGCCAGCCTCTGCCAGAATCCGGCGCGCCAGTTTTTTCCTGAGGAGCAAGTTGATGACCGTTCAAAAGAAGGTTCCCTTCGTCACCTTTCTCACGCGTGTTCGCGATGAGTCAGTCCAGGGCCCAAATCCATATCGCTGGGAAGAAAAGACATCTGACGACTACTTTGCCGGCAAGCGCGTCATCCTGTTCTCGCTGCCTGGCGCCTTCACGCCGACCTGCTCGACCTACCAACTGCCCAATTTCGAAGAGCTCTATGATGAGTTTGAGAAGGAGGGAATTGACGCGATTTACTGCGTCTCCGTCAACGATGCCTTCGTCATGAATGCGTGGGGGAAGTCCTTGGGCCTGCAGAAGGTCGAGCTCATCCCCGATGGCTCAGGCGAGTTCACACGCAAGATGGGCATGCTGGTCGCCAAGGACAATCTCGGCTTCGGGATGCGCTCCTGGCGCTACGCCGCCCTGATCAACAATGGCGTGGTGGAGCAGTGGTTCGAGGAGGAAGGTTTCTCCGACAACTGCGAGGCCGACCCCTATGGCGTCTCATCACCGCAAAACGTTCTCGAAACGCTGAAAGCCGCCGCATGACCTAGAAAACGTCTCACTGGTGCCATTGCCCGCCCCAAGAGGCTCCTCGACAGGATTATCGCGCTCACCATGCAATCCTCAGCAAGCCTGCTTCAGCGCCAGAAGCAATCGATGGTCGCATCGCCTCAACTCATTGAGTCGATTCGCTTGCTGCAACTGGCCCATACTGAACTGCATCAGTTCGTGGTGCGGGAAGTCGAGAAGAACCCGCTCTTGGAATCTGCGTCAAACGATGGCGGGCCTTTTGGCGATGTTTCGATTTCGGGAGCGGATCAGCCTATCGGCCCACGCGCAAACGCCGTTGACGGACCGACCGGGGCCGGGTCGCCTGAACGGCTCGGGCAATGGAAATCACTTCGCAACACGACCAACAACCCGCCGGGTAATGGCCCTTCCCTCGACGAGTTTGCCAGCCTCGCGGAGACATTGCACGACCATGTCGCTCGTCAGATCGCCCTCACTGCGTTCACACCACAGGAGCGGCTAATCGCTGGCCAGCTTGCCGCCGATCTGGAAGACACTGGCTATCTTCGGGCAAACCTTTTGGAGCTGGCCGAGAGCCTGAATGTCCGGGAAGGTGATGTGGAACGGGTTCTCGGAACCTTGCAGCACTTTGATCCACCGGGAGTTTTTGCGCGAAGTCTCAGAGAATGCCTCGAGATTCAGTTGCGCCAGCGAAATCGGCTCGACCCGGCAATGGCAGCTTTGGTTGCCAATCTTGAAATGCTTGCGCGACGCGATTTTGAGGCACTGAAGCAGCATTGCGGCGTCGATGAAGAAGACCTTCTCGACATGATGCATGAGATTCGGGCGCTCGATCCCAAGCCTGGGAACCGATTCCAATCCGGTGCGTCTGAATCAATCATACCCGACGTCTGGGTCACGCCCTCGCCGCAAGGCGGGTGGCAGATCGAACTTGATCCCGCCACGCTGCCAAAGCTGCTGATCAACCAAAGCTACTATGCCGAAGTCTCGCGTCAAACTCCCCAAAAATCGAAAGATAAAGCATTTCTCGACGAATGCTTGCAAAACGCGACCTGGCTGATCCGCAGCCTCGATCAGCGCGCCAAGACCATTGTTAAGGTTGCGGCTGAAATCGTGCGTCAGCAGGATGCCTTTTTGGAACATGGCGTCGCCCACCTGCGGCCTCTCAATCTCAGAACCGTCGCTGACGCGATCGGCGTGCACGAGTCGACGGTAAGCCGGGTGACCTCGAACAAGTACATGCTTACCCCGCGCGGAGTCTTTGAACTGAAGTATTTTTTCACCGTCGCGATCGCGTCCTGCCAAGGCGGCGATGCGCACTCCGCCGAAGCTGTCCGGCATCGGATCAAAGCGATCATTGCCGCAGAATCTCCCGGCGACGTGCTTTCCGATGAGGACATCGCTGTCCGGCTGAAGGAAACCGGCATCGATGTTGCGCGCCGCACCGTCACAAAATATCGCGAAGCAATGAACATCCCCTCCTCCGTGCAACGCCGCCGGGAAATGCGCTTGTGTTTTTAGATTTGGGTCAAGGCAGCCAACATCACGTTGCATTGCATCAAAGTGGAGACTTCGTTCATGACCCAATCCGCAGCAGGCGTCATGGACGCTGTTCTGCACGACCCAGAAAAGCCCGTCCCACCGTCTGGTCCCGCATGGGGTGCGGTCATTTCGCTTTCCTTGGGCACCTTCGGGCTGGTCACGGCAGAGTTTCTGCCTGTCAGCCTGCTCACGCCCCTCGCGCATGATCTCGGTATCAGCGAGGGAGCGGCTGGACAGGCGATGACGGCGACAGCTATCGTCGGGGCGATCTCGGCGCCGACGGTGGCCATCATCACAAAGCGCCTGGACCGCAGGACCGTCATGTGGACCATGACGCTGCTGCTGATCCTGTCGGACGTTCTGGCGGCCGGCGCGTGGTCGCTGGCGGCTCTCCTGACTGCACGCGTCGTGCTCGGCATAGCGCTCGGAGGCTTCTGGTCGATGTCGGCAGCACTGGCGATGCGGCTCGTTCCAAGCCACCTCCTGCCGCGCGCCATGTCGATCATCCTCACCGGCGTTTCCGTAGCTACCGTCTGCGCAGCTCCAATCGGCGCTTATGTCGGCGATATCTGGGGATGGCGAAGCGCCTTCATGCTCGCCGCAGCCGGCGGCGCCGCTACACTGCTCGTGCAACTCATAACCATTCCGAGACTGCCTCCGATTGGCGTGGCTAGCTTCCGCAGCCTGCTGGATGTGGCCAAGATTCCGATGGTCAAAATTGCGCTTTTGGTCATCCTGCTGGTCGCTTCCGGCCACTTCGCCGGAATCACCTATATCCGCGCCTTCCTCGAGAAGATTCCCGCGCTGGATGTCGAAACGATCTCGCTTGTGTTGCTTGCTTTTGGCATCGGCGGATTCTTCGGCAATTTGGCCGGCGGGCTTCTGGCCGAGTACAGTCTCAAGGCAGTCGCGGCCCTTGCACCGCTGCTCATAGCGATAGCCGCTGTTTCGCTGCTGACGGCGGGAGCATGGGCCTCGGCCTCGGCGATTGCGGTTGCCGCGTGGGGCTTTGCTTTCGGCGCGGTGCCGGTGGGATTGCAGACGTGGATGGTGCGGCGCGCCGCTCCCGAGCAGGCCGAAAGCGCCGGTGTGCTGATGGTCGTAGCGTTCCAAGTGGCAATCGCAGCCGGCGCGATTTTCGGCGGACTATTGGTGGACAATGCCGGGATTACCAGTGCCATTGCCTACAGTGCTGTTGCCACGTTCCTCGCCGCCCTGACAGTGTTCCTGCTCGGCCCGAAGCGCGAAACCTAGACCGACTGACAGAAGAGGCCTCAGCAGCGCAGCGGGACGAGAGATGCAATCGCATGCACGGCGCGGCGCGATCCTCCGCATGATTACTTTGGCGGTCGCAGGCTTCGTTTCGCCGAGCGCGACTGGATCGCCGCGGCGGCAGTCTGTTCCGTGTCGGCCTCCGATCTCGCATGGACCAGCGCCAGCCCCTCGCCGGCTTCACCTCCGGGCCATGGCGACCTTCGCCGCCAGACAGGCGAACATCGCCGGCACCGGTATCCATTTGGCGATGATGAGAGCTGCCAGCGCGACGGAACCCTTGCTGGCGGTCATGTCCTTCACGAAGCCGGCATTCTGGGCGAGCGACAGGTACGCGCCGGCCATGCCCGCCAGAACGTCGGTGAAGATGCCCCGCGGTAGCGCAGGCAGGTCACCGAAATGCCGGTGGTACCGACGGCGGCCGGATTTTCGCCGACGGCGCGAAGCCTTAGGCCGAAGCGGGTGCGAAACAGCACCAACCAGGTGAATGGCACCATCAGGGTCGCGACATAGACCAACAGCCAATGGCCCGAGATCAGCTCGGAATAGACGGGCCCGAGCACCAGCACGCCGCGCACCGCTTCGGGCTGGGCAGAATGATCGCCTCGAAGCGCGAGTCTTCGGAGAGCGCCGGCGCGCGCCCTCCCGGAACCAGGCCTGGCGAGAATGATGGTGGAGCCGCCAGCAATGAAATTGATGGCCACGCCGAACACAATCTGGCCGCCGCGATGGGTGATCCAGGCGAAACCGTGCACCAGCGCGAAAATCCACGGCGGTGGCTACGGCGGCGCCCAGGCCGAGCCGGGCCGAGCCTTTAACCGCAGCCGCCTTAGGCGCCGCAAAGGCGCCGGCCAGCAATCTTGCCCTCGAGCCCGGTCTCGAAGACGCCGGTCCGCTCCGAATAGAGCCCGGCCAGGCAGGCGAGCAGCAACGGCACGGAGAACACCAGTTGCTCGGCGGCGATGGTGCGGGTCGGGTCCTGCTCCGCCATGATGACGGCGACCGCCGAAGCGAGCATAGGCGCAACCGGACAGCAGGCACAGCATTCAAATCCTCGAAGGCGAAAGTTCGACATTCGACAAGAGACATTTGGTGCGGCGCGAGCCCTGGCGCTTGTACGACTGACGAAACCGGCTCTTAATCCAAGGCCATGCCGTTCTTGATCCGTGTGAGGCGGCTTTCGCCTTCCTCCGGGCCGAAGCAGCTTTCGAAATCATTGCATTCCCGGCAACTGGGCGCGCTGCACAGCGAAAAACCTTCGGCCTCGCAGAGCTTGCGGTAAAAGTACTTCTTCCATTTCATGTTTTGGGTGTTGCCGGCCGCCAGCGTCGGAAAATGCGAGGCGAGCAGGCGGCCGAGCTCGGTCCGATTAAAAAGGCCGAGGTCCTGCCAGAGATGGTCATTGCGCATGGCACGCCGGGCGATGATCTTGGCGAAGCGGGCGCTCGCCTTGTCGCCCGGCCGGGCATGCTCCAGCAGCAGTCCACCCAGAAGTTCTTCCTCCAGATCCGGCTCGGGCTCGCTCACCTCTTCCAAGGCAAACGCGTTGATTGGAATAGCAGGGAAACTGCGGGCCAGGACATCGCGCAGCTCGGCGCGCGAAAGGCCGGTTGCCTCCGTCGCCGTCGCCTCGCCGGCCTCGATCTCCTCGAGCGCACTTGAAAGCACACAGGCAAGCACATGCTGGTCGAACCTCCTCTCCAGCTCGATCTGCGGCCATTGGCCAGTGCTGAGCCGGGCATAGTGTTCAGCAAACATGGTGCCGTTCTCCTGGTTGGTCCTATCAAGTCATGAAGCGACCGGGCGGCCGCAACATGGGTCGGGCATCGGGCAGAAGCGGGCGCCAGGCTCCGCAGCCAATGCAAAGGTCGGCAATGGTCGAGAACCATGATCATGCGATCGAGCTCGCCGTCGAAATCGTATCCTCGCCGCCGCAGACGCTGAGGATTTCACCGAGCGGGCGCAGCCGATCCAGGTCCTGCCATCGATAGCGGTCAGATATTGCGCATCAGTCTGAAGCCCTCACAAGTGACGAAAGGGGGTGTCATCGTGAATTCTCCAACGCAAGCGAGCTATTGCAGCTGCTGAGCGCACGCATGCCAGCGCCATGCTGAAGCTGCATCCTCACTGTGCGACAGCAAGGTGAACGCTGCGCTCCGGCCGGAGGCCATAGGAACAGCGATTGAAACCGGGGCAAGGCATGTCTGATCGAATGTTCGTCTTCGCCTGTCCGGCGACGTCTTGATCCATCCGAACCGCCTCCTCAATGCGCTTGCGGATGCGCTGGCTGACCGCATAGTCGCTGTGCCGCATCGTTCGACTGTCGGTCGCCGAACGGCGCCCCGTTGGTGTTCTGCGCCACGTGCGGCGTCACCTTCATCAAGCGTAACTCGTGAAGTCCTGCGCATCGTAGGCCTTGTCGGTGGCACTGGACGTGGCGCCCACCCTGCTGGCGCGACTCCCCATCAGGTCGTCTGGGTTCCACTGGCAAAAAAAACTTCCGCGTGTCTCTGCGCGATCCCTCCCGCTTGCGCGTGCCTAGTCAACCAAAAAAGCTGACCATCTGCAGGATCAGGATCAGCAAAAAAAAGCCAAAGGCAGACGCCAAACAGCTGCCAGCAGGACGATGCGTTGTTTCTTACAGTTCCCCCGGGAGAGAGTCTGATGATAACCGTTAAAAAAGGGCGCCCGGGAACAGGGCGCCCTTCTCATCGACGAAATGCTCGGATTGGAGGTCCGTGATCAAGCAATTCGCCGAAAACCTCTACAAGGCTCACCACAATGGTTCAGCCGCAAATTAGGCTCACAGTTACTGCTTCGAACGCGGCAAACGGGCTCTTCAATCCTCAGAACGAGCGCTGGAAGCGGAGGAGACCGCCGACGCTGTTCTTCTTGTCGGCATTGGTCCAGTTAGAGAAGTCCACATCCCCGAACTTGCCAGCGTGGAGATAGTCGACTTCGGCCGTGATCGTCAGACCAGGAACGATATCGTAGGCGACATTGGCGGCGATGCCGAGGTTCTTCCACTCGTCATACGCCGCCTGAAGGTTGAAAGAGGTCTTCTCGTTGAACTTGTAGGTGCCGCCGCCCCAGACGGCCCAGTTGCCACCCCACTGCTTGTAGAAGCCGCGACCGCCGGCAGGAATAGCGTAGGTCCCATCGGTTAGGTTGTCGTCGGTCCCATAGCCAGCCATAATGAACAGCGACAGTTCGTTGGTGGCGTTTACATCCAAGCGGACCTTGCCGGCTACCTCTTCGTAGTTGCTGTCGTAAGCCACGACGCCGGTGATGGCGCCCCAGCCCTGCGTGTACTTCACGCCGCCGACAAGATGCGGAACGTAGCTGTCGATCGTGCCGACGACGCCAGACCCCTCTTCGAGCGATACCACGGCGGAGAAGCCATTGCCGGCGTCGAAGTAGTACTGCACGACGTTGGTGTCGAAATCGCCGTACGGAACGAGCGTATCGTTGAGGACGTTGCCGGCATAGCCGATAAACGTATCGAAGGCCGATTCGTCCTTGCCGACGCGAAGGCCACCGAGTTGGATCCAGGCGAAGTTCAGTGTGATGCCCCTGTTGAAGGCATAGTTCTGGGGACTGTCGGGACCCGAATAGGCGTTGCGGTTACCGAAATTGAATTTGGTTTCGGTGTATGTCTTCAAAGTACCGAGTTCGGTTTCCTGGCCGGTCCAAGTCCTTAGGTCAAAGCGGGCGTTCTTGCGCCAGGTGCCCTGGTCGCTGCCGTCTTGGACGTCGTGGGTCCGCGCCCCGTCGTAGGAGCCAACGTCGCCAGCGCTGATGTCGTAACGGACATAGCCGCCGATGCGCAGGCAGGTTTCGGTGCCGGGGATGTAGAAGTAGCCCGAGCCATATACGTCGCAGATCTTGACGTATTCAGCCGGTTCCGGCTCGGCGACCGTCACCGCGTCGGCGGCGCGAGCACCGGAAGCTGCGATCAGAGCCGCAGCTGAGCCGAGAAGAAGGCTCTTGATGTTCATACTTGATCTCCATTCAATGATTTGAAAGGGGCGAGGACGTCGATGGACGAACCGCTCCCTGTCCCCACGATCGAAAAAGATGCGCATGCAATGCATCCTTCCCGGCTCGAACGCTATTCACCGGGCGAATAAGTGCAAGTTCAAATTCCGTTTGCCAACCACTTATCTAAGTATCAGTTGTATTAATGTCACTAAATCTTCAATATTACTTGCACAAATTGGACAACTATACATTTGCACAAATCGCACAATTGGTACAGTTGCTGTTTACGCACGTATAGAATGTGCGCGAGCAGCGACCGGCATCCGGCCAATCGTCAGATAGGTCCAATCAGAGAAATAGCCTGGGCGGCCGATGAAACAACTTCTGTGTTCATACCTTCTCTGAGCAATTCGATAGGGACGCGACCCTTGAGAAGAGGCGAGGGGCTGATCAGCCACAGCCAAGCCAGTCTGGGATCGGAGATCGAGGAAAGGACCTGCCTGATTCCGGGCATAGGCCTGCCGTCGATGAACTGAGCTAGGGGAAATACATGCTTACGGGAGCCTCTCCGAAAGGCAACCACATCATTGTGTTGCTGCCACCAATACAAAGTGGACCGCGGTATTCCAAAACGTCTCTCGAGATGCGTCGACCCCGCAACTGGACCGGCCCATTCTGCAATGCGCGCGCCTTCTCTCGGGCAATCTTTCAGAACCGGATGCCCGAGCGGATGATCGGCTGCCCGGGGTCGCGAAGCGATCTCACCCGCCTGGGCGTTGAGCCGTCGCGCTGCTTCGGCCTCGAGCCTACCAAGAAATTCGGCGGCCACGGCGGTCAATTCGTTGGAAGGAGAACCCGAAGGCGCAACAGCAACCTTGTCACACTGCTTCGCCTCATCGCATTGGGCAAGAATGCGCTGCACCTCCCTCATGACAAAGCTTGAAAGCTCGGTCTGGCGCTTTTCATCCCCAAGATCACTCGACGCGGACATATCTGGCTTTCCCAATAGCATTCCCTCAGCAAGCCTCCGAAAGAGCGTTGAAGACATGAAGTTTGGAGGACGGCGATGTGTTGCGTTTTCGTATGCGCGCAACCTAGCAGCCGTCTTGCGGCTTCAACTTTTGTCTCTCAATAAAAAAGGGAAGAACATCAATGGACGACCGCCTTGCCCCCACGATCGAAACAGACGCACATCGCAGTGCACGCTTCACAGTGGGACGCTATCCGCGACGCTCATTTGTGCAAGTTTAAAGTTTAGCTTGCCAGCTTTATATAATTTGGCGTTTCTTTTATGCAACACTTTTCCAAGTGTTACTTGAACAAATCGAACGTATCGCGCATTTGGACGAACTGTACATTCGACAGCGACTTCGATGCTCGCATTTACTGGCGACATACATGCTTCACCGTTGCCGCATCGCATTGGCCAGGTGCACGGCACCTCCTTCATGAGAAAGCTTGAAAGCCCCTCCCCGGGACGTTCATTTGCAAGATCACTCGAACCACTCATACGGGCTTCCCCGGCAGGCAGAGCAGGTTTATCCGGTGCCTCAGCGGACTATCTGCAGCCGAAGGTCCAGGCGCCGCGTCCTCTTCACCACCGACCAGCAGGCCCCCTGATCACGCCAGTGGTATCGAGATCGAAGGAAGGTGTGGTATTTGGCTCATTGTAGGCACTCGAAGATATCTCTACAGGCCGCATGGGCGTTTGTCCTGCTAGCTGCAAGTATGCGCGACGTGGTGTTCAGGTCGCCAATATAATATTTTGGACGATACCATCGCGTTTGCAGATGGCCTCGTCCCAATGGGGAACTGCGACTGCTTCGACGCTCGCAAGGACGTCCGGAATGAAGCACTCCGCCGCGTCGCGAGTACGACGGACCCGATCGTCTCGCGTTTAAGTGGCGGGACTTGATCTGCTTGATCAGATCTGATGCGCCTCTTCTGGAACGGCCGCGGCCAGGATATCCTCGGTCCCTGACGACATATGCGCCCCGCTTCTCGATAGCGCTTACCCCTTGGCTGAAGTCGCAGAATAGTCTAGCTGCGGGGTACCCGAGGATCCAGTTGACTGCTGGAACAGACCAGGAGACTGATCTTCTTGGAAGGCAAACCGCATCGGCGCCTTTACGCAATTGCTATCCTGGCGGCACTGCGCGACGCCTGCACTCCGGTGACGTCTGTATAGATGTATCAACAAAGATGAGAACCTGATGCCCCGAGCCGACCCAGTGCGTTGTTCTAGGCTAACGGCCAGTTGTAGGCCCATATGGGCGTTCGTGGGTTCCGGCAGCGGTCCAACTCTCGATTTGATACCGAAGCGGGTGAGGGATCCGCCGAGGACAGGCGCTTGCCCCGATGAGCGGCTCTGAGGAGGTCCCGCAAATCGATGCACACCAGCGTCGTCGGCGGGCTCGGGGCGACAGAGAAGAACGCTGTCACCGTGACGCGGTCGCGGGGAGAAAAGGGCACTCCTATCGGCCGCATCCTCACCGGGCAGGCTTTCGCCGGGATCGCTGTGGCATTGCAAAATTGTTATACTCTGTTGTCCCCACTGCCGATGCGGCCTCCCACTCGAAACCTCTGAAGGCATCAGGGCGAGAAGGAATGCGACGCTTCTTAAGCGTGTAAACCGGATCGTGCGGATGCGGTGCTCCAATAAGCTGTCGCGGGCCGAACCGTTCTGCTTCAATGACCGCTGGTGGGATCTGCTCCTCGAGCCAATCGTAGACCACTGTCCGTTCGGCAATCCGCCACTCCCCCTCCCTCTTGTGAAACAGATCGCAGTATCGGCCGCATAGGAGCGCCTGGCGTACTTCTCCGTCGTTGTCCCGGTCCGCGTTGCAGCGCGGTGAAATAGCTCTCGACCGCGGCCTCTGCCCCGCCGATGAATTCGATCAGGACGTTTGTGATCTTATGGATGTTGCGGGGTCCGCTCTTGAAGACGCCGAGCGCAAACCGGATGAAGCCCTCTGCCGAGCCGCAATTTGCCCGGTGATTGTCATGCGCATCGGGCCAATACGCGCTGCGGAGCGCCGCTTCATCCGCGCGGTCTATTCCGCGGCAGTACCGATAGAGGCAGTCGCGGATCGCCTCACGGTCAAGTAGTTCGGCAATTTTCGCCTGGTCCATCGGCTCTGTCGCAAATTCTGTGATTGGAAGAGGTGTTTCGCGAACCCCGCCCTGCCGTTTGCGCGTTTGCGCCTCATCGGGAGCACCTCCGCGCCGGAAATGCCCCTGCAGAGTTGGACGTGAACCGTGCGGGACAGAGGTCGCGTGCTGAGTGCGGCCACATGGTTCAAGCCCGCCAGACTCTCGGTTGAATGAGTCCTCAAAGCGCGCAGCGGGTGAGTTCCAGCGCACGTTCAGGACAGGATCGCGCGCCCCGCGATGCAGGCAGTTCCTCCCCTTCCGCAACTTCAATGTCACCGGGCAGGATGTAGCCCTCGTCATCAAGCTTGAAGATGTCCGGCGCTTGCGCCGCGCATCGCGCGTGACCCTGGCATTTGGCCTTTTGGACGATGATGCGCATTGCGCTGCCTCCATTGTCTGTGCCCCGGGTCGGGGCGGGCCTAAGACCAGTCCAGGATCAAATTTTCGATCCCGAACACATGGCCGCCAGAAGTTATCGGTGCCGTACCCTGCTTGATCCTGAAAGCCGGGATGCGCGCCAACCACTCCTCCAGGCCAATGACAATCTCCCGCCGGGCAAGGTGTGAGCCAAGGCAACGGTGGGGACCATAGCCAAACGCTGCGTGGCGGTTGTCCTCCCGCTCCAAATCGATTGTGTTGGGGCATTCGAATTCCGCCGGGTCACGATTGGCAATCATCGTGGCGCAGGAAACATAGTCCCCCTTCCGGATCGGCGCGCCTTCGAAGTCGATATCTTTCGTAGCCACGCGGATCAACTGAATGGGCGGATAGGCCCGCAGCAATTCTTCGGTTGCGAGCGGGATGCGGTCCGGTTCGCTCCGCAGCAATTGCTGATCTTTGAGGTTGCGCGCGAGGTACGCCAAGTCAAAGCCTATAGCTGCTGCGACCGTGTCGAGCCCAGCGACGAAGACAAGCACGCCGATGCCGCGGACTTGGGTGTCCGTCAGCCGGCGGCCCTCGACCCGTGCCTGCACGATAAAGCTCATGAAATCGTCAACCGCCTCCTGGCGGCGCATGGCTGCAAGTTCGTCGATGAATGCCACGATCGTCCGGGCAGCCACAGGTCGTTCCTTATCGTCGCCGTGGAGCAGATCTTTCCCCCAGCCGACGAATGTATCGAGTCGGTCATCGGGCAACCCCAGAAAGCGAAGAAAGGTGCTCACCGCGAAAGGAAAGGCAAAATCCTTCATCACGTCGCAGCTTGTGCCCGACGCGGCGATCCTTTCGATCAGCTCGACCGCCCGTTCGCGGACAGCCGGTTCCAAAGCCAACACCCGCTTTGGCGAAAGCAGCGGATTGAGCAGTGAGCGAAAGACGCCATGGGCCGGTGGATCGAGCTCAAGCGGGATCGTCGGCCAGTTTTCACCCAGTATGGAGGAGAAGATGCTGCGATGGCTGGAAAAAGTCTCTGCGTCCTGCAGCACCTTCCGCTGGTCCGCGGCACGGGTGATGACCCAGGTACCCCGGCCATCTTGCGTGTTGTAGCGGGAGTAAAAGATCGGAGGCCCGTCATGTACGCAAGCGACAGCTGCGTGTGGATCCCCGTTGGGTGTTGGTGGCATCCCTGGCGATGTAAACAGGCTGAAGTCCCTCACCATTTCGGGCGGGACATGATCTGGAACGGGGTTGGTCGCCATTTTGTTTTCTCTACATTGGCGTTCATGGCTCGATTGAGATTGCACCGCTGTTCATAAAGTCGATTTCCAGCATGGGCACGTCTCTTGTCGGGCGCCTTCTAGATTCTGTCGCCTGATACAGCCCACCTGCACCAGCGCGGATGAGATCGGTTGCGAAGTCGATCAGAAGGGGCATCTCCGCCGCGCTGCGGTCATGAAGCAAAGCCGCCGCTTATCCCCGTTAGGGTTGAGAGGCTGGTCAATCACCTCTGAGCTCCGTGACGCACTGCTGATGCCCTGCTGATCAAATTGTCGAAGCAAGTCGCGTGCCGGATAGGCGTACCCATGGCGCTGCACCAAGCAATGCCAGCCTGCACTGGGCCCGCCGCTGATGATCACCTGTCCCTTATTCTTAGGACAACGTCCGACAACCGACATCCGTGGTCGGTTTTGTCGAGTCCGCGACATCGGGCTGTTCGGCTTGGCTGCTGCTGCACAGCCTTCCGGTCGACGAGCGAGGAGATCGCTCGCAAGGCCCGGATTGAGCAACGACGCGATCCAGCGCAAGGATCGGGTGCGGTCCGACAAGACCCGACTGCGCTTGCGCGCGATGATCGGAAATATCAACAAGGTCGAGCCGCGCTTCGGTTCGGCGCTGATGGCGTATGCGTTTTATCGCTCGCAGGCGCTGCAAGGATTTCCGGTTAGACGGCGATGCACTCGTGTGCAGCGGTCCGGCCGACGACGAGCTTGACTGTATCGATGCGGTCAATTCCGGCGTGCACACCTGACCGTGCGTATGCGCTAACACGGCAAGCTCTATCGCACATGGACCTATATTTCCTCGCGAGCCGCTGTCGGAACGTGGCGCCGAGCCCTATGGCGGCCGGTTCAATCCTACGGGCCTGCCGGCTCTACACATCCCTGTCGGTCGGACCGGGAACGCGTGGCAGACTCTCGGCCAGAAACCGCCAGTCGCTGCGCTCGCGTTCGCCTTCCTTGCGCGTGCCGAAGAACTGGATGATCATCTTGCCGTCGGCGCCATAGGCTTCAACGGACGTGACGTGACCGTCCCTCGTCGGCTTGCGCACGGCCCAGACCTCGCGGATGTGATGGGTCCTAAGATGCAGATGGAAGGTCTCGTCTAGCACATTGATCCGCGGCCCGATCTGCTTGACCGACTTGATCGGGCCGGAATGGATCTGGATGCAACCACGATTGCCGACAAAGCACATGATCGGCATCTCGTCTTCGGCCGCCTGTTGGAACAGGGCGCCAACGGCATCATTGTCGAGCAGCCAGGCGTAATCCTCGTCGGCCATACGCATCGCCTGGCAGCGGCTGAGCTTCAGTGTTTTCAACATATGGTAGAACTGATGCACGTCGCTCAGCCGGCTCCAGTGCTCGCGTAGGTCGTCGACCGTGGCGGCTTGGTCTGGACTCACTGCGTTATCGCGCGCCCCGCTCGCCTCGACCGATATGATCGGCTCCTGGTCGGAGGATACGAGCTCTGCCGCCAGATTCTGATAGGCGTGCAGGTTCGAGGCGGGCCTGAGATGTACTTTGTGCATCGCCTCGCCGGTGGCATCAAAGAATTGCAGGCTGCGGCGGATCTCGGCTCCCTCGCGCTTCTCGACGGCGAAGCCATACGCCCACGCTTTCGGGAAGATGCGCAGGTCGATCTCGTCGCCGAGCACCATGGCATGCGGGTTGCCGGTGACCACTTTGTCGTACACGCCAATCTTTTGGTGCACGGCACTTTGGTTGCGGGTGACCGCCATCACCTCGCCGACCGCTTCGAGGCCGGTCAGCAGATCATCGACGCGCGGCTCGATGCGCACCGCGCCGTGACCACAATGCGCCGCGACCAATTCGGCTTCCGAAATGCCCAATCGAGCGGCGAGATCATGCTCCCGGATTTTCGGATTGTCTTCGCACGCCCGCCGGATTTCGTCCGGCGATGGTTTCTCGCGCTGGTCCATGTCTTACCCCTGCTTCCACCTACGTGTGAGGATCAGCTGCACTGCCCGGGAATCTTCAGCCGATAAGGCGCGCCGAAATGCTCGACCCTGATCTGCTGCTGGCCCGTGAACAAAGTGTCGCTGGACAGCGTGCGCACGTCGTCGCACCCGCGCGAAAACCGGGGGTGCTATCGGAGCGGCGAGACCCGAGTGAGACGTGCAGGCACATGCCGATGGAATCTCATCGAGCCGGTCGGTGGCCACCGGGCGGTGGTGAGCGATTGTGGGTGTTGTCGCAATCGGCCAATCGGTCATTCGGATGCCACGGGCGGCGCTGCTTCGCCAAACAAAGCGTGTCTGACCCAGTCCTGACATGTTGCTCCCTTGCTTCGCCGCATCGATCGCGAGGGCACCCACGACACGATTGTGGATCGGCAGTCTCTTGCCGCCTCGCCAGTGGAGCTTCAAAAACTGTGCCAATTGCGCCGAAGCAAGCCCAGAAGGAGTCTTCTGTAATGGTCATTGGTTTAATGTGAGTTCAGCCAACAACTCAGGCCCAACATCCCGCGTGGCGGACCCGACAAACCCGACAGTACGTGTCGGTTGGCCGACACCTTCGCAGCAATGGACTCACAAGAACCACCGCAGGGTCAGAGATGCCGCGCTGTGTTGAAACATTTTTTCGCTTTGGCACGGTGCATGCAACGTGATGCGCAAGCAGGTCCCGGACTGAGGAGAATGGAGCCATGATTACGCTCACCGACAACGCTGTTGCCGCCATCAAGACTGCTCTTTCCCGCGCCAGCGAGCCGGCGGAAGGCTTTCGCATCATGGTCCAGGCCGGCGGCTGCGCCGGCTTCAAATACTTAATGGGCCTGGAGAGCGTGTCGCGCGAGGGCGACGCGATCACCGAGACAGATGGGATCAAGCTGTTCGTGGACGCGGGCTCCCAACCGCATGTCGCCGGCATGACCGTCGACTTCCTCACCGGGCTCGAATCTTCCGGCTTTGTCTTCGATAACCCCAACGCGCGCGAGAAGTGCGGCTGCGGCAAGTCCTTCAGTTGATCGCCCGAAGCGCCTGTGCGGGTCCATGAAGCGATTGCCGCCGACGGACTCATTTGCGGCAGAGGAGGCTTATATGGCCGGCACAACAGATGTCCCTGTCCTCAAGAACAAGGCAAGGTCGAAGCCGATCTTGGGACCGGCAATCGCTTCAGGTAGGATGCAAAGAACGTCGCCTCCCGAAACAGTTCGGTTCCTGGTGGCACCCAAGCTGCTGGCGGCCAAATCGCGCCGCTGCGCCAAATTCGGCTTATCGATAACGTTGTCGTGTTCGGGCGTCCTTACCTGCGGGCTGACGGCGGCGACTGCGGACTTGGCCATGCCGACGCCGATCCGGTCTACGTCAAACTCTCGGGCGTCCGCGCCGGCTGCCAGTTCGGGCCCATCATCATCAACGGCATACGCCAGAGGCTCAATGAGGCGGTCGCGCGCTCGCGTCATTCCGGTCAACTGAGGATCGCACATGAAACCTGTCTACCTCGACAACAACGCAACCACACGGGTCGATCCTGAGGTCGTGCAAGCGATGTTGCCGTTCTTTAGGGATCAATTCGGCAACCCTTCGTCGGCGCACGCTCTTGGCGCCTCAGTCAGTGCGGCGGTGAGAAAGGCGCGGAGGCAGTTGCAAGCTCTGATCGGCGCGGAGTTCGACGATGAGATCACCTTCACCTCGGGTGGGACAGAAAGCGACAATGCAGCGCTTCTTTCGGCGCTCGAGGCGGCGCCCAACCGAACCGAAATCGTGACGTCCGCGGTCGAGCATCCCGCCGTGCTGACGCTCTGCGCGCATCTTGAGAAGACCCGCCGCGTCAAGGTGCACAGGATCCCGGTGGATTGCCGTGGCCGGCTCGACCTCGACGCCTATATGGCCGCCCTCACCCCACAGGTGGCAATCGTCTCGATAATGTGGGCGAACAATGAGACTGGTGTGATCTTCCCCGTGGCCAGGCTTGCCGAGTTGGCCAAGGAAGTGGGCGCCCTTTTCCATACCGATGCTGTGCAGACGGTCGGCAAGCTTCCGATGGACCTGAACTCGACCGCAATCGACATGCTGTCGCTCTCCGGCCACAAGCTGCACGGGCCGAAAGGGATCGGCGCGCTTTTCGTAAAACGTGGCGTCAATTTCCACTCGCTGATCAAGGGGGGCCACCAAGAACACAACCGGCGTGCTGGCACCGAGAATACGCCCGGCATAGTCGGGCTCGGCATGGCGGCCGAACTCGCCTTGAAATTCATGGACGACGAGACCACACGGGTAAAGTCGCTCCGCGACCGTTTAGAGGACGGGATTCTCCAGCGCATCCCAAGCACCTGTGTCACCGGTGATCCCCTGGAACGGTTGCCCAACACCGCAAACATCTCCTTCGAAGATGTCGAAAGTGATGGAATTCCACTCCTCCTCAGCCGCGTGGGCATCGCGTGTTCCTCCGGCTCTGCCTGCACCTCCGGCTCTCTGGAACCGAGCCATGTCCTGAGCGCGATGAAAACGCCACACGCGGCAGTCCGCTTCTCCTTGGCGCGGGACAACGGCGAAGCGGACGTCGACCGGGTGCTCGAGGTCATGCCGGCAATCGTGGAGAAGCTGCGTGGCTTTCCCAGTTCTGGGCCGGGTAACCGAAGCTCCGAAGACGGTCAATCCGGTCTATGCCTGAGCGGCAGCAGAACCGGCTACCGTTCATGACCCGTCATGTCTTTCTCAACGATACGACCTTGCGCGATGGCGAGCAGGCGCCCGGCGTCGCCTTTACCACGACGGAAAAGCTGGAGATCGCCGAGTCTCTTGCAGCGGCCGGCGTCACAGAGATCGAGATCGGCACGCCGGTCATGGGCGCCGACGAGATCGAAACAATTCGCGCCGTGGTCGCGCGGTGTCTCCCGGTTCGGCTCATGGCCTGGTGCCGGATGACGTCGCTGGATCTCGATGCAGCGATCGAGAGCGGCGTCCACGCCATCAATCTATCGCTGCCTGCGTCGGACATCCAACTTGCCGCCAAGCTCGGCCTCGATAAGGCGGGAGCGCTCCAGGTCATCGAACGTATGGTCAGGCGCGCAGCCGCCGCCGGCTTCTTCGTCGCGGTGGGCTGCGAGGACGCCTCGCGGGCCAATCGGGATCATCTCGCCCGCGTCATCGAGACGGCTGCACGCGCCGGCGCAAGCCGCGTCAGGCTAGCCGACACAGTCGGCGTTCTCGACCCGTTTTCGACCTTCGAACTTGTCGCCCAGCTCGTGCCGCAGTCTCCAATCGAGCTTGAATTTCATGCGCACAACGATCTCGGACTTGCTGCCGCCAACACGCTGGCCGCGATCCGCGCAGGCGCGCGCCATGCGTCCGTCACCGTCCTGGGGCTCGGCGAGCGTGCGGGCAATGCCGCGCTGGAAGAGGTGGCCGCCGCGATGGCGGTCCTCGACGGCGCGGATACCGGCATCGAGCTGACCGCATTGCCCGACCTCGCCGCCCAGGTGGCTTGGGCCGCCCGCCGGCAGACCGCGGCCATTAAACCGGTCGTCGGCGCCGATGTTTTCACGCACGAATCCGGCATTCACGTCGCAGGGCTGCTGAAGGACTCGCGTACTTATCAGGGGCTCGATCCGGCTCTCGTGGGCCGCTGCCGGCGTATCGTCATCGGCAAGCATTCCGGCGCCACTGCGATTGCCCATGTGCTGAGCGAAAGCGGCCGCGATCTCGACCCGGATCTGGCAGCCGCGATGGTGGCCCGCGCCCGGCGCGAGGCGACCGAGACCAAATCGACCGTCACTGCAACTCAACTGGTCGAGCTCTACGATGGAATGTGCAGCGAGGCATCCCTCGCGGAGCTGTGCGGGTCCAGGTCAGCCGTGCGCGAGCGCACCGACACCACAGTTTTCCGACCAGGGAGAATGCAATGAATTGTTCCGCTGACAGCCGCCCTATCGATGTCACCGACATCCTCGCACGACTGAAGCGCCTGTCGGCTGCGGAGGAGTTCTTCGCAGTCCTTGGCGTCTCCTATGATCCGAAGGTGCTGAATGTCTCGCGGCTCCATATCATGAAGCGCGTGGGCCAATACCTTGCCGAAGAAGATTTCTCCGGTCTGCCCGACCAGGTGATTGCCGCGCGGGTGCGCGCGACGCTCGAACGCGCTTACGAAGACTTCGCGATTTCCTCGCCGCTCTCGCATCGGGTCTTCAAGGTGCTCAAAGACCACGATCCGAACAAACCTGCCACGCCGGGCCGCACCTTTGTCCCATTCGACTCCGTACTGAAGCGGTTCGGACAGGAATGACCGCGACACGGGTTGCGACGCGACAATGTCGAGAAGCCGACAAATCCGTCATCACCACGGCGCCCTCGGAAGCAACCAAGCGAAGTTCTAGGGATAGGGGGCAGCCCAAAACAGTTGGCACGAATGATGCAAACCAAGGAGATAAACCGCCAAGCCCGCATCCGGACAGGAGCCTGGAGAAACCGCCAATGCACATCGTAATCTGCATCAAGCAGGTGCCGGACTCGGCACAGATAAGGGTCCATCCGGTGACGAACACGATCATGCGCCAGGGTGTTCCGACTATCATCAACCCTTACGACCTGTTCGCCCTCGAAGAAGCTCTCAAACTGCGCGACGCCTATGGTGGCGAAGTCACCGTGCTCACTATGGGTCCGCCCATGGCAGAGGACGCGCTGCGCAAGGCGCTCGGCTACGGCGCCGACCGAGCGGTGCTCTTGACCGACCGCTATTTTGCCGGCTCCGACACGCTGGCGACCTCGTTCGCCCTTTCCCAGGCAATCGCAAAAGTTGGCGAGACGTTCGGCACGCCAGACCTCGTCTTCACCGGCAAGCAGACGATCGATGGCGACACCGCCCAGGTCGGGCCCGGCATCGCCAAGCGCCTCGGACTCCTGCAACTGACCTATGTCGCGAAGATCGCCTCTATTGACCTTGCTGCACGCGAGATCAAGGTCGAGCGCCGCTCCGAAGGCGGCACACAGATGCTGAAGAGCAGGCTCCCTTGCCTCATCACTATGCTGGAAGGCACAAACGAGATCCGCCGGGGCTCGATCCAGGACGCCCTGTGCGCCGCGCGCAGCCAGGTCTTGAAATGGAGTGCCGCCGACGCCGGCATTGAGGATCTCACCAAATGCGGCCTGCGCGGTTCACCGACGGTCGTCAAGCGCGTTTTCGCGCCTCCTGCGCGAGCGGAAAAGGCGGCAAAAATCGACACCGCCGAGATGGCTTTGCGCGATGTCGCTGACGAACTCATCACGGCAATCTTCACCCGCCAGCCGGCATTGGAACATGAGCTCGCCTTCAACGGCGGCGCGTGAGAGGGCAAGGATCAGACGATGTCGAACGCGAACCGAGAAACCCCTCGCCCTGCCGCCGGCCGTGCCGGCATAAAGAAGGAGCTGCCCGCGCATTTCAAGGACTACCGGCACGTTTGGGTTTTCATCGAGCTCGAACGCGGTCAGGTCCATCCCGTATCATTCGAACTGCTCGGCAAAGGCCGCAAGTTAGCAGACAAGCTTCAGGTCCAGCTTGCGGGCGTCGTGCTTGGACCGCCGGGAGAGGCCATCGGGAACGCCGTTGCCGAAGCCTTCGCTTATGGTGCCGACCTGGTCTACATCGTCGAGGAGCCGCTGCTCGCCGACTACAGGAACGAGCCTTTCACCAAGGCGATGACGGATCTGGTCGATACCCACAAACCCGAGATCCTTCTTCTCGGTGCCACCACACTCGGCAGGGATCTTGCCGGCTCCGTGGCGACGACCTTGCAGACAGGGCTCACGGCCGACTGCACCGAACTCGATGTGGATACCGACGGTTCGCTCGCCGCCACCCGTCCGACTTTCGGCGGTTCCTTGTTGTGCACGATCTATACGCTCAATTTCCGCCCCCAGATGGCGACAGTGCGACCGAGGGTCATGCCCATGCCGCAGCGGGCGGATAAACCGGTCGGGCGTGTCATCCGGCACAAGCTCTCGGTAGCCGAGGACGAGATCGTTACCAAAATCCTCGGCTTCCTGCCGGATAGTCAGTCGGCAAAGGCAAATCTTGCCTATGCCGACGTCGTGGTTGCGGGAGGCCTCGGTCTAGGCGCGGCGGAGAACCTGCAGCTTGTGAAGAATCTCGCGCGGGCAATCGGCGCCGAGCATGGCTGTTCGCGCCCGTTGGTCCAGAAGAGCTGGATGCCAGCTGATCGGCAGATCGGCCAAACTGGCAAGACCATCCGGCCGAAGCTTTACATAGCGGCCGGGATTTCCGGCGCCGTCCAGCATCGGGTTGGCGTCGAGGGGGCGGATCTCATCGTGGCCATCAACACCGACCCGAACGCGCCGATTTTCGATTTCGCTCACCTCGGGATCGTCACCGACGCGATCCGCTTCCTGCCCGCACTGACGGAAGCCTTCACCCGGCGGCTGTCGCCCCACAGTCGCGATAAGCTTGCGAGCTAAGGGATGGACATGATTGAGGAACAATTCGACGCCATTGTTATTGGGGCCGGCATGTCCGGAAACGCAGCTGCTTACACCATGGCCAGCCACGGCCTGAAGGTGCTGCAGTTGGAGCGGGGTGAATATCCGGGCTCCAAGAATGTCCAGGGTGCCATCATGTACGCGAACATGCTGGAGAAGATCATCCCGGATTTCCGGGACGATGCGCCTCTCGAGCGGCATTTGGTTGAACAGCGGCTTTGGGTGATGGACGACACATCCCATACCGGGATTCACTATCGGTCGGACGACTTCAATGAGGCGAAGCCCAACCGCTACACGATCATTCGTGCCCAGTTCGACAAATGGTTTTCGCGTAAGGTGCGCGAGGCCGGCGCGACGGTTCTGTGCGAGACGACCGTGACGGAACTCATCCGTGACGCCAAGGACAGGGTGATCGGCGTCCGCACAGACCGGGCCGGCGGAGCCATTTACGCGGACGTGGTCGTCCTCGCAGAAGGTGTCTGCGGACTCCTTGGCACGCGGGCCGGCCTGCGCGAGATGCCGAAGCCGCAAACCGTGGCGCTCGCCGTCAAGGAAATGCATTTCCTGCCCGAAGAGGTCATTGAGCAGCGGTTCGGCCTCAAAGGCGATGAAGGCTGCGTGATCGAGGCGGTGGGCACGACCTCCCGCAGCATGGCCGGGCTCGGCTTCCTCTACACCAACAAGGAGTCGATCTCACTGGGCATTGGCTGCCTCGTCTCCGATTTCGCCGCGATGGCCGAGAGCCCTTACGTCCTCCTCGACGCCTTAAAAAGCCATCCTTCGATCCGGCCGCTGATCGCCGGCTCGGAAGTGAAAGAATATTCCGCGCATCTCATTCCCGAAGGCGGCTACAAGGCTATTCCGCAGCTCTTTGGCGACGGTTGGGTCGTGGTCGGCGATGCCGCGCAACTGAACAACGCCATTCACCGCGAGGGTTCGAACCTCGCCATGACCTCCGGCCGCATCGCGGCTGAGGCAATCATCGAGGTCAAGAGCCGCAACGGTCCTATGACCAAACGGAATCTCGCCCTTTACAAAGCCATGCTGGACAAGTCCTTCGTGGTCAAGGACCTAAGGAAATACAAAGACATGCCGGCCTTGCTCCACACCAATTCCTGCAATTACTTCACGGCTTATCCGCGGTTGATGTCGCAAGCCGCGCAGAACTTCATGCGTGTCGACGGCACGCCGAAGATCGAGAAGGAAAAGGCGACCACGGCGGCCTTCATCAAGGCGCGCTCGCGCTGGGGGCTGGTCAGCGACGCGGTCCGCCTTGCATTGGCGTGGCGCTGAGGGGAGACGAAATGACGATCGCAGTGACGAAGTCACGTGTCGAGGACAAGCTTTACCAGAACCGCTACTTGGTGGATTCCGGCCGTCCGCATATCAAAGTGCGACCGCACGAGAGGCCAAGCGCGAACTTGCTCGGGCTGACCCACGTCTGCCCGGCGAAATGTTATGAGTTGAACGACAAAGGTCAAGTGGAGATCACTGCCGACGGCTGCATGGAGTGCGGCACCTGCCGGATTTTGTGCGAGACCAGTGGCGAGATCGAGTGGAACTATCCACGCGGCGGCTTCGGAGTCCTCTTCAAATTCGGATGAGGACGCACGCACCGTATCAAGAGGGTCAATCTTGGTACACCTGAGGTCGCGACCAATGCCAAGTCTATCTTTGCTTGAATTGCCCCGCCACGAAGAGAAGCTCGTGAATACTGTGCTTTCACAATTCAGACTCAGACACAAAAGGAGGAGCACTCTGGACGACAACCGCTGAGGTGTTTCCATGGCTCACGTACCGCAAGATCGGGTCGACGAGGTAGCACCTCGGGATACCCGCCCTGAACCGCCCATCAAAAGCATGCCCCAAGCAGATATCGCGCTCAGGGGACTCTACGAGATATCGAAGGTGCTGACCGCCCCCAGCGAGCTGGAGATTACGCTCGCCAATGTCGTGAACATCCTGCCTTCGTTTCTGCAGATGCGTCACGGAGCAATCGTCGTCCTGGACGCTGAAGGAGAGCCGGAGATTGCCGCAACTGCCGGCAATACCCACGCACCTCAATCAGGCACTCGCCGCGTCATACCACAGGCCATAACAGATCAAATCGTCGCTACGGGGACGCCGCTCTTCATACCGGACGTCCGCAAGTCCCAACTATTTCAGGCTGACCTTCAAACATCTTCGAGCAGCGGCACCATCCCAATTGCCTTTATCGGTATCCCGCTAAAGGCTGATCATAAAATCCTTGGGACATTGTCGATCGACCGCGCCGGAGACGGCGCCACCGACTTTCGCGACGACGAGGACACATACTTCCTGACGATGGTCGCCAACCTTGTCGGCCGGACGATCCGTCTCCATCGCATCCTGAGTACAGATCGTCAGCGGTCTGTCCATGAGCAATGCAGACCGGAGAAATCGCCCAACGAGGGGAGGACCTACGACCCTGCCCGGCATGCGGATGTCAAAATCGACGGGATCATCGGGGAAAGCCCCGCACTCAAGCAGGTGCTCGAAACCGTCTCGGTCGTAGCAGGGACCAATTCCACCGTGCTACTGCGGGGTGAAAGCGGCACCGGCAAGGAATTCTTTGCGCAAGCCATCCATAAGCTCTCACGTCGGAGGAAGAAGTCTTTCGTCAAATTGAACTGCGCCGCACTGTCTGAAAGCGTTCTGGAGTCAGAACTGTTTGGGCATGAAAAGGGCGCTTTCACGGGTGCTATCTCCCAGCGCGCCGGTCGTTTTGAATTGGCAAATGAGGGAACGCTGCTACTTGATGAAATCGGCGAGATTTCGCCGGCCTTTCAAGCCAAGCTGTTGCGTGTCTTGCAGGAAGGCGAGTTGGAGCGAGTCGGCGGCACCAAAACGCTACAGGTCGACGTGCGCCTCATATGCGCCACCAACAAGGACCTCGAGACGGCCGTCATAAAAGGGGAGTTCAGGGCCGACCTTTATTACCGCATCAATGTGGTGCCAATTATCCTGCCTCCGCTCAGAGAGCGACCCGGCGATATTCCACGCCTTGCGAACGCCTTCCTCAATCGATTCAACAAGGAGAACGATCGCGCACTCGCCTTCGCGCCGTCGGCGCTTGACCTGATCTCGCAATGCTACTTCCCTGGTAACGTCCGCGAGCTGGAGAACTGCGTCCAAAGGACGGCCACACTTGCGCGTTCAAGGACGATCACGCCATCCGATTTCGCCTGTAAGAAGAGCCAGTGCCTTTCCTGGCTCCTCTGGAAGCGAGCCGACCGCTCGAATGGCGGCAATACCATCGACGATCTCGCACGGGTCAACGCAGTGCCGGTCGGATTGCGGCTGCCGGCCAGTCGCATCGGTGCCTCCGCAGGCAACGTTTCTCCCCTTGCGGCCGGCGAGCCAAACGATCCCGCTTGTCCCCCGCGTCTGACGGAACGCGATCGGCTGATCGACGCGATGGACAAGGCCGGTTGGGTTCAGGCCAGGGCGGCTCGTATCCTCGGCCTCACGCCGCGGCAAATCGGCTACGCGCTGCGCCGATATGGCATCGAGGTGAAGAAATTCTAGACGTCGTGATGACGTCAAACGTAAGCCCGAAGTAGTCTCCCTCACACCCTTCGCGCCCAAGGCTGGTAGCCTTCGCGACCCGATTTGCTTGTCCACTGTCGGAAGCCCGACAAAGGTGTGTCGGAGCAATCCGACGGAATCCGACACGAAAGCCAATTCGTGAACCAAAACCGCTCTTTGAGCTGGCATAGCTCTTGCGGTTTGAACTGCGACATTCACCCAGCAACGGAGCCGTTCGATGTCCGCACCGGCAATTTCGCTTGAGAGCCTCAGCACGACATTCGATGACCAGTTGCTTGCCACCGTGAAAGCCGGTGGCTGCGCGTCTTCGTCCTGCGGCTCGTCGATAAAGCCGGACGACACGGATCCGGCTGTCTGGGACAAGATCAAGGATCACCCCTGCTTTTCAGAAGAGGCGCATCACTATTTCGCGCGCATGCACGTCGCGGTGGCGCCCGGCTGCAATATCCAGTGCAACTACTGCAATCGCAAATATAACTGCGCCAACGAAAGCCGGCCTGGGGTGGTCTCCGAAAAGCTGACGCCCGACCAGGCGCTACGCAAGGTGATCGCGGTCGCCAACGAGGTGCCGCAGCTTTCCGTGCTCGGCATCGCCGGACCTGGCGATGCCTGTTACGACTGGAAGAAGACGAAGGCAACGTTCGAACGAGTCGCCAGGGAAATCCCAGACATCAAGTTTTGCATCTCCACGAATGGGCTCGCGCTGCCGGACCATGTCGATGAGCTTGCCGACATGAATGTCGATCACGTGACGATCACCATCAACATGGTCGACCCTGAGGTCGGTGCAAAGATCTATCCTTGGATCTTTTACGACCATCGCCGCTACGTCGGCATCGAAGCCGCCCGGATCCTGCACGAGCGGCAGATGTTGGGTCTGGAGATGCTGACCGCGCGCGGCATCCTCACCAAAATCAATTCGGTGATGATCCCCGGCGTGAACGATGAGCATCTGATCGAGGTGAATAGATGGGTCAAGGAGCGAGGCGCGTTCCTGCACAACCTCATGCCGCTGATTTCGGACCCGGCGCACGGCACGCACTACGGACTGAGCGGGCAACGCGGCCCAAACGCAATGGAGATGAAGGCTCTTCAGGATCGTGTCGAAGGCGGCGCCCAGTTGATGCGCCACTGCCGGCAGTGCCGGGCAGATGCCGTCGGCCTGCTCGGTGAGGATCGTGGCCAGGAATTCACAGTCGACCGAATTCCCGGCGAGGTCACCTATGATGCCAGCAATCGCAAGGCCTATCGGGAGCTGGTCGCGGAGGAGCGCCGTGATCACGTGGCGGCTAGGAGAGAAGCGATCGGATTGGTCAAGGCAGCGAGCCCCGGCAAGTCCCTTCTCTTCGCAGTGGCGACCAAGGGCGGCGGCCGCGTCAATGAACATTTCGGCCATGCGAAGGAATTCCAGGTTTACGAAGCATCGCCGAGAGGGATCAGCTTTGTCGGGCATCGCAAGGTCGAGCAGTATTGTCTCGGCGGCTGGGGCGGAGAAGCCGCCCTGGATGGCGTCATCGCTGCGCTTGAGGGCATAGATGTCGTGCTGTGCGCCAACATCGGAAACTGCCCGCAGGATCAGCTCGCCGACGCTGGAATCCAAGCCACCGACGCATATGCCCACGACTATATCGAGACCGCAATCAGCGCGATTTACGCGGCCGCGTCTGGGACCCCCGCACTCGCGGCGACGGCCTGAGCGCGTCTCATCCATTCGGACCAGGAGTTAAAATGGCTTTCAAGATCATCGCATCCCAATGCACCCAATGCGGCGCCTGCGAATTCGAGTGTCCCTCCGGCGCGATCAAGTTCAAAGGCGAGAGCTATGTGATCGAGCCGCAAAAGTGCACCGAGTGCGAGGGGGTCTTCGATGCGCAGCAATGTGCCTCGGTATGCCCGGTGCCGAAGACCTGCGTTCCTGCGTGACGGACATTGGGCTGCCGACATGGTCGGGGATGCCTTCGCAGGACGCCTGGAACGCCTTTGTTCACAATCTGCAGCCTCAAGAGAAATCAGGGAACGGACATGTCGCTCGGACGCGAAGAGGAGGTCGAAATCCGCAGGCCTCCACGATTCATGCCGGGAGAGCGGGTACGTGCCACTCGCCACATAAAGAATGACGGCACCTATCCTGGCAGGGAGATCGGCGAAAATCTCGTGCGGAAGGGCGACGAGGGATATGTGCGCGACATTGGCACCTTTCTCCAGCAGTTCTTCATCTATGCGGTCGAATGGGTCGACCGTGGCACCGTCGTCGGCATGCGAGCGCGTGAACTGATGAGCCTCGACAAGGCCGAGGCGCCCTGCAGTGCTGAAAGCAATACCAATGAAGGGACGGCCAGATGAAAGTCATGATCCGCAGGACCGAGGCTGGCTTGTCGGCGTATGTCCCGAAGAAGGACCTCGAAGAGCCGATCATCAAGCTCGAGAAGGAAGAGTTGTGGGGCGGAACGGTGACGCTCAGGAACGGGTGGCGGCTCCTCCTACCCGATCTTCCACGGGATACGCGTCTGCCGATCACCGTCGAGGCAAGGAAGGTTTCCGAACAGGACTGATGCTGCCCCTTGATAGGTGCGTCGCGAGGAAACGAGCATGAACACGATCCTGACATCGGGCCACCTCGTCATCGTGCGGGACAGTTTTGCCGAAAAGCTGCTTGACCTGGCGAAGGAAGCGCTGGCCGCCGATGAGGTGATCCCCTATCTCGGTCCGGGTCTTCTTGGGTTCAACTGTGCGGAACCGCCTGTGCCGCATACGCCGGAGGTCGTTGCCGCGGCACTCAATGCGCGGGCGCCAGCCCCTTCCAGGATCCGCACCAATATGTGGTCGGTTGCGCAGTTCATCGAACAGCGCCGGCATCGCCGGACGCTGCAAGCTTGGATGACCGACATATTCGCAGCGCCGGTGTCGCCGACCCTCCTCCACGCCTGGCTCGCAAGGCTGCCGCTCTCCCTCATCGTCGACAGCTGGTACGACGGCGCGATGCGCACGGCTCTCGTAGAGACCGGCCGAACGGACGTCGTTGAGATACAGGGCGTCACGCGGGCGAACGAAATCGGTAACATTTGGACGAAAACCTACGATTTGTCCGGGAGGGAACTCGACCCCCGATCGGGGGCCAAGACGGTTCTCTATACGCCTCACGGGAGTATTAGGCCGGCGCAAAACTTTCTCGTCGCAGATTCCGACTATGTCGAAGTTCTGACCGAAATCGATATCCAGACACCGATCCCAGACGTGGTGAAGGAACGGCGCATCACCCGTGGATTTTTCTTCGTTGGCTGCCGCTTCAACGATCAGATGCTGCGCACCTACACCAGGCAGATCATGAAGCGCTCCCGAGGTCCATATTGCGCGGTAATGGACGCGGAAACGCTGACCAGAAACGAAGCGCGTTTCCTTGCGGCAAGCGGAATCACGGTGATCGACATGCCAGTAAGTGAAGCCGCGGCTCGGCTTACAGGAACGCGCCCTGCTGCAGGTGGTGGACAGGATTAACAATGGCGGGCCCCTTTGATGATTGGTCCTTCGGCTTGCCTCCAAGGCGCAAAATGCAGTCGGGAATACACCCGTGAGCAGTGATGCTATCGGCAGCGCAACGAACGCTCTGAATTCGTTGACCCATGTGGAAGCGGCGCGCTGGGGCCGGGATTTGAGTACGCTGTTGCGCATCACGCGTATGAATTTGCGGCATCCCTGGCAGGTCGCCTTCGCCATGGGCTCGACGGTCCTGGCGGCAATCCTCCAGTTGCTCATTCCCCAGCTTCTCGGCCGGGCCGTCGACCTGACCCAGACAGCCATCGGGGGCGGTGTCGCGGGGACCGCGGCAGGACAAGCGCTCTGGACCCCGGCTCTCCTGCTGCTCGCCGTCAGCGCGCTACGCGGCCTTTTCACGATGGCGCAGAACTATTTTGCCGAAGCCGTCGGGCATCATGTCGCGTACGAACTGCGGCTCGCCTACTACGACAAGATCCAGCGTCTCAGCTTTTCCTTTCACGACCGGGTCCATTCAGGCGATCTGATCACCATCGGAATGCTCGATCTCCAAGGCGTGCGGATGTATTTTTCCACCGCGCTCGTTCGCGTGCTCCTGCTCACCGTGCTGATCGGGATCGGCGCCTACATGATGATCTCGACCGATCCCATGCTCGGCCTGGTCGCGCTGAGCTTCGTGCCTTTTGTCGCCTGGCGCTCATCGGCCACACAGCTTAGGCTGCGCGCCACCTGGCTCGACCTGCATGAGCGGCTTTCGGTACTGAGCCGCGTGATGGAGGAAAATCTCGCAGGCATCCGCGTGGTCCGCGCTTTTGCGGCTCAAGCCTACGAGATGCTGAAGTTCGACGGCGCTTCCAGGAACGCGCTCGACCTCGCCCACGACCGCGTTGACATCTACGTGCCCAGCACGTCGGCGATGACCTTGTCCTTCTTTTTCGCAATGGGATTGGTGCTCTGGATCGGTGGCAGCAAGCTCGTCGCTGGCGAGATCAGCGTCGGAACGGTGGCGACCTTCCTGACCTTCATGACAATCCTGCAAATGCCAGTCCGCCAGATCGGCCTCATGGTCAATGCCTTTGCCCGCGCTTCTAGCTGCGGTTCGCGGCTTTTCGGTCTCCTCGACCAGGAGATCACAATCAGGGATGCTCTCGAGGCCAGACCGCTCGAGATAAGCGACGGCACTCTGCGCTTCCACAATGTCTCGTTTGCGTACCCCAGCGCCGAAAACCGCGCCATTCTGAAGAACCTCAGCTTTGAGGCCCGTAGAGGCGAGACGATCGCGATCGTCGGTCCGCCAGGTTCGGGCAAATCGACGATGGCTCATCTGGTCCCCCGCTTTTACGACGTGACCGGTGGCGCCATCACGCTGGACGGCCAGGACGTACGCAATGTCACCCTCGCGACGCTTCGCAAGGCGGTCGCCGTCGTACAGCAGGATGCATTCCTATTCACCACTACGATCGAGAACAACATCGCTTATGGCGATCCCTGGGCGAAGAGACAGCGAATAGAACGCGCTGGCGAATTCGCCCAGCTCCACAACTACATCCTCGGGCTCCCAGCAGGCTACGAGACGGTCGTGGGCGAACGCGGCGTCTCTCTCTCTGGCGGCCAGCGCCAGCGTCTCACGATTGCTCGCACCATGATGCTGCGCCCCTCCGTCGTCGTTTTCGACGACTCAACGGCCGCGATCGATGCCGGCACCGAGCAGCGCATCCGCGCGGCGATGCGGCGCTTCGCCAAGGATCGGGTGACGATCATCATCGCGCACCGGCTGAGTGCGCTTATGCATGCCGATCAGATCCTTTTTGTCGATAACGGCGAAATCGTAGAACGCGGCACGCATCAAGAGCTTTTGGCGAAGCGGGGACGCTACAGTGCCCTTTACGATCTCCAGACGCGCCCGGGTGATGACATTATGACCCAGTATGGGGGCGCCCGCTGATGGCGCAGGGCTGCGCCGGCGAACTCGAAGCCGAACGTGACGACGGCAGACGCCCTCCGCGCGCGGTTGTCGGCTCGCACCGCATCGAGGAGGAGATGTTCGGCCGGGCTTTCGACAAGAGCATCCTCCGGCGCATCTGGGCCTTCGTCCGTCCCTATCGGGCCAGGGTAGTCATCACGATTGCAGCAATGCTGATCTTCACCGGGACGCAGCTTCTCATCCCGTTGATCATCCGCTACGCGCTCGACCAGGGCATGAACCCGGCAAGGACCGATCGCTCAGCCCAGCTTGCGGCCGTCGGCGCGTTCGTTTTGGCGATTTTGGTCAATTTCGCTGCCGGCTACATGCAGGAAACCGTGGTTGGGAAAGTGGCCGAAACTGTCCTGTTCGACATCCGCCGCGCCATGTTTGGCCATCTGCAGAAGGTTTCGCTCTCCTTCATGGACAAGACCGAGGTCGGACGCCTCATGTCGCGCCTGCAAGGCGACGTCAACTCCATACAGGAATTCCTCGAAACCTCGGTATATTCCGTAGGCGATGTTGCGCTTCTCTTCGGCATCGTTTTCGTAATGCTGTGGCTCGACTTCCGCCTCGGCCTCCTGACGCTCTCGGTTCTGCCGGTCCTGGTGATCGTCCGCATTGTCTGGCTGCCGCGTGCCCGCGACGCCTTCATGGCCGCACACGAGACTAATTCCGTCGTCAACGGCGCGCTGGCCGAAGCCATTCACGGCGTGCGCACCGTCCAGTCAATGGACCGCCAGCAGGTGAATTTCATCCTTTTTGACGACAAGGCCCATGCCAACCTCAGGACCCACCTGATCGCTGCCAAATATGCACTGGTCATGGTGCCTATCGTCGATGGCCTCACCGGCCTCGCCATGGCCGCCGTTATTGTGGTCGGCGGCTCGATGGTCATGAATGGCCGCATAGATGTGGGCGTATTGGTTGCCTACCTATTTTACATCCAGCGCTTCTTTGACCCGATCCGCTCACTCACCCTGCAATATTCGGTCATGCAGCGCGCCATGGCCTCAGGCAAGCGCCTGACCGATGTGCTCGACGTCAAGATCGATGTTCAGGACAAACCCAATGCCGAGGTGCTTTCGCCCGAAATGGACGGCTCGGTCGAGTTCAGGGACGTCACCTTCGGCTACAATCCGAACCGTTCGGTGCTGAAAAATGTCTCCTTCCGGGTCAATCCCGGCGAGACGGTCGCACTGGTCGGGCCGAGCGGTTCTGGCAAATCGAGCGCGATGGCCCTGGTCCACCGCTTCTATGATGTTCAGCAGGGCCAAGTGCTGGTCGGCGGACATGATGTGCGCGATCTCACCCAGGAATCGCTCGGCCGCCAGGTCGCCATGGTGCTGCAGGAGCCGTTCCTGTTCACCGGGACGGTCTTCGAGAACATTCGATACCACAAGACGGAAGCCACGCGCGACAAGGTGATCGAGGCCGCCAAGGCGGTGGGCGCCCACGACTTCATAATGAGCCTCGCCGACGGGTATGAGACCCAACTTGGCGAACGCGGCGACAACTTATCTCTCGGCCAGCGCCAGCTTATCAGTTTCGCCCGCGCCCTCGTCGCCGACGCCAAGATCCTCGTGCTCGACGAAGCTACCGCCAACATCGACAGCTACACGGAAATGCAGATTCAGAAGGCTCTGATAAAGCTGCTTGAAGGGCGCACTGGCCTCGTCATCGCCCACCGTCTTGCCACGATCCGGGGTGCCGACCGCATCATCGTGCTTCAGAATGGCCAAGTTATTGCGACTGGCAACCACGATCAGCTAATAGCCATGGGGGGCCTGTATTCCAAACTCTACAATCTCAACTACGCCTCCTTTGACGATATTCCAGAACACGATACGACCGTACAAGCCGGCTCCCAGACCTGACGTCTTGGCGGCCTTGTGGTACTGACATTGACTTCGGGCGTGCCGGCGGACACTCAGGCCGCCGCAGACGAGGAAGCAGGCAGCATTCATGCAAAGCACTCGCGCGGATCGTGAAGACCGGCTGCGAACGATTTCCTCCAGCGTCGTTATCCGACCGCGGTGCACCCCGCGACATGGGCGAACTCGCTCCAGGTGGTGTCGCTCGGCGTAGCAAAGCCGCTCGCGAGCGCGCCCTCAACAGCGCCGTAGCGAGTGACGGCTTTGCTACCGCCGAGCCGCTGATGAAGCTGGATGCGGGAGCCGCCACCGGCGCCGCCCCGGTCGAGAAGAACCTCTTGCGGCGGGCTATGGGCAACGACTAGCGCGAGCGCGGCGAGCAGATGCGTGCCGGCATCGTGACGCGCTCGGCCATCATCTCCTTAGGATCGTGCAGTCTCACACCGTGCCCAGATGCCGGCCAACGTACAAACCTGGTAATCTGTGCCGCCGGCTCGTCGTCAGTTTGGCCTCCCTCACGATTTCCCCAATCCCCACCACGTGCACGCTCGAGCAATGTGAGGGAGCGCTGTTACAACGATTTACCTTCGGATCAGACCGCGAATTTCATGGTCAGCCAAGTCGAGCCATGATTTCGGATTGAATGGTCGTCGCGGTGTATAGGGAAGCATCTAGCGGCAGATTCCCAAATGCCAGTTGACAAAGAAGGTAGTTAGCACCTGCCTCTTCCAACTGACTGAGCAGAGCTTCTCGCACAGACGCTGCTGATCCTACCACGCACAATTCACTCTCGACTGCCGCATCGAAGGTCAGCGGCAGGTTGGGTGGAGTGGGGATAGCGTTAAGCTCGTAAAGGAATTGGAAGCTCTTGAGCCATCGTTCGTAAGCAGGTGCCGCGAGCGAATAGGCATGTGTGTCACAACGCCCAACCACGACCATGCGGAGCAATCCAATAAATGGCGCTCGATTGCCCGCGCCAGTGTTGTCCTCTTGATAGGCGCGGAACGCATCAGTAGTTTTGCGAACAGAAGAGGAAGGTCCTACACACGCGATATTTGCTCCATTCGCAGCGGCCCAGGCTGCGGACTCGGGTCGATTGGCGGCGACCCATGTCGGCGGATGTGGACGCTGATGAGGTCTTAGCGTCAAAGGAACGTCATTGAGCTCAAAATGGCGGCCCTGATAGCACAGCGTGCCAACCTTCATGGCATTAACAAGTATTTCAACAAGAATTTCGCTGGCTTCCGCATAGCGGCCCGGCACCGCGTCCGCACCAATCCCGAAGTAACCCAATTCGATCGGGAGAGCACCGCGCCCTATGCCCAGTTCGAGCCTGCCACCGCTCAACTGGTCCAGCATACAGATCTCTTCGAACGCACGCAGCGGATGATAAAGCGCAAGCAGCATCACCAAGGGTCCGAGACGCAGGCGCCGGGTGCGCTGGGCGACGCTCGATAAGAACAGATTCGGCGATGGACCTCTCCCATGGGGGGTACAGTGGTGCTCTGCGAGATGATAGGCATAGAACCCTAGCTGATCGCACGCCTCTGCTAATATCAGGCGATCTTCGTACTGCCGGGCGATATCGAGGCCGTCCTCGTCCAGATGATCGAAGATGCCGAAGGCTAGGTTTGAAGGAAAGACGTTTGTCACTCGATATTGTCCCTGATTTTAAAGAAAAATGTTGTCGTGCTTGGGTGACCAAGCAAGTCTAAAGATAGCAATGTGTGATATCGGATTAGCGTCAGCGTACCGAACGAGCAGAGCCTGACGCTCCCCTGCCCGTGGTGCTTGGTATGTTTAAGCTTCCAACTATATCGCGAGCGGCAGCAAGAAATGCATCCAATTGCTCTTTTGTGCCGATGCTGACGCGGATGCAATGTTCCAAACCATTGTCCGGAAAGTAGGCAACGAGTATCTTTTGCCTTTCCAAGGCTGCTTGCCACCATGAGCCGTCCTGTCCCGCTGGCACACGGGCTAGCAGGAAATTTGCGTGGGAGGGCGTTACGGAAAATCCAAGTTGCGACAGTGCGGCTGTCACTCGCTGTCGTTCATGTCTGATGTGCTTGTGGTTCTCTGCGTAGGCGCCGCGATGCGCAAGCACGCTGATACCAACCGCATGCCCGATCACGTTCATGTTGAAGACGTTCTGGATGTTGCGCAGCCTGCCAATAATCTCAGGGTGACCGAAACCGAAACCGACGCGAATGCCGGCGGCGGCATAGCTCTTCGAAAATGTTCTCAAGATCAGAAGGTTCGAATAACGGTTGATGAGGCGCAGCCCGTGATCGGGTGCAAAGTCGACGTAGGCCTCATCAAGGACGACCAGGCGATCCGATTGTGCCACGAGGCGTTCGATATTGCTTATCGAGAGGAATGTTCCGGTCGGATTGTTTGGATTGGCCACCAGAATGAACTTGGCGTCTTTTGCCGGACCGGAAAGCAATTGCTCCATTGGCAGCGAATGAGTTTGACATCCGATCTCGAGAAACTCAGCACCATGCAACATGGCAAGTTTGCGGTTGAACGAAAACCCTGGCGATATCATCGCCACCTTGTCGCCAGGGGCGAGGAAAGCTCTGTAGATGAGTCCGAGCAGTTCAGACGACCCGTTGCCTGCTATGACCTGATCCGTGGATACGCCATAGGTATTGGACGCTGCTTCCCTCAAGCTGATGTTATCGTCGTCCGGATACAGATACTGGCGATTGAGGGCCGCCACTGCACTTTGCATTATGATTGGCGGCAACGGAAACGGGTTCTCATTCGTATTCAGCTTGACAAAACTTTTGTCCGGCGCTGGTCCGTTGGACGGCAGAGCATCTAACTGTCGCGTCCCTTGCGGAAGAGACGAAAGCACTGCTTGCAGTTTTGCATCGGACATATTTTTTCTCCGTTTCAGTCGCACAGGGGCATCCGTATGAGCTCGCAACGAGAGCAACATGGCGGACGGATTGACGATGGCAGCGTCGCCTTTCACAAGATGGTCGCAACGCCGGCTGCCACGGGAATTCGGCCAGGCTGTCCTCGGTCGGATCGACTTGACGCGGACGCGGATCTGCATCCCTGCGCGGGCCAAGCCGCTAAGCGGTCTCAGCTAATCCGCCTGAGTCATGCTTTCACAGACGCTTGACCTCGATGCCGTATTTCCTCAGCACGTAGCCAATCTGGCGCGGGGTCAGTCCAAGCAGGCGCGCCGCCTTTGCTTGCACCCAGCCACATCTTTCCATGGCAGCAATGACGCGCTCGGCGTCGGTGGTCCTCGCGCCCAATGAGTGGGTTGCTCCGGCAGGCGGGACTGTGGTGGCGGCCGAACGAGCGGCCGCATCCGGCGGCGTGGCCGGATTCACTGCCTCTGGCAGGATTGGCGCTGGTTGCAGCGCGGCCTTGCCCGATCTGCTCTTCCGCAGCGCCTCAGCAAAGCATTGGTCGTGGGAGCACGCAAAGTCGTTTCTCCCGATTGATAGTCCCTCCGCCAGGATCGCTGTCCGGTGCACGCAATTTTCAAGCTCGCGAATGTTGCCGGGAAATTCACATTTCATCAGTACTTCAATCGCACGCGGATCGAAGGTTAGCGTACGGCCGTTCTCATCGTTGAAATTCTTGAGAAACTCAGCTGCGAGGAGCGGAATATCGCTGCGCCTTTGGCGTAACGCCGGCACCAGCAAGGGAACCACGTTGATGCGATAATATAGGTCGGCGCGGAACTCATTCCTTGCAACCGCCTCTTCAAGGTTCCTGTTCGTGGCGGCAATCACGCGAACGTCGACCTTGATGGTCTGGTTGCTGCCGACGCGCTCAAACTCCTGCTCCTGCAGCACGCGCAGTAGCTTTGCCTGGAAGGAGCCCGAGATCTCGCCGATCTCATCCAGAAACAACGTCCCCTTGTCGGCGAGCTCAAAGCGACCCTTGCGGGAATTGAACGCGCTTGTGAAGGCACCCTTCTCATGACCGAACAATTCGGATTCCAGGACTGTCTCTGGCAGCGCTGCACAATTGAGTTTGATGAAGGGCCGCTTGGCGCGCGGCGACAACTCGTGAATTGCCTTGGCGACCAGCTCCTTCCCGGTACCGGATTCGCCTCGCAACAGAACCGTAGTCTTTGCCTTAGCTACCACTGCGATCTTCTCGAGCAGCGCGCTTAGCGCCGGACTATCGCCAATCATTCCCTTGACGTGAACCTTCTTGCGCTGCGGTGCAGGGTGCTTGACATCAGAGAATTGCGTTTGCAGCCGATCTTCCACCTCCGTCGGTCGTTCGCGGTCGCCCGCAGAGAAGCGGTGCAACTTGACTGTCTGTCCCACCATGTTGCCTATCATGGTGAGCAGCCGGACATCATAATCGAGCCGATACGTTGACCTGCTGTCCAAGGCGCGGTCGATAGTCAGCGTGCCTACGGCGTTCCCATCAACACGAATGGGAACGCCGATGAAGGACACGGTGTCGGAGGCCCCAAGCACCTCTATGTCAGCGGCAGTGAAGGCCGAATGCACCGCTATGTTCTCGGCGACGAGCGGCGTGTCCGTCGTCACAATCAGATCGATTGCCTTGCGCGGCAGGCGCATCCGGGAGCGCTCATCGCTGTTCTCGTCGCAGCCGGTGACTACGGTAATGTCCAGTACGCCCTCAGCGTCGAAGAGAGCGATGATGCCGTGCCGCATCTGCACAAACGAGGGCAGGAGATCGACGACCTTGGCCAACGTGACTTCGAGCGGGGCGGGGTCGGTGAGTACTTTCGATATTTCGAAGATGCCGGTAAGCGCGTGCTCGTGCGATGGCACACAAGGGACCGCGGTGTTCATCTCGGACTTTGGGTAAGCCCTTTTCGCATCCGGAAGCGAAATGCGGCACTCGCTGGCATTTTGTTCTGATTTGGGAATGTTGTGGTGCATATGATCCTCGATCTCGCGCCATGAAATGCATGCCGGCGGCATGTGCGCCCGCGACGTCGCGGGCAAGCGCGAAAATGCTCTGACGTGAACTCGTGCCACCGCCGTGTGGTCGAGTGCAAAGCGGGTCGACCCCTGACGCATCGCTTGGCTCTCCCTCCACGAAGCTTGGCCACGTTCTCGGCTTGCACGGGGGCAACCACACGTTGATTTTCAAAAGACTGGAGCGAGGCGGGATAGTCAATCGAGCTTTCTTTCATTCGTGAAGGAAACCTCGCGGCCTATGATAGAATTCATCAGTTCTAATTTTTGTCGGCGATGTTGAACGACAGAAATACGGCGCCGGCGATGCGGTGCCCGAGCGGCTGACCGCGCCGAGTTGCCGGGCCGTGCCAGTCACCAGCGCCTGCGAACCAGGGGCGGGAGCGATAATCACTGCCGACGACACTGGTCGGTCGCGGCAACCGCCATTTCCTCGATATTGATGACGGAGATAAGGCGGCGGCATCGCGTGTGAAGGCGCGAAGCTGGCGGTCGAGCGCGGCTTTTTCGGCGGTGCTCGGAACTTCTGAACCGCATCGTCGCGGTCAGCACCAGCGGCGTCAATCCCTACGTCTCGACGTCGCTTTCAAGCTGTCGCTGCAGCGGCAGCGCGGCAAAGAACACGGCAATTCTCCGCTCTGGTGCCAGCGATGCGGCCCTTCCCAAAGTCGGCAAACCGAGGAGCCCACCACGATGTGCAGCAAAACCGCAAGCCAGAGAGATCGACCGGCAATCTGCCGGAGAACATCAAGCGCGTGCTGGACGGCGGCCTTGTCATTCCCGTCTTGTGCCACCGCATTCATCCCATCATTGGCGAGCCAACGTCAGTTCAGGTCATGCGGATCCATTTGGCATGGGTATTGCGGCGGCGTTGGTGCAGCGTTCGACCGGAGCGCCGCGATAGGGAGAAGCCCGGGAGAAGTCACGCCACCTCGATCCGGTCAGGGAGAGAGAAACAGTGTCAGCTGCACAAGTCCGCGGCGCGAGTCCCGCGCCCCGCAAACCCTTCTATGCCAAGCTTTACGCGCAGGTGCTTGCCGCCATCGCCCTCGGCGTCGCAATTGGCTATTTCTATCCGGGGACCGGCGAGAGCCTGAAGCCGCTGGGTGATGCCTTCATCAAGCTGGTCAAGATGATCATCGCGCCTGTCATCTTCCTGACAATTGCGACCGGCATTGCCGGCA
Organism: Mesorhizobium sp. M0768; assembly: GCF_040320195.1. NCBI lineage: Bacteria > Pseudomonadati > Pseudomonadota > Alphaproteobacteria > Hyphomicrobiales > Phyllobacteriaceae > Mesorhizobium > Mesorhizobium sp. M0768. The sequence continues at coordinate 42,784 of NZ_JAMYPD010000016.1, read as the reverse complement.
TGAACGATCTTCACAAGGTCGGCCGGGTCGCCGGCAAGGCAATGGTCTATTTCCTCACCTTCTCGACGCTCGCGCTGATCGTCGGCCTGATCGTCGCCAATGTCGTCCAGCCTGGCGCCGGCCTCAACATCGATCCGGCCTCGCTCGATGTCCAGGCCGTGAATACCTATGCCGCAAAGGCCCACGAGCAGTCGGTCACCGGCTTCCTGATGAACATCATCCCGCCAACGATTGTCGGTGCCTTCGCGGAAGGCGACATCCTGCAGGTGCTGTTCTTCTCGGTTCTGTTCGGCATGGCGCTCGCGATGGCCGGAGAGACGGGCAAGCCTGTCGTTTCCTTCCTACAGGCGCTCATCGCGCCTGTCTTCAAGCTCGTCGGCATTCTCATGAAAGCCGCGCCGATCGGCGCCTTCGGCGCAATGGCCTTCACCATCGGTAGATATGGCATCGGTTCGGTCGTCAACCTCGCGATGCTGGTCGCGACGTTTTATTTCACCGCCTTCCTCTTCGTGTTCGGGGTTCTCGGCGCGGTCTGCCGCTACAACGGCTTTTCGATCTGTTCTCTCATTCGCTACATCAAGGAAGAGCTGCTGCTTGTCCTCGCAACGTCCTCCTCGGAGGCCGCGCTCCCCTCGCTCATGCAGAAGATGGAGAAGGCGGGCGCCAGGCGTTCGGTTGTGGGTCTCGTCATCCCGGCCGGATATTCGTTCAATCTGGACGGCACGAATATCTACATGACCCTGGCGGCCCTCTTCATCGCGCAGGCGACGAACACGGATCTGTCAATCGGCGATCAGGTGCTGCTGCTGCTCGTTGCGATGCTTTCCTCTAAGGGCGCTGCAGGTGTAACAGGTGCGGGCTTCATCACCCTGGCTGCTACGCTCGCCGTAATTCCGAGTGTTCCCGTTGCTGGGATGGCACTGATACTCGGCATCGACCGCTTCATGTCCGAATGCCGGGCGCTGACGAATTGCGTTGGTAACGCAGTGGCATCCCTCGTCGTCGCCCGCTGGGAAGGAGAATTGGACCAAGCCCAGATGAAAGCCGCCTTCTGCGGTCATCAGCTTGCCGAGGCACCAAACCGGCTACCCCCCGCCCAGTAAGGGCGACGCACCGCGACCGGTTTCGCCAAGCTGGTCACATGACCTGAACGATCGACTCGCAGGCTCTAAACGGCGCCTCACGGACCATGTATCAGAAGCGCTAAATGTGTGAGTGCAAATCATCGCCGCCCTAAGCGAATGAACCTTCCGTTATACCCGGCCGGTCTACGTCTGGAGTAGCCCAATACGCTGTCGATCATTCAGTATGCGGGCGTCTTCACTTTGCCCACCCGAAAGCATTGTCGAATCGCGCTAGGTGACAGAGAGCCAGCCTGCGTCAAAAACCAATCAGAATAGGACCCATGACCAAGCGCCCCACAATTACCGATCTCGCCCGCGAAGCCCGAGTCAGCGTAGCAACGGTCGATCGGGTTCTGAACGCCCGCCATCCGGTGCGCGAGGAGACCGCGCGGCGGGTCCACGACGCCGCCCACGCGATCGGCTATCATGCTGCCGGGCTCATCAAGCAGCGCTTGCGGCGAGACCTACCGTGCTACCGTCTGGGCTTCATCTTGAGAAAACCGGCCCAGCATTTCTACCAAGACTTTGCGCGCGAGGTCGAAGCGTCGGTCAATTTGGCCCAGTCCTTCCACGGCATTCCGCTCATCCAATTCGCCCCGTCACATATGCCGAACGACCTAATCGCACCGCTCAAGGATTTGGGCGCACGCTGCCATGCGATCGCGATGGTGGCACCGGACCACCCAAAAATTACAGCAGCGGTTGAGGACCTCAAGGCCAAAGGCATTCCGGTTTTCTCGCTGCTTTCCGACTTCGCCGCCGGCGTGCGACAGGGCTATATCGGCCTCAACAACCGCAAGGTGGGGCGCACGGCCGCTTGGATGGTGTCCAAGGTCGCAAAACGGCCCGGCAAGGTGGCGGTGTTTGTCGGTAGCCATCGTTTCCAGGGGCACGAGCTCCGTGACGTCGGCTTTCGCTCCTATTGCCGTGAGAACGCGCCGACGTTCGAGGTGCTCGATCCGCTTGTGAACCTGGAGAAACGGCAGGTCACCTACGAGGCAACGCTTGATCTCATGCAGCGGGAACCCGAGCTCGTCGGCTTCTATGTCGCCGGGGGCGGCATGGAGGGCGCCATCTCCGCGGTCCGGGAAGAGGGTAAAAGTCGCGATCTCGTCGCGATCGTGAATGAAATCACGCCGGAATCTCGGGCGGCACTCGCTGATAACATCATCACGATGGCGGTCGCCACGCCAATGCGCCGGCTTTCCCAGGAGCTGATAACGCTGATGACGCGGGCTATCGAGACCGGCACTGCTGAAACACCAGGACAGACATTTCTGCCGTTCGACATCCATCTGCCGGAAAATATATGAAACTGATGGCTTCTATCGTAAGCGGGGAGTTTCCTTTCATGAATGAGAGAAAGTTGATTGATTATCCCATCCACGCGGGGTAGCCGCACCCCACAGGCCTCAGCCGCGGCCCAGCATGAAGCGCCGATTGGGTGAACGGATCGGCCGCGCGTTCAGCCCGAAGCGCGAGGTAAATTGCCTACATCCGCAGCGTCGACCTCGACCGGCTTCATTGCCAACATCTCGACGTTGTCGGTGCAGGGCGGTGTCGTCAAGGATGCCTCACGCCAGTAGCCGAGCGAGGCCGGCACAGTCCATTGGTATCGACCTCGTCGACCGCCATCTCCTCGCCTGGCCGCGTGAAAAGCCGCGGCATGGCCGGCAAAGTTGGCATTTGAGTGGGGCTAAACACCTTCTGGGACTTCGCACGCGAAATCGGAGGCGGCAGTCAATTCAGTACCAACCCGGACATGTGTTCTGCTCGTTCCTGGCCCTCGTACTCAGCAAGGAACTGCGCCGCTCTACCGGGCCAAAGGCCTGACGCCCGAATGGCAACCGCTCCTACGCGATCGCGACCGCCTCCAGGAAGCCACCATCGAAAAGGATGCTCGCGTCGTCACCACCACGTCACGGCCAAAGTGGGCAACGTTTTGAAGGCAGCTGGCATCGCTCTGCCACACAACCTGGACGAACAACTCGCCTGAGATCACCCCCAAAACGTAGTGGTAACACGCGCCGGAGCGCGCCTAACATGCTGATTAATGACATATTCTTGCGGGCGGTGTTTAACTGCCAGGTCGGATGGTCGTGCCCGAGACGCTCAATAGCTTTCAGGCAAAGGCGCCAGGCGAGATGCCTCCTGCAACATCATTTCCCGCATCCACAGGCTTGCCGGATCAGTGTTGTGAAGCGCAGGCCATTGGACGGCCTCCGTGAATGCGGGATGAGGAAGTGGCGGCGGAAGTCCGACAATCCGCAGGGGTGTTGTTTTTGCGAAATGCTGCGCCAGCCGTAAGGGCATGGTCCCGATGCGGTTGGTGCCTGATAGGACCGGCGCGATCAGGCTAAAGCCCTGTACGACGACCTCGATACGTCTCTCGAACCCGTGCTCGAGCAAATACCATTCCTCCATGGTGGGCTGCCGGGTGTGCCTGAATTTGAGCACGACATGCCCCATCGACAAGTATCGCTCGAATGTAAGTGGCTCTGACAGCTGCTTGTTCGTGCCGCAGCCTACGCATACGAGCATATCTTCGAACAGGGCTGCGCGAGGATGTTTCGACATGAACACTTCCGGCATAATCAGAAAATCAACGTCGCCGCGCCGGAGAAGCTCCTCGGGGTCGTCGCAAATAGGCAGACATTCGAAGCGGACGGCGGGAGCTTCCCGCGCAGTACGCTCTACGATCCTCTTAAAAAGCACGAGCGTGAGGTAATCGGAAAGCATGATTCGGAAGAGACGATCCGATTGGGCTGGGTTAAAGGCGTCGGAGGAAATAATCGATAGCTGGATGTGCAGCAATGCGTCCCGGACTGCTGGGGCAAGCCCCTCCGCGCGCGGTGTCAAAATGAGCTCGCGGCCGTTCATCGTAAATAGCTCATTGCTGAAGTAGGCGCGTAACCGAGCGACGGCGGCGCTCATGGCCGGCTGGCTCAGATTAATACTGTTGGCCGCGGCAGTGACTTTACGCTCCCTGATCAGAGCGTCCAGCACAACGAGGAGATTCAGATCCAGCCCCTTAAACCGCATATCCTGATCTATCCAGCGTGTGGATGGGCATCATCTAAACAATCAATTTTACGAATTTACGAACCATGCATTAGAGGAACGTAAATGACCGACGTCAAGCTCAAATCGACGGCGCCGCCACACGGGGGGGAACATCGAGAGAGCTCATTGGCGAGCCCCCACCGGCTGGCTCACCGTCGCTAACGACAACGGTTGAGTGCAGCCAACAACGCCGCCGCTTTGGCCGGGTAATGCGGCCCGCAAGAAACTATTTTGAAGAGAGGTCCTGAATGCGCCCTCAGGTGCAGTGGAAATTGTGCTGGGAAAACGAGTTGCAGCTCTCGGACCACGTCGAGCTCGCCCAGTTCTTTCGTAATACCTACGGGCCGACTGGGGCGTCCAACGCAGAACCGTTCGAAGGTAGTCGAAGCTGGGCCGGCGCCAGGCCTGAACTCCGCGCAATCGCCTATGATTCGAACGGTGTAGCGGCTCACATGGGCATACTGCGCCGTTTCATCAAGGTTGACGCGGTCGATCTGTTGGTGGCTGAGCTGGGCCTGTACGGGGTACGTCCGGATCTTGAGAGTCTCGGAATCGCCCATTCAATCCATGTCGTGCTTCCAATACTGCAGGAGCTTGGCGTTCCATTCGCTTTCGGAACCGTCCGGCACGCGCTGCGGAATCATGTTGAGAGGTTCGGGCGGCGATACAGCCCTTTGGCCGTCTTGTCGGGAATTCGCGTGCGCTCCACCCGACCAGAGGCGCGCCTCGACCTGCCGCCCACACGCATCGATGACGCACTCACCATTGTTCTGCCAGTTGGACGGCCGATCAGCGAATGGCCCACGGGCACGATGATCGATCGGAACGGACCAGAGCTATGAGCCGTCCCGATTGCTTGTACGAAGTGCGCCGTGAGTGCTCTGACGGCACCGGCCGTCGCAGCGTTTATCTGACGTTTGACGACGGTCCCAATCCACTTTTCACACCGGAGATTCTCGATGTGTTGGCAGAGCAGCGGGTGCCGGCGACTTTCTTCGTCATCGGCGCCTACGCCTTAGAGCACCCGGATCTAATCCAACGAATGTTTGCAGAAGGGCACGAGCTAGGCAACCACACGATGACTCATCCGGATCTGTACAAATGCGGCTTCGGCGAAGTGCAACGTGAGATTTTTGAAGCGAACGGCGCCATCATGAGGGCGTGCCCTCAGGCCTCGGTGCGCTATATTCGCGCGCCCTACGGCGCCTGGAGCGAAGAAATCTTCACAGCGTCACAGATCGCCGGGCTGACGGCCCTCCATTGGTCCGTCGACCCTCGAGATTGGTCTCGCCCTGGGGTCGACGCGATTATCGATACCGTGCTCGCCTCTGTCCGGCCGGGCGCAATCGTACTCTTGCACGACGGATGCCCTCCCGGCGAGTTGAGCCAGGGCGCTCACGCCGGTCTGCGCGACCAGACGGTCACGGCGCTGTCCCGTCTGATTCCAGCACTTCATGAGCGCGGATTTGTAATCCGCTCACTTCCTCAACATCACTGAACAAACGAGATCCCATGACTCTTCTTGGTACAACCAGCACTGTGGCCATTTCGCTTTATGCACTGCTCTCGACTGCTTATAAGAGCATGCAGGGGATTTATGCTCTGCCGACAAACGACTCATCGGCGTTGGAGGATCTCGTCGGCTCCGATCAACTGCCCAGCGTGGATGTCATCGTCCCCTGCTTCAACGAGGATCCGCGCACGCTTTCAGAGTGCCTGGCGTCCATTGCAGACCAAGAATACGCCGGAAGACTTCGGGTCTATGTGGTTGATGACGGTTCTGGAAATCGCGAAGCCGTAGGAACTGTCCACGAAACCTACGCGCGCGACCCTAGGTTCGACATCATTTTGCTTCCCGAGAATGTTGGAAAGCGCAAGGCGCAGATCGCCGCGATACGCCGCTCATCCGGGGATTTGGTGCTTAACGTTGATTCAGACACGATACTCGCGCCCGACGTCATCACCAAGCTTGTACCGAAGATGCGAGATCCAGCGGTCGGCGCAGTCATGGGTCAGTTGATTGCCAGTAACCGGAGCGAGAGCTGGCTGACAAGGCTGATAGACATGGAGTACTGGCTGGCTTGCAACGAGGAGCGCGCGGCACAGGCTCGCTTCGGTGCCGTTATGTGCTGTTGCGGCCCATGTGCCATGTACCGCCGGTCTGCGCTCCTTTTGTTACTGGACCAGTACGAGTCGCAATTTTTTCGGGGCAAGCCAAGCGACTTCGGGGAGGATCGCCATCTCACTATCCTCATGCTGAAAGCAGGCTTTCGAACCGAGTACGTTCCGGGCGCCATCGCGGCCACAGTCGTTCCGAACAGACTCGGACCGTATCTGCGCCAACAACTCCGTTGGGCACGAAGCACATTCCGGGACACGCTGCTTGGGCTGCGCTTGCTGCCCGGCCTCAATAGCTATCTCACGTTGGACGTGGTCGGACAGAATCTCGGGCCGCTACTCCTCGCCCTATCGGTACTAACGGGCCTCGCACATTTCGCACTGACAGGCACTGTGCCTTGGTGGACAGGACTGATGATTGTGTCCATGACCATGCTCCGATGCAGCGTGGTAGCATTTCGTGCTCGACAGTTTCGATTTCTGGGCTTTTCCCTGCACACGTTCATCAACATCTTTCTCTTACTTCCCTTGAAGGCCTACGCGCTGTGTACATTGAGCAATAGCGATTGGCTGTCGCGAAGCTCTGCTGTCCCTACATCGAACACTGGGGGAAAACAGGCCCCCACCCAAACTCCGATCACTGGATCAAGCAGGGCAGAATTCTCACCGCATGCGGCTCCGCTTCGCAGGCTCAATCTTGCGCGGATTCTTCGGGATTAGCGCTGTCGAGCAACATCTGCGGCGACGAGTGATCGCTAATTACCTAGGTGGACGAGAGGTGGACGAGTTTGACCCAGAACATGAATCATCAGTTGCTCGATCGGGAATTGGCCGCAGACGATCCGTGGCGCCTCGACGGCAATCCGTTCGAGCGGGAGCGCCACACGCAAATGCTCCAGCTGGCGCTTGCCCAAGGCTCCATTACAAATGCCCTCGAAGTCGGGTGCGCTGCCGGCGCATTCACGGAAAAACTAGCCCCCAACTGCCAAGGGCTCACCGTCATCGATGTCGTGGCGCAAGCGATTGCTCGAGCACGTCAACGGATAAAGGAGCCGTCGCGCATCAACTGGATAGTCTCCGATGTTCAACAGTTTTCGACCGACGAGTTGTTTGACCTGATCGTTGTGGCGGAGGTCCTATACTACCTCGAAGACATAGCCGAGATGCGCGCGGCCGTCAAAAACCTGGTGCGGGTGCTTGCGCCAGGCGGGCATCTGATCTTCGGATCGGCAAGGGATGCTAATTGCCGTCGCTGGGGTCACGCCGCTGGTGCTGAGCCGGTCATCGCCATGCTGAACGAAACGTTGATCGAGGTAGAGCGTCTTGAGTGTCGGGGCGAGTCGGTCAACGAAGACTGCTTGCTCGTCCGTTTCCGGAACCCGCTTTCCGCTTCCTGATGAATCGAATCTATCGCCGTTAACGTGGAGACACTATGCGCATCTGTGGTACCAAGCTGACCCATGATGGGGCGATCGCCCTTGTCGAGGATGGACGGCTCGTCTTCTGCGTTGAGCAGGAAAAGCGGCACAACAATCCGCGTTATCAAACCATCGATAATCTCGACGTAATTGTCGCCGCTTTGGCGGAACAGGGGCTAAATCCTTGTGATGTCGATCAGTTCGTTATCGACGGCTGGGATGGCGAAGACGAGTCACAGTTTCAGGTCCGGCAGGCAACCAAGCAACCGCCAGTCTTGGCGTCCCTCTCGGTAAAATGAACCCATGTCCATGGTAGCGATCGATCTTACTGACGTAAGCAAAACTTATGACAAGCTCGTTGTCGACAGACTGTCGTTCCGCGTTGCGGCGGGGGAATGCTTCGGGCTCTTGGGACCGAACGGTGCGGGCAAAAGCACGATTGCGCGTATGGTCCTCGGCATGACATCGCCTGATGCGGGGAAGATTACTGTGCTCGGCGCTCCAGTGCCGGCGCGCGCGCGTTTGGCACGTATGCGCATCGGCGTGGTCCCGCAGTTCGACAATCTTGATACCGCGTTCACTGTACGCGAGAACCTGTTGGTGTTCGGGCGCTACTTCCGGATGAGCAGACGCCAGATCGAAGCGGTCATACCGTCGCTGCTTGAGTTCGCCCGCCTCGAGAACAAAGCGGATGCGCGCGTCGCCGAACTGTCCGGCGGCATGAAGCGGCGCCTGACGCTCGCGCGTGCGCTGATCAATGACCCGCACTTGCTGGTGATGGACGAGCCGACCACCGGCCTCGATCCGCAGGCCCGCCACCTGATCTGGGAACGGCTGCGATCGCTGCTGGCGCGGGGCAAGACTATTCTTTTGACTACCCATTTCATGGAAGAGGCCGAGCGGCTGTGCGATCGGCTGTGCGTTATGGAGGAGGGGCGCAAGATCGCCGAAGGCCGCCCGTCCGCACTCATTGACGAGCAGATCGGCTGTGACGTGGTCGAGGTCTACGGCGGCAATCCGCATGAACTGGGTGCGCTGATCCGGCCGTACGCACAGCGCATCGAGGTGAGCGGTGAGACGCTTTTTTGCTATGCACCCGATCCGGAGCAGGTGCTGGTGCAGCTACGCGGGCGCGCCGGTCTGCGCCTTCTGCAGCGTCCCCCCAATCTCGAGGATGTGTTCTTGCGGCTAACCGGGCGCGAGATGGAGGACTGAACAATGGGCGAACGTTATGCGGCGGCCATGCCCGCCAATGCGTGGAATTGGGTCGCGGTTTGGCGCCGCAACTATCTTGGATGGAAGAAAATCGGGCTTGCATCGGTTCTCGGCAACCTCGCCGATCCGATGATCTATCTGTTCGGTCTCGGCTTTGGCATCGGAACAATGATAGGTCCTGTTGAGGGCACTTCGTACATTGCGTTTCTCGCGGCTGGCATGGTTGCCACAAGCGCGATGGCATCGGCGACTGCTGAAACGGTTTACGGGAGTTTCGGCCGCATGGACAACCAGCGCACCTGGGAAGGAATGCTATGCACTCAGCTGACGCTCGGCGATATCTTACTCGGCGAATTGGCGTGGGCAGCCACCAAGGCCCTGATGGCGGGCACAGCAATCACTATTGTTGCCACCACGCTCGGCTACACATCGTGGCCATCCATCCTCTGCTTGCTGCCAGTCATCGCTCTCAGTGGCCTCGCCTTCGCGAGTCTAGCGATGGTCGTCACGGCGCTTGCGCCCAGTTATGAATATTTCATATTTTATAATACGCTTGTTGTAACACCCATGCTGTTCCTTTGCGGCGCGATGTTTCCGGTCAACCAATTGCCCGGCGCTTTTCAGGACGTCGCCTCCTTGTTGCCGCTCGCACATGCAATTGACCTCATTCGTCCGGCGATGCTTGGCCGTCCGGCCGGCAGCATGGGCCTGCATATCGGCGCCCTTTGCATATACACGGTTTTGCCGTTCTTCCTATCGGTTGCTCTATTTCGTCGTCGGCTGATGCGTTGACGCTACTTACCATTCGTAAAATTGATTCTTTGGGCGATACCCATCCACGCGTCGGATAGGTCAATACATGCGTTTTAAGGGACTCGATCTAAATCTCCTGGTTGTGCTGGACGCTTTGATCAGGGAGCGTAAAGTCACCGCCGCGGCCCGCAGTATTAACCTGAGTCAGCCGGCCATGAGCGCCGCCGTCGGTCGGTTACGCGCCTATTTCAGCGATGAGCTATTTACGATGAACGGCCGCGAACTCATTTTGACACCGCGCGCGGAGGGGCTCGCCACAGCAGTCCGGGAGGCATTGCTGCACATCCAGCTGTCGATTATTTCCTGGGACGCCTTTAACCCGGCCCGATCGGATCGTCGCTTCCGCATCATCCTTTCCGATTACCTCACACTCGTATTTTTTAAGAAGATCGTAAAGCGTGCTGCGCGGGAAGCTCCCGCCGTCCGCTTCGAATGTCTGCTTATTTCCGACGACCCCGAGGAGCTTCTCCGGCGCGGCGACGTTGATTTTCTGATTATGCCGGAAGTGTTCATGTCGAAACATCCTCGCGCAGCCCTGTTCGAAGATATGCTCGTATGCGTAGGCTGCGGCACGAACAAGCAGCTGTCAGAGCCACTTACATTCGACCGATACTTGTCGATGGGGCAGGTTGTGCTTAAATTCGGGGACACCCGGCAGCCCTCCATCGAGGAATGGTATTTGCTCGAGAACGGTTTCGAGAGACGTATCGAGGTCGTCGTACAGGGCTTTAGCATGATCCCGCCCCTTCTATCAGGCACCAACCGCATCGGGACAATGCCCTTACGGCTGGCGCAGCATTTCGCAAAATTAACACCCCTGCGGATTGTCGAACTTCCGCCGCCACTTCCTGCCGCATTCACGGAGGCCGTCCAATGGCCTGCGCTTCACAATAATGATCCGGCAAGCCTATGGATGCGGGAAATGATGTTGCAGGAGGCATCTCGTATGATTACCCCGCCTAAGAGCACCGGACGTCTCAGTTGTCGGCCGACGACCCCTCGGTTATGAGAGGAGGCATGGATGGCGATTGGGATTGGGCGATTCCTGCATTGTCGAGAACGATGCAGGGAGAGCAGATCCTTCAGCCTGAAGAGGTGGCAGCGATGCTGCCGCTGCATGAGCTTGGCTGGGGAACCGACGGGCGAACGAATTCGGGTGCGCTCGCAACACGGTGCCTCGGTATCTAAGCGAGGGCGGGACTGTTCCGTTTCGCAAGCCTGTGCGGCCGACCGCGTTTGACGGACTGGACGATTGGCTGCGGGAGCGCTTCTTCCCCCATGGCTCGGGCTGGATGACGATCTCGACCCGCTCCAGATGCGCCGGGAACGCCTTGCGCGGTCGCGCAGCACGTCGCGGCTCGCCTGTCGGTCTTGCGGCCTCGAGCTCGGACTCAATCGCGCCGAGCCCGGTCTGGATTTCGAAGGCGAAGGCCTGCTAGGCACGTTCGAGCTTCTCGGAGCTGCGACCGAAGCGGCGCGCTCCAGCTGCTTGACGATCCCATGAAGGTCGGCGATCCTCTCCTGGGCACGCTCGTTGAGTGTCGCCATCCGGACGATCTCGGCCTTGAGTGTTTCGCTCCGGAGTTGTTGCAGTTCGGCCTTCTCCGCCGCCATGGCGACGAACATCGCCTTGAGCGTATCGATTTCGTGGGGACGGGCCGAAGCGCTTCTCATCATGACGCCGACAGAAGCTTATTGTGCACGGCCTGAAGCCCGCCTTTTGCGCCTGAGTCACTTCGCCACCGCCTTCCGGCCGGACGCCGTCGCCGTTCGGCTCGAACGCGTGTCCAGTCCATGCCTTCGACGAGCGCCATCAGTTTCGGCGCGGCAAGCCGATCACGCCGTTCTCCGCCAGCGGAACTTGTCCTCGTCCAGCGCTCACGGTGCGGGTATGCCGGCGTCGAGCAAACAGAGAGAAGTTTGGGGCCCAACCAGGACGGCCCCGTTACGAAGTTCGTCCTAGTCCCGGTTTGAGTGTCGAATCTTCATCGATTGCTTGGGCGACCAGCGTCCCCGCCGCCAGCGAGCCCGCAACTGCTCAGCAGAAGGGCGAAGTGAACGTGAATGCATCCATTTCGTAAATGTGTGTCTATCCAAGCAATCGATTTCTCTAATTATCCGATGAGCAATATGAACGCGTCAGGCAGGGTGCATCATTAGGAGTATTTTCGATGGCAAAGATTATCGAGGGTGGCCCGGGTGCCGAAACACTCATCGGCACCGAGCTTGACGATTGGATGGAGGGTTTCCAGGGCGGTGACTGGATTGACGGTCGTGGCGGCAACGACGAGATCTCGGGTGGCCCGGACAGTGACCGACTCATCGGCGGCAAGGGTAACGACCGCATCTTCGGCGGAGATGGCTGGGACGATCTCTCCGGCGACAACGGCCGCTTCAACCCGCGCGTCTCCGGTGAGGACAATGACAGGCTCAGCGGCGGTCCCGGCCAGGATGTCCTCTACGTGGGTGACGGCCAGGACACGTTGACCGGGGGCACCGACAGTGACACGTTCGTGTTCCAGTTCCACAATCCGGTGCCTGGGGTTGTCGGGTCGAAGTCGGACATTACCACTATCACCGATTTCAACCCGGCGGAGGACAAGTTCGCCTTCGATGCGGTGGGCCTCTACAATGACGGTTTTGGCGCGAACTTCGTCAACAACGCCAGCATACAGTCCGGCTACCCGGTGAGCAGCTTCTACAGTGGTGCGGCCTCAGGTGCGAACGGCGAACACGTCGTGGTAATCACTGGCGAATCTTTCAACTCTGCTTCTGAAGCCGCGAGTGCGATCTCCGGCGAGCACGCCGGCGACATCATTGTCTACCAAAGCAGCTACACCGACAGAGTCGCAACTCTGGCCTATGTCACCGCCGACAACAACGCGCATGAATTCGTCCACCTGGGCGGTGTGGTCACCGTGGCCGACCTAGGCCTGACCGCGTCGGACTTCACCTTCGTTTGATCCAGAAAACCCATGCGGAACAGCGCCCCGCCCCCCTGGGCGGGCGCTTTCCGTCTCCGCTACTTGCGATGGGCCGGGGCGCCCGGGAGCAGTCGCAGCGTGTACAGCTTGACGAAGCCCTGCACGTCGCGCTGGTCGTACACCGAAATCTCCCTGAACGCGTGGAGGCGGAAGCCTGTTCGGGCCCTTGCGGCCGGCCACGATGACGTTGCCCTTCCAAACCTTCAGCCGGACGGTGTTGTTGTTGACCCGCTCCATTAGATGCCAAACCAAACATATTCGGCGGGAGCACTGATCCTGAATCAGCGAGTCGGTTGCCGCTCGGGGAGCAATATAGGGAGCTGGGTCGCCAGATCCTCACGGAGACCTACGTGAGTAACCATTCCTTGAAGGATTCAGCTTTGAGACCTTTCCCTCTGACTTCCGCTATTTGGGGAATTCTGTTGATCAGCGGCGTGGTCAACGTGCTTGCGCTGATCTCGCCGCTGTTCATGCTTCAGGTCTACGACCGCGTTCTGGCAAGTGGCAGCGTATCGACGCTAGTGGGGCTCGTCGTGCTTGCTGCAGGGCTTTATGCGTTCCAATGCCTGCTCGACGTTTTGCGCGCCCGCGTGCTGCTGCGGATTGGCGAGCGTTTCGATGAACAGTTTTCCGGACGCGTTCACGATGCGATCGTTCGCCTTCCGCTTTTAACGCGCATGCCGGGCGACGGCTTGCAGCCGCTTCGCGACCTCGACAATATTCGCGGATTCTTAGGTGGAAACGGTCCGACAGCGTTCTTCGATCTGCCATGGATGCTGCTTTATCTTGCCATTTGCTTCCTCCTTCATTTCTGGATCGGCATGACGGCACTTATCGGGGCGATCGGTCTCACATCTCTGACACTTCTTACCAACACTCTCTCGCAACGGCCGATACGCGAGACCATTGCCCACGACATGGTGCGCAATGGCCTACTGCAAGCAGCGCGTTGCAATGCCGAGGTCGTGCAAGCTCTCGGTCTCGGAAAGCGGATCGCTGCCCGATGGCACAAGGCCAATGCCGAGTATCTGGCCGCCAACCGGAAAGCTGGGGACGTGGCAGGTGGGCTGGGTGGCATTGCAAAGTCGTTGCGCGTGCTGCTGCAATCGGCCATTCTTGCCGTCGGCGCGTACCTTGTCATCAGGCAGGAGGCTACGGCCGGGGTCATGATTGCCAGTTCGATCATGATGGGGCGTGCGCTGGCTCCGGTCGATCTGGCCATTTCAAGCTGGAAACCCTTCCTCATGGCGCGCCAGGGTTGGGCGCGGCTGGAGGACCTCCTGGGAAAGGTTCCTGAAACCGCTCCTGTTATGCCAATGCCTGCACCTGAACGCGAACTCCGCCTCGAAGGCGTGACAATCGTTCCGCCCGGCGAAAGGAAGCCGACCGTGACCGGCCTTGCGTTTGCCGTTCAGGCGGGAAGCGCACTCGGGATCATCGGTGCATCGGGTTCGGGCAAGTCGACACTCTCGCGCGCCATCGTCGGCGCATGGACGCCGGTCGCCGGAAAGGTTCGCATCGACAGCGCAAGCCTCGATCAATGGGACCGGGAAGCGCTAGGCCGTCATATCGGCTATTTGCCGCAAGGTGTTGAACTGTTCGACGGCACCATTGCCGAAAACATCGCTCGTTTTGAAGATAATCCTGACCCTGAGGCTATTGTCACCGCGGCGAAAGCAGCGGGCACGCACGAACTGATCCTCCGATTTGAGCACGGCTACGAAACTCCGATTGGTGAGGCCGGATCGGCACTTTCCGCCGGGCAGCGCCAGCGTATCGGTCTTGCCCGTGCTCTTTATCGAGACCCTTTCCTTGTTGTGCTGGATGAACCCAATGCCAATCTCGATGCGGAAGGCGAGGCTGCGGTCGTCAAGGCGATCGCCTCCGTGCGCGGGCGCAAGGGCATTGCGGTTGTCGTCGCCCATCGGCCGAGCGCCATCCGCGCCGTGGATTTTGTGTTGGTCATGGAAGGTGGACGGCAGCGAGCATTCGGTGCGCGTGATGAAGCGCTTTCCAAAGTCTTGAAGAGGGCAGCGATGGCACCAGGCGCTGGCGTCAAGGCCATCGAGTCTACACAGGATAACGTGGGAGAGCGCGCTGACATGGAGAATCCCGGTGGCCGGCATTCATCAGAATAATGACGTTTCCAGCTCCATTCGCCGGCACCTGGTGGCGGGCCTTCTGGCGAGCGTGATCTTTGTTGGAGGAGCCGGAGCCTGGGCGGCCTTCACGAATCTCTCCGGTGCGGTTGTCGCGTCCGGACACTTTGTCGTCGATTCCTATGTGAAGAAGGTGCAGCACCCGACCGGCGGGGTGGTGGGAGAAATCCTGGTGAGCGAAGGTGATAAAGTAAAAGCCGGCGACATCCTCATGCGGCTCGACGCCACCCAGACGCGCGCCACTCTCGCTGTAGTCACCAAGCGGCTCGATGAGCTGGCCGCCAACCTGGCACGACTCGAAGCTGAGCGTGACGATCTGGCGGAGATCGCCTTCCCGGACTGGCTGCTCGCCCGCAGAGATGTTCCGGACGTAGCTTCGGCAGTACATGGCGAGACGCGGCTGTTCGAATTCCGCAGACAATCCCGCGACGGAAGGCAGGCGCAGCTAGCGGAACGCATCACTCAATATGAGCACGAGATCGAGGGGCTCAAGGCGCAGGAAATCGCTTCTGAGAAAAGCACCGAGATTCTCCAAAAGGAAATTGCTGCCCTGAGTGGGCTGCGCGACCAAGGCATTGTCTCGGACCAACGCTTGAACAGCCTGAAGACGCAGGTTGCCACTTTCGGCGGCGAACGCGGTGAGAAGATTGCACATCAGGCACAGACGGCAGCCCGCATAGCCGAAACGCGCCTCCAGATCCTGCAGATCGATCCGGATTTCAAGACGGAAGTCGGCCAGGAGCTCAGAGAGGTTCAGGCGCAGGTTGGGGAGTATGTTGAGCGCAAGGTGGCGGCTGAACAGGAACTGCGACGGATCGATATTGTCGCGCCGCAGTCAGGCGCCATTCAACAACTCGCAGTTCATACGGTCGGAGGAGTGATCACGCCCGCCGATCCGATTATGCTAATCGTGCCGGAAGGCGACGATCTTGCGCTTGAAGCACGAATCACCCCGAAGGACATCGACCAAATCCAGCTTGGTCACAAGGCCGTGCTGCGGATGTCAGCCTTCAATCTGAGGACCACGCCGGTATTGAACGGATATGTCAGCCGGATCGCAGCCGATCTGGCGACGGACGAAAAAAACGGCGTTTCGTATTACCTGGTGCGTCTGTCGGTTCCGCATGCGGAACTGACGAAGCTCAAGGACCTGACGCTCGTGCCCGGCATGCCGGCCGAAGCGATGATCCAGACGGGCGAGCGTACGGCGCTTTCTTATTTTGTGAAGCCGCTGTCGGACCAAATCAGTCGCGCATTCCATGAGGAATGAAAGTAATCCACAGAAATATTTTGTTTGTATTCTTGTTGGTTGTTACGCATGCATGAGAGTCATAACCGTCTGAAAACACAGCCATGCTTTCCTCAGTTGGATTCCGCCTCTGACTCAGATTCGTGGTTCCGCGGTCATTTTGCCCTTCCAAGTCGCCGACCATTCAGTTCTTGGCCTCGAGCGCATTAAGATACCCATCATCGTACACAAAGGCTGGAAAAGAGTCCGGTGTCTTGAGCGATCCTAGGTCTGGAGACCTAGGGTGAGCCTGCAAGCACAGGGCCAGGAAATGATTGAGCGTCTGCAATATTCGGACAGGTACATAGGAAGACAGGCAGGCGTCAAAAACGCGCTTTCAACGCGCTAAACCGATGCTACGCACCCCGAGCGTCTTGCCGCCCTCGCTCCCGCCGGTAGGAATCAATCGCGAGCAGGCTGCGACGTTCATCGGCGTAAGCTCAACGACCTTTGATGAAATGGTCCAGGACGGCCGGATGCCGCAGCCACGAATGCCGAGCAAGGGGCGCATTGTTTGGGACGTCGAGGAACTTGTATTGGCCTTTCGAAAGCTCCCTCACCGCCAAATCGGAGGAGCACCAAAGCTTGACGAAGATTCGCCGCCACTAGACAATCCTTGGGATCGAAAACCACGAACATGACGGATGAGCCCGTGAAAATCGATCTTAAGGGCGTAGTGAAGGACACTGATCGCCACGGCAATGATCGGTACTATTTTCGCGCACCGGGTCGGAAGAAGGTCCGGCTCCGTGAACCGACCGGCAGCGACGAGTTCCTCGAGGAACTGCGCTGCGCACGCGCCGAGGTCTCTTATGTTCGGCCCGGCACTCTTCCCGAGATTTGCCGGCGCCTCCCCAAGCCTTCCGAGCCAGCGAAGAAAGGCACGTTACTGTGGCTTTGCCAGGAGTATTACCGTCGGGGCGGCACGGAAATCACCCAAGACACTATGGCGCGCCGACGAGCAATTCTGGAGCGCGTATGCGAATTACCTCATCCCCTCGAAGGTGAGCCGGATCCTCAGTATCCCACCAAGGGATCTCTGCCATTCGCCGGTATGAAAAGGTCTCATGTTAAGGAGATCAGGGACACCAGGCTCGACGCCCTTGGCGCCGCAAACAATATCGTAAAAGCCATCAGCGCGATGTTTGAGTGGGCAAAGGACACAGAGATTCCGGGCGTCGACTTCAATCCCGCCCGCGGCATCAGACGGCTGAAGAGCGGCGACGGCTGGCACACATGGGACTTGTCGGAGATCGTTCAATATGAGAAGCGGCATCCGCTGGGTACCGCAGCCAGACGTGCGCTCTCGATCTTCATGTTTACTGGCCTGCGGTTGTCGGACGTCGCGATCTTCGGTCGACAGCACATCACGCTCGTCTACAACGAGGAGACCGAGCAGTGGGAGAAGTGGATCAGAATTAAGCCTGGGAAGACCAGTCGTAACAAGGATGCGGTGTTGGTGGAGCTCCCGCTTCTGCCCGAACTAGAGGCGGAACTTGAGCACACGCCGTCAGACCAGATGACATTCCTGGTCAATGAATATGGTCGCCCGTTCTCGGAGAACGGTCTGGGCAACAAGATGCGCCAGTGGTGTGACCAAGCTGAGCTGCCGCACTGCAGTGCTCATGGAATTCGGAAGGCCGGCGCGACGATCGCCGCTGAGAACGGCGCGACGCACGAGCAGCTGAAGGCGATATATGGGTGGACTACGTACCAGCAGCCCGACCACTACATCAAGAAAGCGCGTCGCCGGAAGGTAGCGAGAGCGGCGAAATACCTGCTGGTTATCGATCGAAAAGAGAACAAAATTGTCCCACTTTCTGAGGGGGTTGAAAGAGGTGGGACAAAAATGGCCAAAAAATCCAATTAAATCAACGGCCACAAAAGCCAATGGTGGGCCCGGAGGGACTCGAACCCCCAACCAAGCGGTTATGAGCCGCCGGCTCTAACCATTGAGCTACAGGCCCCACGGCGCTGGATTAGTGTTTTTCCCTGAACCGCACAAGGCTTTCCGAGGGCTTTCCGAGCAGGCGTTCCAAGGGGGCTGGCAGGGATCGCCCAAATCAGCCCATATTGATAACCTATTGCACGTCGCCCATTGGACGCCGGCCAACACTCGGCTGTCTTGGGATCCCAGATCGAGGAGATTTCATGACCAGACGTATTTTGCCCCTGGCGATTGCCGCCGCAATCGCATTTCCGGCGATCGCGGCCGCCGCCGATTCGCCACCGCCGCCGCGTATCGTCGTCACCGGTGAAGGCGAGGCGGCGATAGCACCCGATCTGGCTCTGCTGACGCTCAGCGTCATGCGCGAAGCCAAGACGGCACGTGCAGCGCTCGATGCCAATAACGACGCCATGGCCGCGGTGATCGCTGCCATGAAATCGTCCGGCATCAAGGAGCGCGACCTGCAGACAGCGGGCATCCAGATCAATCCGCGTTATAACTACACCAACAAGCCCGACGGCAGCCAGGAGGCCGAGCTTGTCGCCTATCAGGTGACCAACACGCTTTCGGTGCGCGTCCGCGACATCGACAAGACCGGCGACATTCTCGACAAGGCGGTGTCGCTCGGCGTCAACCAGGGCGGCGGCATCTCCTTCTCCAACGACGATCCGGCGGCAGCCGTCACCGAGGCGCGCAAGAAGGCCGTCGCCAATGCCATGGCCAAGGCCAAGACGCTGGCCGAAGCGGCCGGCGTCGGCATCGGCCGGGTCCTGGAAATCACCGACCAGAATTTCGCACCACCGCCGATGCCGATCAACGCCAAGGCATTCGATGCCGCCGGCGCGTCGGTCCCGGTGCAAGCCGGCGAGAATTCCTATACCGCACAGGTGACGGTGACTTTCGAATTGAAATGATCATCGCTTGCAGCATGAAAAAACCCCGGAGGATCGATCCTCCGGGGTTTTTTGAGCCGCGCTTTCCGTCCTGGCGGAAAGGGCTCCGCTACTCTACCGGCTGCAAGTCAGCCGGCCGCAAGCCCGAAGACCTTAGCGATAGATGATCGGACAGCCGCGCTCGTTGGCGAATACGATTACGACGCGGTCGCCATACTGGCGGCCGGCGACCTTGACCGTGCGGCGGTTGATGTCGATGATGCGGGCGCGGTGCAGGCCCATGCGTTCGGCCTTGTCAATGGCACGCTCCGGCGAACAGGACCGGCGCCAGCCGCCATGACGGCGGTGTTCGCGATAGTAACCATCATCTTCGTCGCCGGTATAGACGCCGACGCGCGGATCCTGGTTGTTGCCGAAGCCGAGATAGATGCTGTCAGCATGAGCGGGGATGGCAGCAAGCGTGCCAAGGCCGACAAGTGCCGAAAGAGCAACCGTCTTGATGGTATTGAACATTGTCTTCTCTCCTTGTTTGAGGGTTTCCACCCGTTTTCGTCAAACCTATGCGAGGAGAATGCACCCGCCTGTCTGAATTTTTTGCGAACCGGCCATTCATCCCCCGTTCATGCGGCAAGAATGGGCCAGCCGTTAGTCTGTCCGTTTCTGGAACCGTTCTATGCAGGGCAGATGGGGAACGTACCCTTTTGCCATGGTTCCCGGTCTTCGTTACCGCAGGAAATCCTAAGGCTCGTCCGCGAGCATATGGTCGAAATAGTCGTCCGGCTCGGCAAGGTCGGTCTCGCTGGCGCTGACCCGGCCGCGCATCGAGATGCCGGCCTCGTGCACGGTCTCGTCGCTTCCCGACACCAGCCTGTGCCACCAATAGAGATCGCGGCCCTCGGCCACCAGCCGGTAAGCGCAGGTCTTGGGCAGCCAGCTGATGGTGCGCACGTTCTGCGGCGTCAGCCCGACGCAATCCGGAACACGCGCCAGCCGGTTGGCATAGTCGGAGCAGCGGCAGCTTCCAGCGTCGAACAGCCGGCAGCCGACGCTGGTCCAGTAGATCTCTCCGGTGTCCTCGTCTTCGAGTTTCGACAGGCAGCACTTGCCACAACCGTCGCAGAGTGATTCCCACTCGGCCGGGGTCATCGCCTCGAGCGTCTTGGTCTTCCAGAACGGCTTTTCCATCGTCGGCATGTGGCCCCCGGACGCTTCAAGGTCAAGCACGGCAACCGTGCACCCTCGTCCGAACGATACGCCGGGACCATACGCCGGAACATACGCCAGGACCATACGAATGACATGAAGTCGCCTTCAAAACGCCGGTCAATCGCCCTGTGCCACAGCTAGAACCTACAAACAGGAACCAAACATGGTTGCTGAAAGTTTGGGCAGGGATGGGACGCCACAAGGAGTGTTTATGATGAAACGCCAACCACGGATTCTGGCAGGCACGGCGCTTGGCCTGTTGATGGCGTCCGCGCCGCTAGGCGCGTTCCCGCTGCAAGGCAATGCCGCACTCGGCCCCGTGCAACGCACCGCAGCGCCGCTCATCCCAGTGCAATCGAGTTGCGCCGAGGGCGAGTCGGCGGAGGCCTGCGCGCAGAGCCAGCAGGCAGAGCAGCCCAGAAAGAAGAAGCGCGACCAGCAGCAGCAAACGGAATCCGCTCCGGCCGAGCAGGCGGCTCCGGCCGAGTCCGAGCAACCCCGCAAGAAGCGGCGCAATCAGCAGCAGCAAACAGAATCCGCTCCGGCCGAGCAGATCGCTCCAGCCGAGTCCGAGCAACCCCGCAAGAAGCGGCGCAATCAGCAGCAGCAAACAGAATCCGCTCCGGCCGAGCAGATCGCTCCAGCCGAGTCCGAGCAACCCCGCAAGAAGCGGCGCAATCAGCAGCAGCAAACAGAATCCGCTCCGGCCGAGCAGATCGCTCCGGCCGAGACCGAGCAACCCCGCAAGAAGCGGCGCAATCAGCAGCAGCAAACAGAATCCGCTCCGGCCGAGCAGATCGCTCCGGCCGAGACCGAGCAGCCCCGCAAGAAGCGGCGCAATCAGCAGCAGATCGAAGCGGCCCCATCGGAACAACCGGCCGAGCAGGCAGCGCCGGCAAACGACAACCAGCCCAACGTCAATCCGCGCAAGAAGAAGCAAAAACAGAACCAGCAGATCGAGGCTGCCCCGGCAGAACAGGCTCCGACTGTCGAGCCCGGACAAAAGCCGGGCAAGCGCAAGAAGCCTGCTGAATTGACCGGACCCGCCACGGAGGCGGAAGGCCAGCCGGCGCCGACCAATAAGGAAGCGACCCCACAGGCCCAACCGGCTCCGACCGAGCAGCAGGCCGCTCCCGTCCCGGGCGAACAGCCCCAGGACAAGATCAAGAAACGTGGCAAGAGGCCTGTCGGCGAACAGCCGGTGACAGGAGAGCAACAGCCCTCGACCGGCGAACAGCCTTCGACTGGCCAGGCCGCGCCGGTCCAGGGGGAAAATCCGGTCCAGGGTGAAGCCCAGGCCAATCCGAACGAGGCACCTGTTCTGGACAGCCAGAAGGATGTCTTGCGCAAGCGCAAGGGTGGCAAGGAGCGCGGCCAAAATGCCGGTAAGCGGCAGGGCAACCAGCCCGCCCAGCAGGGCGAGAACCAGGTGGAAGCCCCGAAGCCGGCTCCGGTCGATCAGGGGCCGCCACCCACCGACGACCGGGCAGCCCAGCGGGAGATCAAGCCTGAAAAAATCGTTCCGGTGACCGAGGAAAAAGGCAAGCGCGTCGAGCGTGCGCCGGACATCGAGGATGTTCGTCGTCGTCCGCGCCCCCAGGGTGCCAACGTCGTCAGGGAATTCGGCGACCGCGTTATCCTCCAGTTCAACAACCAGACGTTCGTCGAAAGCAGCGATGCACCGCGCATGCACCGCGGCGCCAGGAATGTCTATTATGAGGACCTGTCGGGCGATCGCACCCGGGAAATAGTCGAGCGTGACAATGGTGTCCGGATCGTCACCATCCGCAATCGCTACGGCGACGTCATCCAGCGTTCACGCATCGCGCCCGACGGCCGCGAATATGTGCTGAGCTATGTCGACGAGCGGAACTATGACGATGATGCAGACTGGCGCGACCCGGGCGACGACCTGCCGCCGATGCGCCTTACCATCCCGCAAGAGGAATACATTCTGGATTCCGAAGAGGTCGAGGATCCGGACGACTACTACACCTTCCTCGAACGGCCGCCGGTCGAGAGGGTCCAGCGCCTCTATTCGATCGACGAGGTCAAGCGCTCGGCCCGCGTGCGCGACATCGCCCGCCGCATCGACCTCGACACGCTCAACTTCGAATTCGGTTCGGCCTCGATTTCCGACACCGAGGTCCAGAAGCTGGAGGGTGTTGCCAACGCCATGGACAAGCTGCTGAAGAAAAACCCGGCCGAGAGCTTCCTGATCGAGGGCCATACCGACGCTGTCGGCACACCGGAAGCGAACCTTGCTCTGTCCGACCGCCGCGCCGAGGCGGTCGCCGAAGCCTTGACCAACGCCTTTGGCATCCCGCCGGAGAACCTGACGACGCAGGGCTATGGCGAGGAGTATCTCAAGGTCAACACGTCGGGACCCAACCGCGAGAACCGCCGCGTCGCCATCCGCCGGATTACCCCCCTGGTAGCGCCTGTGGCCAGCGCCCAATAAACCGCAATGTGAACCGCGCGATTTGATCAACCATTGAATCGCGCGGTCATCAATCTTGAAACGCGCGGTTACCCATCCCAGATTCTGGAAAGGGCGTTCCCTGCCCTGTCCCGACTCCAGCGGGACACACGAGCCCCGCCGGTTCCCCTCCCCGGCGGGGTTTCGTTTTTTTGAAACCTTGCAAACCGCCGCAGCCTGCCCGAAATACGGCACTCCGACAACGGAGCCCGAATCGCCGCATGAAGCGCCTCGAACTCGCCATCGAATCGATCATTCTCGCCTCGCGCTGGCTGCTGGTCGCCTTCTATCTCGGACTGGGTGCGGCACTTGCCATCTATGCCGTGTCCTTCGGCAACAAGCTGTTCGAGTTCGTCTCCGTTGCCTTCACGCTCGATGACACCGACACCATCCTGAAAATACTCGGCCTCATCGATGCCGCGCTGGTCGCCTCACTGGTGGTGATGGTGATCATCTCGGGTTACGAAAACTTCGTCAGCCGCTTCGATGAAAATGACGGCAAGGTGCATTGGCTGGGCACGATCGATGTCGGCTCGCTGAAGGTCAAGGTCGCCTCGACAATCGTAGCGATCTCCTCGATCCACCTCTTGCAGGTGTTCCTGAACTCGGTCTCCTACACGACCGACCAGCTGATGTGGCTGACCATCATTCATCTGGCCTTCGTTCTGTCGGCACTGATGCTTGCCTATATCGACCGGCTGATGGGTCTTGGCAAAGCCAAGAAAGCCGAAGACTGAGCACACGTCTGTGCCGGTCTTTAAGAGATATGCCTGTCAGCTAGATACTTTCCGTCAGTAGATACCTTTGATTTTGGTATCCGTCCGGCCGAACACCTCGTCCGGCACAAAAAAGTCGCCGGCGAGCGGGCCTGTCGCACCCGGCGCATAGGCCGAGAAATCGCTGACGCCCTCAGCGCGCAGCACTTCTTCGTCAATGTAGAAATTGCCGGTCGCCTCACGCGACGGCCTGACCAGGATGGCGTATGCCGCATCGGCCATGATGTCGGGCGAACGGCTCATCGCCGCCACCGTCGCCCCGCCCAGGAGGTTACGCACCGCCGCCGTGTCGATGGTCGAGATCGGCCATAGCGAATTGACCGCGATGCCGTCCCTGGCGAACTCGGCGCTCATGCCCAGCGTGCACATCGACATGCCGAACTTTGCCATCGTGTAGGCGACATGGTTCTTGAACCACTTGGCCTTCATGTCGAGCGGCGGCGCCAGATTCAAGATGTGAGGATTTTCCGCCAACCTCAAGTGCGGAATGCACATTTTGGAGACGAGAAAAGTGCCGCGCGTGTTGATCTGGTGCATCAGATCGTAGCGCTTCATATCGGTCTCCAACGTGCCGGTGAGCTGGATGGCACTGGCGTTGTTGACGCAGATATCGACGCCGCCGAACCTCTCCACGGTCTTGGCGACCGCCTCGGCGACCTGTTCTTCATCCCGAATGTCGCACAGCACCGGCAGCGCCTTGCCGCCGGCCTGCTCGATCTCGTGCGCCGCCGTGTAGATCGTCCCGGGCAGCTTCGGATGCGGCTCGGCGGTCTTGGCCGCGATCGTCACATTGGCGCCATCGCGCGCGGCGCGCAGCGCAATCGCCAGCCCGATGCCGCGCGACCCGCCGGAGATGAAAAGCGTCTTTCCCTTGAGCGACATCCTTGCGCCTTCCTGCAACATGAAAGACACGATCCTTGCGCGGCTGAGAACCGCCGCGCAAGGCCCAACATACCGCATGCGGGTTACGCTGCGTCGGCCTTGAGACAATCTGAACTAGACCAGCACCAGGCCCTGCCGCATGGCGATGGCAATCGCATCGGTGCGGTTGGCGGCACCGAGCTTCGTCAGGATCGCTGCGACATGGAACTTCGCCGTATGCACGGAGATGTTCAGCCGCCGCGCGATGACCTTGTTGGGGGCGCCCTCGGCCAGTAGCGCCAGCACCTCGCCTTCCCGCGGCGAAAGCGTCGGCCGGACGATCTGCTCGTCGGTCAGTTCCTCTTCGAACCGGTCGCTGCCATGGAAGGGCAAATCGTGATGCAGATCGGATAGAGCATGACTGTCACGCGAAATCCGGTAGCCCGCAGCCGCGAGCCGCGCGGCGGCGGCGATCAGCAACTCGTCCGCTTGCACCGGCAGCACGGCAAATACTGTATCGGCCGGCCGTTCACGGGCCGCTCGCGACGATAGCAGCACGCGAGGCATAGTCGCGTCGACGAGCCCGCCTTGTAGCCCATGATCATCGACGATGGCGACATCCGCCGCCTCACGCCCGTCGACTTCGCCGGCCAGAACCGGCCGCAGATCATCGGTCGCGGCGAGAATGGCGGACAGACTTCGCGTGCGCTCGGCGTCACCGAGCGCGATCAGCACCGTCAGCCGTCTGCCAGCGACCTCACCGCTTACCATCTATCCCTCAGCTCAGTGGCTTTTCACCGATGGTCAGGGAAACCTCACGATTCTCGCCGCCGCGCACCACGCCGAGTGTCACCAAGGCACCGGCGCTGTCCGGCCCGAGCTTGCGGATCAGCTCGCGCGGGCCATGCACCGTCTCTGCGTTCCACGACACGATGATGTCGCCGAGACTGAGACCGGCTGATTTCGCCGGCCCGTTATCGTCGAGGCTCATCACCATGGCACCCTGTGTATCACCATTGCGGACCGGATGCAGGCCGGCGCCAAGATAGCCGCGCGCCACATGACCCTTCTCGCGCAGCGTCGTGACTGCCCGCTCGATCGTTTCGTAAGGCATGACCAGCGCCCGCCGGCGTGGCCCGAACAGCAGCATGCCGATCAGTCCGCCCTTGGCATCGAGCACAGGGCCACCTTCGAAACGGCCGCCGGCATTGACGGCAAGGTTGATGCGCCGGTCGATCGTGCCGCCGCGCATTGAACGCCAGGCCGGGCCGACCTCGCCGACCGTGCCCAAGGTAGCGAGCGAGGTGCCGTCGCTATTGCCCGCCACGACCACCAGGTTGCCCGGCCGCACCGCATCCGCCTTTACCAGTGACGGGGCGGCCGGCGCGCCGGCCGGTTTCAAAACGGCCGTGCCGGTGGACGGGTCGCGGCCGACCAGTTCCGCCTTGACGGCTTCGCCCGAAGAAAACGTCAGCTCGATCTCCTCGCCGGCCTCGACCGCCTCCTCGGCAGTGACGAAATAGCCGTCCCGCCAGTGGAAAGCAGTTGACGTCCGGTGGTGCGTCGCGAAGCTGGCCGTCGCTGGTGCCGCGGCTGCCGCGATGTCGGCAATGGCGTCGGAAAACGTGCTCAGATTGAAATCGCTCATGATTTATCTCCTGGGTTCTTCGTGACCCAGATATCGCCCGGCAGGGCGTTGGCGGATACTCGCCTGACGGCTAGTTGGGCATGTGACTGGCCATCTGGTCAGGTCGCGGCCGGTCCGGCCGCTCCGCACATATAGGCATTGTTCATCTTGTTCCAAACGGAGCCCTCGGATGGCCCTGCCCGCCCAGCAATTGCAATATGACGATGCCCTTCTCGATGCCTATTCGGCGACGGTCGCCGATGCCGTCGACCGCATCGGGCCCGCCGTCTGCCGCATCGAGCGCATCGGTGGCCCGGGTGGCCATGGCTCCGGCTTCGTCATCGCGCAGGACGGGCTGGTCGTCACCAACTTCCACGTCGTCGGCGATGCGCGCAGCGTACGCGTGTCAATGCCGGACGGCGCCTCCAGGGAAGGCCGCGTGCTCGGCCGCGATCCCGACACCGACATTGCGCTGGTGCGCGCCGACGGCAACTTTGCCGACGTCGCGCCGCTTGGCGATTCCAAGCGTTTGAGGCGCGGCCAGATTGCAATTGCCATCGGCAATCCGCTCGGCTTCGAATGGACCGTCACCACTGGCGTCGTCTCGGCACTCGGCCGCTCGATGCGTGCCTCCACCGGCCGGCTGATCGACGACGTCATCCAGACCGACGCCGCGCTCAACCCCGGCAATTCTGGCGGACCGCTGGTGTCCTCGGCTGGCGAGGTGATCGGCGTTAACACCGCGATGATCCACGGTGCGCAAGGCATCGCCTTCGCGGTTGCTTCCAACACCGCCAATTTCGTCATCTCGGAAATCATCCGCTTCGGCCGTGTGCGCCGTGCCTTCATCGGCGTTTCCGCCGATACCACCAACCTGCCGCGCCGCGCAGCCCTTTTGTCGCAAGTATCGAGCAGCACGGCGGTGCGCCTGCGCACCGTCGAAAAGAACAGCCCGGCGGCCAAAGCCGGCCTCAGGGAAGGCGACATTATTGCCGCCATCGACGGCCGTCCGGTCACCGGCGTCGACGATCTGGTGCGCATGCTCGACGCCGAGCGAATCGGCCGCGAGACACTATGCACGGTGGTGCGCCGCTCCGGCATTACTCAGGTCACCGTGATGCCGTTGGCGAGGGCAAGCTAGCGCGCCGCAGCACCCTGCGCATATTGCGCCATAAATTCTGGGCTCGGCGGGATTTGCCTGATCACGTCGATCAGCACGCCGTTGGGATCCCTGGTGATGAAATGGCGCTGGCCGAAGGGTTCGTCGCGCAGCGTCCGCAGGATCGGCAGGCCAGCGGCGGTGATCCGCTTATAGATGGCATCCGGATCCCTGACCTCGAAATTGATCAGCAGACCAGATGTGCGGCCCCGCCCTTCCTCCGGGATCGTCTCATGATCGCCCTGGACGATGCCGAGGTTGACGCGACGGTCTTCGGCTGAGCGCAGATGCACGTACCAGTCGGCCTCAAACAGCGGCTTGAAGCCGAAATGCGCAACATAAAAGGCTGCCGTGCCGGCAACGTCGCTCGTCATCAGCACCGGATAATAGCTCGTCGTCCTCATCTTTCCTTCTCCCGGCGAATAACATACAGTCTGCATGTAAATGGCAATAACATACAGGCTGCATGTATGCAACAAGGATCCGCTCGTCGCTCCAACCGTGATCGCACCGCGGCGACACGCGCCGAGCTCGTCGCCGCGGCTCGCAAACTGTTCACCGAAAAGTCCTATGCCGACACCGGTACACCCGAGATCGTCGCCGCTGCCGGCGTCACGCGCGGCGCGCTCTATCATCACTTTGCCGACAAGCAGGCGTTGTTTGCCGCTGTGGTCGAACAGGAGGCGCAAGCCGTCTCGGAAGAGATCGAACGCGCGTCGCCGCCTTCGCTATTTGCCCGCGATGCGCTGATTGCCGGCTCGGATGCCTATCTGGCTGCCATGCGTGCCCCCGGCCGCACGCGGCTCTTGCTGCTTGACGGCCCGGCCGTGCTCGGCCGCGCCGCCATGGATGCGATCGACAATCGCCATGGCAACCGTTCGCTGCGCGAAGGCCTTGTTGCTGCGATGCGCTCGCACTCCATGACGAGACTGCCTGTGGAAGCACTGACCGCGTTGCTCGCAGCCGCCTTCGACCGCGCAGCGCTCGCAATCGAAACTGGAGCATCGATCGAGGACTATCGCGCCGTTCTCATGGCGCTGATCGACGGCCTGTCTCCGGCTCCTCCTCAGGTATCTCACCCGGTTCGAACTCGTTGAAACAGCCTAGCTGGCGCTTGAACTGGTCGATCAGCCAGGCGGCCGCCGGTTTCGGGCTGCGATCGGCGCGGTGCATGGCATAGAGCGGCGAGCGGACTTCGCTGTAAGGATCGAGATCGAGTTCGACGAGCCGGCCGGTCGCCAGATCATCGGCGATCAGCCATCGCGGCAGCCCGCCCCAGCCCAGCCCCTCGCGCATCAGCACGTGCTTGGTGCGCACATCCGTCAGCCGCCAGGTGCGGTAGGCGAAGACGCCATAGTCACGCCCGCGCGTACGCTCGGACTGGTCCGAGACGACCAGTTGGATGTGTTCGCGGACATCCTCTAGCGCCACTGGTCTCGGCAGCAGCGCCAGAGGGTGATCAGGCGCTGCGGCTGGCACCAGGGAGAAGAAGCCGATGCGAAGCAGATTCACGTCCGTCTCACCCAGAAGCCCCCCGATGCCGAGATCGGCCTGTCCGCCGACAACATGATCGAGGATAAGGCCAAGCGAGCCGATATGCAGACGCAGCGTCACGGCCGGGAACTGCGCCTCGAATGCCTTTAGCACCCGAACCAGCACCGGCGACGGTAGCGTCACGTCGACCGACAGCGTAACTTCCGCCTCCAATCCCTGCCGGTATCCGTCGACACGCGAGCGGATGCGTTGCAGCACGCCGACCATTCGCCGCGCATCTTCCAGCGTCGCCTTGCCGACATCGGTCAGTTGCGGTTCACGCGTGCCCTCGCGCTCGAACAGCTTCAGCCCAAGCTGCGCTTCGAGGTTGGCGATGGCGTAGCTGATCACCGATTGCGCGCGATTCAATTTGCGCCCGGCGGCCGAGAAGCTGCCGGTCTCGGCCACCGCAACCAGGATCTGCAGTTGGTCAAGCGTCGGGTTCGGTTGCATCGTTCAATCCACATTTTAGATGGATAATATACAAAATATACCAGTTTTTCAAATGGGTCTGCGCACACATATCTGCCGGGAGATTTTAATCCAACCCTGGAGACCCCATTAATGTCCATCCTTCTTGTCACATCGAGCCCGCGCGGCGCTGCCTCCCACTCGACCCGAATTGCTACTGAATTCGCTGAAAAGCTTGTTGCCGCCGATCCGTCGAACACGCTTGTCGTGCGCGACCTCGTCGCCAATCCGTTGCCGCACATCGATGCCGATTATGCGACCGGCATCTACACGCCGGCCGAAGCGCGCACCTCGCGCCAGGCTGAAGTCGTTGGCGTCTCCGATGTCGTGCTGGATGAACTGTTCGCCGCCGATTCGGTGATTCTCGCCACCGGCTTCATCAACTTCAACATCTCCTCGACGCTGAAGTCCTGGGTCGATCACATTGCCCGTTCCGGCAAGAGCTTTGCCTATGGCGAGAACGGCCCCAAGGGCCTCGTCACCGGCAAGAAGGTCTACATCGTGCTGGCTTCGGGCGGCATCTATTCCGAAGGTGCGGCCGTGCAGTTCGATCACGCCATTCCCTACCTGCGCAGCGTGCTTGGCTTCCTCGGCATGACCGATCTCGAGGTCATCCGCATCGAAGGAGTCGGCATGGGCGCCGATGCGGTGGCAGCAGCGCTGGCCAAGGCCTCGACCAAGGTCGACGCCATTGTAGCCGCGACCGGCAATGCCGAGCGCGTCGCCACCGCGGCGTAAAGCGTCAGCATCGTCTGAATTGTACAAGGGCAGGCGCCCGGCGCCTGCCCTTGTTGTCGTTGGCGACAACCTATTGTGGTGGGCCACACAACCGCCATTGGTTATTCCGCTTGTCTGCGCTATCGGTCGCGGATGTTCCTTTCCGTTGCCACAACGCACCGTCCGGCCACCGATCTCGGTTTCTTGCTGCACAAGCATCCGGATCGCCTGCACGAGACCGACCTGTCTTTCGGCAAGGCGTGGCTGTTCTATCCCGAGGCAACCGAAGAGCGTTGCGAGGCTGCACTCCTGCTCGATGTCGATCCTGTGGGACTGGTGCGGGGCAAGGGCCAGGCAGAAGGCCTGCTCGACCAATATGTGAACGACCGGCCTTACGCAGCATCATCCTTCCTGTCGGTAGCGCTGAACAAAATGCTGCGGACGGCGATGACCGGTACATCGAAGGAGCGCCAGGAACTGGCCGACAGCGAACTGCCGCTGGAAGCCGTGGTTACGCCACTGCCAACGCGCGGCGGTGAGGTTCTGGTTCGAAGTTTGTTCGAACCCTTGGGCTGGACAGTCGATCTGACGCCAATCGAAGGAATCGGGGGTGCTGCGGGCGAGCCCCGATACGGCCATCTGAAGCTGACCGGCACGGGCCGGCTCAGCGCCTTGTTGAACCACCTCTATGTGCTGATCCCAGTGATGGACGATGCCAAGCATTACTGGGTCGGCGAAGCAGAGATCGACAAGCTGCTGTCCAAAGGCGAAGGCTGGCTGGAAAACCATCCGGCCAAAGACCTGATCGTGCGCCGCTATCTGGGCAATCGCCGGGCTTTGGCCCGCATCGCCCTGGAGCGGCTGGCTCCCGAGACGGCTGGCGAGGCACAACCTGCCGAGCCGCGCGTTACGCCCGAGGAAGCGCTGGAGACGCCTATCCGGCTCAACGATCTGCGCATGGACGCAGTTGTCCACGCCATTCGGGCGACGGGAGGAACCACTGTTGCGGACCTGGGATGCGGTGAAGGCAAGCTGCTCGACAGGCTGGTGCGCGAGCGATGGATTCACAAGCTGTTCGGTCTGGATCCGGCGGCGCGCGAACTGGAATGGGCCGCAAAGCGTCTCAAGCTGAACGAATTAGGCGGGCCGCCCGAGGGCCGGGTCACGCTGCTGCATGGATCGCTGACCTACCGCGACAGCCGTTGGGCCGCAGCCGACGTCGCCGTTCTGGTCGAGGTCATCGAGCATCTCGACGAGGACAGGCTGCCCCTGGTCGAACGCATCGTTTTCGGTGAGACGGCGCCCAAATCCGTCATTGTGACCACTCCGAATGCGGACTACAACGCTCTGTTTCCAAGACTGGTCCCTGGCGCATTTCGCCATCCCGATCACCGTTTCGAATGGAGCCGGGCTCAGTTCCAAGCCTGGGCGGCCAAAATCGGCGAGATCTATGGCTATGCAGCCACCTTCAGCGGTATCGGAGCCGAGGACCCGACCCTCGGCGCCCCCACCCAGATGGCAGTGTTCACCCGATGAGAGAACCTGATAAGACCAACCTCACCATTCCTGACTTCGCCCTCGTCGTGCTGATCGGCTCGACCGGATCGGGCAAGTCGACTTTCGCCACCAAGCATTTCCTGACGACTGAGATTATCTCCTCGGACCAGTGCCGGGCGCTGATCTCCGACGACGAAACCGACCAGGACGTCTCTGCGGATGCCTTCGATCTGGTTCGCGAAATAGCCGGCAAGCGGCTCAAACACCGCAGGCTGGCCGTCATCGATGCCACCAATGTGCGAGCCGCCGACCGCAAGCCCTGGATTGAGCTGGCGCGCAAGTGGCACGCTTTGCCCGTCGCCGTGGTCCTCGATCCAGGCGTCGAGGTGTGCGTCGCACGCAATGCGGTGCGAGCCGACCGGCAGTTCGGCGCCGGGGTCGCCCGGCGCATGACAACCGAGGTCCGCAAGGGTCTTGGCGGCCTCCAACGCGAGGGCTTCCGCCAAGTCTGGAAGCTTACCAGCGAGGCCAGCATCGACGCGGCCGAGGTGTCGCGACAGCCGCTGTGGACCGATAAGCGCGACGACCATGGCCCGTTCGATATCATTGGCGACATCCATGGCTGTTCGGATGAGCTTCATATCCTGCTCGCTCGACTGGGCTACAGCGTCGCCTGGTCTGAGCATCAGGGCGACCGAATGGTCACCGTGGTTCCACCAGAGGGCCGCAAGATCGTCTTTGTCGGCGACCTCGTCGATCGCGGCCCCAACTCGCCCGACGTGCTGCGCATTGCCATGGGCATGGTCGCGGCTGGAACGGCTTACTGTGTCCAGGGCAACCATGAACGCAAACTCAGCCGCTGGCTAGAAGGCCGCAAGGTCACTGTCGCTCACGGCCTCCAGCAGACTGTCGATCAGCTAAATGCACAGGACCGAGGCCTGCGCGAGGCGCTGCCGGCCTTTCTCGACGGCCTGCGCAGCCATGTCTGGCTCGATGGCGGAGGCCTCGCCGTCGCCCATGCCGGCCTCAAGGAAGAGATGATCGGACGCGGTTCCGGCGCTGTGCGCGAGTTCGCTCTGTACGGCGAGACCACAGGCGAGACCGACGAGTTCGGGCTGCCCGTCCGTGCCGACTGGGCTGCGGCCTATCGTGGCAAGACGGGCATTATCTATGGACATACGCCCACGCTATCGGCCGAATGGGTCAACAACACCCTGTGCATCGACACCGGATGCGTATTCGGCGGCAAGCTGACGGCCTTGCGCTGGCCGGAACGCGAACTGGTCGAGGTGCCGGCAATCGAGACCTGGTCGGAGCCGATACGTCCGCTGGGCGGGTCCGGTCCCGGTAAATCGGCACAGGCCGACGCCGACGGCGTGCTCGATTATCAGGATGTCTCCGGTCGCCGTTGGATCGAGACCGGACTGAGGGGCCGGATTGTCGTGGCCGAGGAGAACGCGTCGGCAGCACTGGAGGTGATGAGCCGCTTCGCGCTCTCGCCGCAATGGCTGATCTATCTGCCGCCGACCATGTCGCCGTCCGAGACCAGCAGCCAGGACGGCTGGCTGGAACGTCCGGAGGATGCCTTCGCTTACTTCCGCGAGCGCGGCGTTGCGCAGATCGTGTGCGAGGAGAAGCACATGGGTTCGCGGGCAGTGATCGCGCTCTGCCGGAACGCGCAGGCGGCACGCAGCCGCTTCGGGGTCCCTGGCGACGAAACCGGCGCAATCTGGACCCGCACCGGACGCTCCTTTTTCAATGACAGTGCCATGACGGAGGACCTGCTCGCCCGTCTTCGCACCGAGGTCGACGCGGCGGATCTGTGGAAGGAATTGAACAGCGACTGGCTGCTGCTGGACGCCGAGATAATGCCTTGGTCCGCCAAGGCCGGCAGTCTGATCGAAAGCCAGTATGCGCCTGTGGCGATATCCTCTGCCGCCGGTTTCAAGGCCAGCAACGAGGCGCTGGCCCGTGCGATGGCGCGCGGCGTCGATGCAGCCGGCCTGAACGCACGCCTTGAAGACCGGGCCGTCCGCGCAGCCAAATACGCCACCGCCTGGGCGCCCTACGTATGGCCAGTTTCGGGCGTCGAGGACCTTAAGGCCGCGCCTTTCCACCTGCTGGCCAGCGAGGGACGTGTTTGGTTTGACCAGGACCATGTCTGGCACATGTCGCTCGCGGACCGTCTGGCTGCCCGTGGCGGCGTGGTCACGCCGACTCGATGGCGTATGGTTGATCTCGCCGACGGCAGCGCGTGTGCCGAGGCCGTCGCCTGGTGGGAAGCACTGACCGGCTCAGGCGGCGAAGGCATGGTGGTCAAACCACGCGACTTCGTCAGCCGTGGCAAGAAGGGGCTCATCCAGCCGGCGCTGAAGGTCCGCGGCCCGGAATATTTGCGCATCATCTATGGTCCCGAATATGATGCACCCGACAATCTCGTCCGCCTCCGAGAACGCGGCCTGGCCGGCAAGCGCAGCCTGGCGCTCCGGGAGTTCGCGCTTGGCCACGAAGCGCTAACGCGATTTGTCGCCAAGCAGCCGCTACGCCGGGTTCACGAGTGTGTCTTCGGCGTGCTGGCGTTGGAAAGCGAGCCAATCGACCCAAGGCTGTAGTAGCCGATCTATCCGAAGATCTTTTCGCCTTGCTCGTCGACCAGCTGGATGCCCTTTTTGATCGAGATGTCGACGGCATCATCAAGCCCGGCAAAGCGGTCGGCGCGGATGAATTTGTGCTCCTTCATCACGCCGTCGATCTCTTTCGAAACCACGCCGCAGGTCTGGTACTGGCCCTCCGCCTTGTAGGGCGTGGCGCTGATCAAAAATCCCTTGTGCTCGATCTGCTTTACAGGCGCCGCTGTCTTTGGCTCGGCGGCTTCGTTGCCTCCGCCGAAAAGACGCTTCAGAAAAGACATGGGGTATCCTCCAACGGCAATCATCCTGCACCACATAGCGCGACGCAGGATGATTTTCAGTACCGGTCCTTGGCTGGACCGGCAAGGGCCGCCTGCGGCTTGCCGTTAGAGGTCAGTCGCGCGTCAGTGCTTCCAGGGCTTCCGCGGCAGCTTCCAATATGCTGATTGCCTCGGCCTGCTTTGCTTCAGGCGCATCGACGATCTCGCCGAGCGCGGCGCGTAGCCGGTGGCGCACGGCGCGAAACTCGTCGCGCTTTTCCGAGCGGCCGCGGCCGCGCCGGCCACCGTCGCCGTCATCGTTCCAGCCGAACCAGTCGCGCGCCTTGGCCATCTTGCGGCCGAAGCGCTCGAGATGTTCGAGCACGTGGTCGATCATCTCGCGATTTTCGTTGAGGTGCGCCTGCCCAGCCTCGGTGATTGAAAACACCTTCTTGTTGCCTTCCGCCGCAGAAACGGCGTAGCCGGCCTCCTCCAGGAAGGTCAGCGTCGGATAGACCACGCCGGGGCTCGGGCTGTAGACGCCGCTGGTGCGCTCCTCCAGCGCCTTGATGATGTCGTAGCCGTGCCGCGGCGCCTCGGCCAGCAGTGACAGCGTGATCAGCTTGAGATCGCCGTCGGCCAGCATGCGGCCGGCGCGGAACATGTCGCCCGGCCCGCCGCGTCCGCCGCCTCTCATGCCATGCCCGAACGGGCCAAAGCCGCCGCCACGTCCGCCGAACTTGCCGGCCATATGCATGAAGACGCGCTCGGCGCGTTCGCCGAAACGATGATGGCTGAAATGATTGTCTTTGTGCATTGTCTGCTCCTTGAGTTATGTCTTACGATATATCTCAACTAAGTGCCCGCCACGGCCGAGTCAAGATATATCTTACGATGTATCTGAAAATGGCACCAGCAGGATTGAGTTCGCCAGCGAGGGTAGCTAGACGGTGCATGAGGGCCGAAGGCCGCTCCGTAAGCGTCTGACGTGAAGCAACGCATCCACCCCGGTCGTTCCGGGCAGTTACGCCGACAATACCGGCGAATGGGTGCAAGGCGACGAACCGGATGCTTCAGGGAAATCCAAATGACCATGAAAACCCCGCGCAGCAGGCTGCCTGTGCGCTATGCCGCCGTGCTCGACCCGCTGGTGCTGTCGTTGTTGACGACGTTCATCGTGTCGTTCATCTCGACACTGAAAAGCCTTGGCTTCCAGCCCGACATGTGGCCACTTGGCTGACGGCTTGAGGCCTGTCCTGGCTGGCCGACGCTGCTGCCAGTGCTGCCGGCGGTGCGCCGCATCGTTGGCTGGCTTTGCGAGCCCGTGGCTCGATAGCAGGGCACGCGAAAGGCCCGGAAACAATCTCCGGACGTTTCGGTGCGGAGCGAATAATACCCGTTACCAGCGGCCTTTGCGCCGGTTCCAGGCATAGAGCAGATCGGCAAAGCGATCATAGCCATAGCGCGTCAACGGCAGTGCGCCGGGATTGCCGAACAGCGTTGCGAGCCAGCCTTCGCCGGGCGTCGTGCGCCATACAGCAATGGCAACATCGGCGCCGACCAGCAATTTGCCGTCGGCGTCGATCGCATGCAGCCGGCGCCGGATGTCCTCCAGGCCGATGCCGTACCCGGCCAGCGCCGCCGGTTCGGCATTGATGTCGCGAAATTCGATCCGCCCGGCCTTGACCGCCTCGATCAGCCGCCGCTTCTGCCGGCTGATGCCGGCATCGCAGACCGGACAGCGCGTATTGTACCAGACTGTCAGCAGAGGCTTGGCCATGTTTCGAAACGGCACCAGAGGACACGCACGGATTATCCGAGAAATGCCGTTGCGCCGCAACGTGACACGATACCGGCGGAACGGCCGGCTTCGCTGATCCAGGTCGCCCAAAGGGTACGCAGCGGTTTTACGATAACGACATGCATAAAAAGAAGAGCTTAAAGCGCGTCGCAAGGGCCGTTCAGCGCGACGCGCTTCAGGCGCCGCGGCTCAGCCGAGCGAGGTGATGATCTCGCGATAGGCATCCTCGGGGAAAGCCTTGAGTGTCCGCGTCCTGACGTTTCCGCCCGTCGCCAGCATCAGCGAGAAACGAGCGAGGACAGCATCGTCGGGCGCTTCGAGCACGGCCACCATGTCGCAATCCCCCATAGTGAGATAAAATGCCTTGAAGGACCCGCCCATGTCTCCCAGCAGCTTCTTGGCGGCATCGAGCCGCTTCGGCGATTCGCGCACATTTTTGGCGCCTTGCTCGGTCCAGTTGATCAGCACGATGTAAGTTGTCATGGCACACCTCCCTCCGGTGCCACGGAGCACGGCGTCCAACCGCCGGGGCGGGCATCCGGGTTTGTCGCCCAGAGAATGCGTCCGTCGCGGAATTATCCTCCCACACCCGGTGCACCGCAAGAACAAACGGCCGGACGATAAAATTAAAAAGGCGCCGGATGGCGCCCTCTGACTCGTTCAGTCATTCTTGAGTGTCAGCTCCTAAGACGGTTCCGAGCATGCTCGAGCACGACGTCAGCTATCGACCGTCCTGATCAAGCCCTGCTCTGACAGATCGATTTTGTCCTTCAGAATGTATCTGTGGCCAAGGCCAACAGAATTTTCCGGAAGTCCCAGATAGGCGGCGAGTTCCTCATGGAGGTCGAGCGGAGCCATGTACTCTTTCGCTCCATCCATTCCCAATATCTGAAGCAAATCGTCAGGCGCGGCCTGCTTGCCGATCATAGCCAGCAAGGCGGGAGCGTCTTCCAGCCGAGGACGCATGTCCTCATCGTCAGGGTCACTCATCTCCATGCCCGGACAGGAATTGTAGCGCGATTGGAGAACACCGTGCTTTGCCGCCCAGAGGTTTAGCTGTTCCTCATCATAGACGGTAATCGCGATGCCGACGCATGTCAGATCGAGGGTCAGGCTCTGAAGCAAGGATTCAATCCAGCGCGGGTCGAGCTGGTCTGTGTAACGGTCGGAGAAAGTGGTCCAACCATTCTGTTCGGTTGTGACGAAGGCGTCGATGGTCTTCGTCCTCAGCCAGTTGACCAACGCTTCTTGCGTTGGCCCCTTTATGCTGACGGTTCCGTAGGTCGCGCCCACCTAAAAATCCTCAGCTGTCGAGGAAGCTTCTGAGCTTGCGCGACCGGCTCGGGTGCTTGAGCTTGCGCAGCGCCTTGGCTTCGATCTGGCGGATGCGCTCGCGGGTGACCGAGAACTGCTGGCCGACCTCTTCAAGCGTGTGGTCGGTGTTCATGCCGATGCCGAAGCGCATTCTGAGCACGCGCTCTTCGCGCGGCGTCAGCGAGGCCAGCACGCGCGTCGTCGTCTCGCGCAGATTGGCCTGGATCGCCGCGTCGATCGGCAGGATCGCCATCTTGTCCTCGATGAAGTCGCCAAGATGCGAATCCTCCTCGTCGCCGACCGGCGTTTCGAGCGAGATCGGCTCCTTGGCGATCTTCAGCACCTTGCGCACTTTTTCCAGCGGCATGGCGAGCTTTTCCGCCAGTTCTTCCGGCGTCGGCTCACGGCCGATCTCATGCAGCATCTGGCGCGAGGTGCGCACGATCTTGTTGATCGTTTCGATCATGTGCACCGGAATGCGGATGGTGCGCGCCTGGTCGGCGATCGAACGGGTGATCGCCTGCCGGATCCACCACGTCGCGTAGGTCGAGAACTTGTAGCCGCGGCGGTATTCGAATTTGTCGACCGCCTTCATCAGGCCGATATTGCCTTCCTGGATCAGGTCGAGGAACTGCAGGCCGCGATTGGTATATTTCTTGGCGATGGAGATGACGAGGCGCAGATTGGCCTCGACCATTTCCTTCTTGGCGATCGCGGCTTCGCGCTCGCCCTTCTGCACCTGGTTGACGATCTTGCGGAATTCCTGGATCGAAATCGCCGTCTCGGTGGCGAGGTTCTGGATCTCGGCGCGCAGGTCGCGGATGGCGTCCTTCTCGTTCTTGGTGAATTCCTTCCAGCCGCGCGAGGTCAGATTGCCGATCGAGCGCGTCCAGTTGGGATCGAGCTCCGAGCCCTGATATTCCTTGAGGAACTCCTCGCGACGCACGCCATAGCTTTCGGCCAGCCTGAGCAGCTTGCCTTCGTTCTGCACCAGGCGCTTGTTGATGTCGTAGAGCTGTTCGACCAGCGCCTCGATGCGCGCCGTGTTCAAGGACAGCGACTTCACCGCCTTGATCAGCTGGTCCTTCAATTCCTTCAGCCGGCGGTCCTGGCTGGGCGACAGCGTGCCAGCGGCAGCCAGCCGGTTCTCGACCTGCTGGTCCTGCAGCTTGCGCAGTTTCTTGTAGGTGTCGGCAATGACGTCGAGCGTCTCCATCACCTGCGGGCGCAGTTCCGCTTCCATGGCCGCCAGCGACAGGCTCGCCTCGTCATCGTCTTCCTCGTCGTCGTCCACCAGGCCACGCGTGTCGCCGCCGACATTGGTAATGTCGTCCTCGTCCTCGCGCGAACGGCGCGACTTTTCCTCGGTCTTGGCTTCCTCGATACGCTCGACAACCGGCGCCTGCTTGGCCTCCGGCCCGGCATAGGTCGCCTCGAGGTCGATGATCTCGCGCAGCAGGATCTTCGATTCGTTGAGCTCGTCACGCCAGATGATGATGGCCTGGAAAGTCAGCGGGCTTTCACAGAGGCCCGCGATCATCGTCTCGCGGCCGGCCTCGATGCGCTTGGCGATCGCGATTTCGCCCTCGCGCGACAGAAGCTCGACTGAGCCCATCTCGCGCAGATACATGCGGACCGGATCGTCGGTGCGGTCGGTCGGCTCTTTCTTGGTCGTGGTGGCGGCGACGGCGGTGCCGGTCTGCTCGGCCAGCTCGTTGGCGTCTTCCTCGGCGTCAGCGGCGGTATCGGCGGCTTCGGGCTCCTCGCCCTGCTCGTCGTCCTCGACCACGTTGATGCCCATGTCGGAAAGCATGGCCATCGTGTCCTCGATCTGCTCGGAGGTCACTTCCTCCGAGGGCAGCACCGAATTCAGCTCGTCCATGGTGACATAACCGCGTTTCTTGGCGGCCTTGATCATCTTCTTGACAGCATCGTCGGAAAGGTCGAGCAGAGGGCCATCGGTCGCGGCCTCGCGTTCGGTCTCGACTTCTTCCTTTTCTTTTGTCGCCATAGTCTTTATTTTCTCCAAGCGGCTGAGTATCAAAGCCGCGTAAGCTGCCGGTCCGGTCAAATTGGATGCGCTCTTTCCAGAACGCGCTTTACCGGGCCAGTAACTGCATCTCTCGTTAAGTCCAGATTAACCCTGATATCTGTGGCAAGCTGACTGCCTGTCCAGTGATCAGTACCTTACATCGCTGCATTCCCGTCGATGCCGGGGCGGGTTAACGTTTCGAATCGACCTGATTCCGCCATTCTGCCGGAAGGTCAAGCGCCTCTCGCATGATTCGCATGAAAAAAGCGAATCAATTACCCGACTTAGAGCACCGCACGCTTGATTCAACGCGCAAGCACGTCCTTACATTTCAGTCTTCTGGAGGCTTCGATCTAAACGCGCCCAGCTCTGCCCGACGATACGCCAAACCCTTCGATCAGCGCTTCCGTTGCCTGCACATCACGAAATTGCGCCTGGATTTCGACCAGGTGCCGGTAATTTTCGTCCGTGGGATCGCTGGCGAGCGCTGCTTCCGCCTGCTTCAGCTCCTTATGTAAGGTGCGCGCGCTGCGCTGCAAGTGGAGAGCTTGGCTGAACGCATCGCGAGCATCGTCGAGTGCTGCCGTTTCCAGCGCCGGCCATTGCCGCGCACGTTTGATCAGCGCCACCGCGCGCTGCCAGATCTCACCGCAGCCGGCCCGCTCGATCGTCGCGATTACAGCCTCGCGGTTGTTGGCCATATCGTGCGCCATAGCGTCGAGGATGGCCGCATGCAGCCGCTTCAGATCGGAATTGGCGAGATCGAGGAACTCGACATGGGCGAAATTCTCGTCGATCAGCACGGGATGGTTGACGAGGGCCGCAATGATCGTCGCCTCGCGCACCGACATGCCCTCGCCGCCGCGTTTGACCAGCGCCGAGCGGCCGAGGCTTTCGGTGATCGCGGTGCGCCCACCGGCATTGCCGCCACGTGCAAACTGTCCGCCGGGTGCTGAGACCCTGCCCGGGAAGCGCTCACCTGGCCGTCCGTCCTGACGTCCCTGGCGTCCGCGCTGGGTCCCGAAGAAGCTCTGTACGCGCTCGCGCATTTCCTGTTGGTAGTGATAACGAAGGCTCTCGTCGCGGATGCGGCTGGTCAGTTCGCGGAGCGTCTTTTCGAGCTCCGCCCGCCGTTCCGGCGTGTCGAAGATGCCGCCGGCGGTCTCGCGCATCCACAAGAGGTCGGCCAGCGGCCGTGCCTCGGAAAGCACGGCGCGGAACGCATCCGGCCCGTCACCCTTGACCAGATCGTCGGGATCCTTGCCCTCCGGCAGCAGGGCGAAGCGCACGGAGCGGCCTGCCTGGACCGCCGGCAGCGCCATGTCGGCGGCGCGCCACGCTGCCTTCAGCCCGGCCTGGTCGCCGTCGAAGCACAGCACCGGCTCGCCAGCCATGCGCCATAGAAGTTCGAGCTGGTTTTCAGTCAACGCGGTGCCGAGCGGCGCCACCACGTTTTCGAAGCCGGCCTGCGCCAGCGCGATCACATCCATGTAGCCCTCTACGGCAATGACCGTGCCGCCCTTGGCCAGCGCCCCCTTTCCGAGCGCTTGGCGCGCACGGGCGAAATTGTAGAGCACGTTGCCTTTGTGGAAGAGCTCCGTATCGGGCGAGTTCATGTATTTGGCCGGCGCATCCGGCGCCAGTGCCCGCCCGCCGAAGGCGATGATCTTGCCCCTGGAATCCGGGATCGGGAACATGATGCGGTCGCGGAACCAATCGTAGGAAACCGGGACGTCGTCGCCATGGCGCACCAGCCCGCACGCCTCGATGTCGGCCTTGGGGACACCCTTGGCGGCAAGATGCTCCTTCAGCGCATTGCGGCTGTCGGGGGCATAGCCGAGGCGGAAAGACTGCTGCGTCGCCGGTGTCAGCCCCCGGTCGCGCAGATAGGCGCGGGCCTTTGCCCCTTCCGGTCCCTGCAGCCGTTCCTGGAAGAACGCCGTCGCCATCTCCATGACGTCAGTCAGGCTGGCGCGTTCCTTTTCGCGCCGCTCCTCCTGGGCATCGCGAACCGGCATCGGCACGCCGGCCATGTCGGCGATCTTCTCGACCGCTTCAGGAAAGCTCATCCCGTCAAGTTCGGTCAGGAACTTGAAATGGTCGCCCGAAACCGAGCAGCCGAAGCAATGGTAGCGGCCCTTCTTGTCCTCGCAGTGGAAGGACGGGCTCTTCTCGCCATGGAAGGGACAGCACGCCCAATAGTCGCCGCGCGGCGCGTTGGTCTTCTTCCTGTCCCACGCGACGCGCTGGCCGATCACCGAAGAAATCGGCACGCGGTCGCG
Source organism: Mesorhizobium sp. M0768 (assembly GCF_040320195.1). Classification (NCBI taxonomy): domain Bacteria; kingdom Pseudomonadati; phylum Pseudomonadota; class Alphaproteobacteria; order Hyphomicrobiales; family Phyllobacteriaceae; genus Mesorhizobium; species Mesorhizobium sp. M0768. The sequence continues at coordinate 1,116 of NZ_JAMYPD010000016.1, read as the reverse complement.
GATCTCGTCGAGGAAAGCAGGCGGAAAGCGCATGGGGGACAGCTCGTTTGGCCTCCATATAATCACGCCGGCGAAGCCCGACGACTCCTAATGCGGAACCATACCCGGTTTTCACAGGGCCAAGGGGTCCAGGCGCCTGACGTTGCGTGGCTGCCACACCGCAGCGGGAATAGTCTCAAGCTTACCTGACCCGTGGCTTCAAGATTGACTTTGCATGAACTCGCCAATCTAGATGATCATAAGCAAAGGCGACTCGTCCGGAATTCAGCGCCCGTAGAGAGTCAGGCCCGCCGGTCGGGGGATTTTGGGGGACGGGGTGACCGTAGCTCTGGATGCGCATGTCACCATGCGGCTGCGGCGTTTGCCGTTGTCCGCACTTTCCTTTCTGTTGTCGTCGATTTTCCTGCTTTTGTTCGCAACGCTGAGGCGCGCCCTCGCCGCCATTCTCGTGCTCGTGCTCGTGCCGAGCGCGGCGTTCGCGCTGCCGACGGTGACCATCAACCAGGCAGCGGGCCAGAGCGATCCGGCGGGTTCGTCACCAATTCGGTTCGACGTGGTCTTCAGCGAGCCGGTGACCGGCTTCAATGGCAGCGACGTCGATCTTTCCGGCACCGCCGGCGCCACCACCGCGTCCGTTACTGGCTCCGGCAGCTCCTACAGCGTTTTGGTCAGCGGCATGACGGGTTCGGGGTCCGTCGTGGCCACAATACCGGCCGGCGTGGCGACCAACGCCGCCGTCGATCCGAACGAGCCCTCGACCAGCACCGACAATACCGTCACCTACAATCTGCCGCCACCGCCGCTGACAGTGACCATCAACCAGGCTGCCGGCCAGAGCGATCCGACCGGTTCGTCGCCAATCCTCTTCGACGTGGTCTTCAGCGAGCCGGTGACCGGCTTCAGCGGCAGCGACGTTGTGCTTTCCGGCACCGCCGGCGCCACCATCGCTGTCGTCACCGGCTCCGGCAGCACTTTCAGCGTCGCGGTCAGCGGCATGACGGGTTCAGGGTCCATCGTGGCCACAATACCGGCCGGCGTGGCGACCAACGCCGCCGTCGATCCGAACGAGCCCTCGACCAGCACCGACAATACCGTCACCTACAATCTGCCGCCACC
>NZ_JAMYPD010000015.1:0-152254 GCF_040320195.1 Mesorhizobium sp. M0768 | reverse complement strand
ACGCCGCGAGTCTCGGGATCGCCGAAAAACATCAGGATCGCGTCGCCGACATATTTGTCGATCGTCGCGCCGTGATCCGAAGCAATTTTCGACATTTCCGTCAAATAGTGATTGAGGAGTTGGGTGAGATCCTCGGATTCCATTTTGTCAGTGGTCTCGGTAAAGCCCGCGATATCGGAGAAGCATATTGTCAGTTTCTTCCGCTGGCTGGCGATCCTGACCTCCTGGCGGCCGGTGAATATCGAGCGATACACTTGGGGCGCCAGATACTTCGCCAGCTTGCTGGAAAGCGCCTCCAGAACCACGGATTTCTCGGCGAGGTTCTCCTCCCTTTGCTTCAGCTCAGTGATGTCCGAATAGACGGCGACCGTGCCGCCGGCGCTGATCCGCCGCTCGCTGATCATGACCCATCGCCCGTCGCCTCGCCGCTGCACCCAAGGTTCGCCAGGGTTGCGGTGCCGCGAGAGGCGCTCGGCGACCCACTCCTCGACCCGCCCCTCGGCGTCCCTGATGTAGCCGCGCTCAGCGGATCGGCGAATGATTTGCTCGAATATCGTGCCGGGCGTCAGTTCGGTCTCCAGACCGGCGTAGAGCAATTCGCGGTAGCGGCTGTTGCTGAGGACGAGCCGGTCCTCCCCGTCGTACAGAGCGAATCCTTCGGAGATGCTTTCGATGGCATCGATGAGCCGCTGACGAGCTTCCGCAACGTCGCGCAGGTTCTTTTCCTCGACCTCGACGGCAGTATCCCGGAAAAGTCTCAGCGCTTCGGCCATGCGCCCGATTTCGTCGCTGCCCGCGGCTGGCAGCGGCGCACGAAGGTTGCCCCCCGCAATCGCGAGCATGCCCTGGCTCACGGCCCCCAGTCGGGCGAGGAGGCTGCGGTCGACATAGAGCCAGACAACCAGAACCGAACTCAGGAGGCTGAGGAAGGCGGAGCCGAGCACAACCGCGGTGCCGTAGCGCTGGACGAGCGCGGCTTCGCGACCGGACGCAGCGATCTCCTGGTCTGCCGTGGCGACCAGGCGATCGACGCCAGCGGTGAGATTGCGCGACAGTCGATTGTTCTCGGCCAGAAGCCTTTCGCCCTGTGCCAGGACAGCAAACTCGTCCTCCCGCGCCTTGGGGATGCTGTCCTCGCCGTCGGTCAAGCCCTTGAACTCATCGACACGCTGCCGAAAGCGGGTCCGCAGCTTTTCGTCGATCTCCGTGGAAACCTTTTCAAGAGCAGTGAGCGAACGGCGTAGCGGAAAAGGATCAACGCCAGGTCGCCCGGCGTCGGCGCGTTCGCGACCTTCACCAGCGCGTCGTTGACTGCCGAGATCTCCAGCTGCGCCTTCTGCTGGGGGATGTAGGCCGCAATCGCCTGGACCAGGTCGGCCATCGCCGCTGCGCGTCGATCGGGCGATAGCGACGTGTCGGCCGCGACCGCCCGCCATTGCGGCAGCCTGGAATCCATCACTAGGATGCCGGTGGCGACAAGGCGCTGGCTTCCGGTTGTCGTCGCGGCGAGGCGGTTCAGGAGCTCCTCCTTGCGGGCGACCACGTCGAGCCGGGCGACAACAAGAGAGTCGAGCTCCTTCAGGTTGCGCCTCAGAACAATCGCGGCTTCCTCAATCTCGGCCAAAGGCACTGTGCCCAACGTGGCATCCCGGAGGTCCGTGCGCAGGGCCTCGAGGCGGGACATCTCGAGCGCGACGGCAGCCGAGACCTCGCTGTGCTGAGCCCTGCTTGTCGCTGCCAGCACCGATGGCGCGGCAGCAGCGACCCGTTCGGCCTGGCGCGACAGCTGGAGGGAGGCGAGCGCCGACGGCACTCGATCCGTGGTAATTCGGTCCACGACGTCGCCAACCTGGAGGAAGGCATAAAGCGCCGCAGCCGTTGCCAGCACCGCAAGGGCGCTGATCCCGAAAAAGGCGAGCAACAGCCGGCCACGTATGCCGAGGCGTTCAAGCATCTCGGCGAGTCGGAACAGTCCGGCCACACTGGTCTGCATCAGACTAGACATCTCAGCCGGCACGCCGGCGATCAGCGAACCCTATTCAACCGGCACGTACTCTCCGCCGCGCCAGACGTACCAAACCCAGCTCTGCTTGGTGAGGTCGCCCTTGTCGTCGAAATCGACCCGGCCGATCACCGTGTCGAATTCCTGTTCGTGCAGTGCCGCAATGACGGCCTTCGGCTCCAGCGAACCTGCCTTCGAGACCGCCTGGGCCCAAACCTGGACCGCGCAGTAGCTCAACAGCGTGTAGCCCGCGGGTTCGAAATTCTCCGCACGGAACTGCTCAACGACCGCGGCCGCTTCGGGGCTTCGCCTCGCGTCCGCCGGGAACGTGAAGAGGGTCCCCTCCGCCGCGGGGCCGGCGATCAGGGCAAATTCCTCGGTCGCCAAAGCATCTCCGGATATGAGCTGAACCGTGTAGCCACTGTCGTGTGCAGCGCGAGCAATCAGCGCAACCTCGGCATGATACCCACCCACATATAAGGCGGAGACGCCGGCGGTCCGCAACGTAGCGACCTCGGCCGAATAGTCGTCCTTCCCGGGAATGTATGCGTCGTAAACGGCCTCAGTCACGCCCCGCTTGTGCAGCTGCTTCCTGGTCTCGTCGGCGAGACCCTTCCCATAGGTCGAGTTGTCGTGGAGGATCGCAATCTTCTTGTTGCCCCAGCGATCGGCAAGGTAGTTGCCAGCGATGAAACCTTGCGCGTCGTCGCGGCCAATGGTGCGAAAGACATTGGCACGGCCCTGTTCGGTCAGCTGCGGATTGGTCGAGCCTGGGGATATCTCAACGACGCCCGCCTCCTCGTACACTTTTGATGCGGGGATCGAGGCCCCGGAGCAATAATGCCCGACGACGAGCACGACCCCGTCAGCCACCAGCTTCTTGGCGGCCGCCACAGCTTGCTCGGGATCGCAGAAGTCGTCGACCGAGATGAGCCTCACCTTCTGGCCGAGCACGCCGCCCGCCGTGTTGACGTCGGCCACTGCCATCTCCGCGCCGCGCTGTCCCTGCTCGCCGATCCAGGCGAGCCGTCCCGTCATCGCAGCCGAGACGCCGATCAGCACCTCCGCCCGTGCGGAGCTGAACACGGCCGCGAGAACCAAGATCAGTATGGCGATGATGCGGTGCATGTGTGCACCCCCTTAACTGTAGCTTACGCCAATCCCGTCAAAGCCGACAGCCCCTTCGGCAAGCGCGACTGTCTCGGGCTGCTATTGCAGCGCACACCCAATTTGGCGAAGCAAGCATACACTGGAATGGCGTGTCATAACTTCGTTCGCTGAGGTCGGAATCGCGCGCCAAATCCGGACGTTACCACTGACCGGAGTGAGCGTCGTGATTGGGTCACGGAGCGTCATGCGACGCCCCCAACTGGATGACGGCAAAGGGTCGAACTCGGTCGTTCAGAGTGATTGGGTTTTGACCCAAGCATTCTGCAGCCAAGTGGAAACGCGCCTAAAATAAATAGTTAGAGCGGGATGCCCGCTTCAACTTGAACGCATCCCGCTCTAGCTGAAGCGGCTCCCGATAAGCCGGCTCCACTGCTCGCCCGCAAGGCCGTTCAGGAAGACTTGCGAGTTCTTCATCGCGTCCAAAAGCTCTGGATCGCGTGAATGTACCACCGTTGAGGCAACGGTCAGGAAAGCAATGCGTCGTCCAAGCATCGCCTCCAGAAGTGCAGGTTGAATACGTCCGCGCAGGCCGCTGACGCCGCGCGCGGCGGCGTGATCGATCAGGCAGTCAATCACCGGGCCCGCCTGGCCGGGAAGGGCGAAGATCTGCAGCACGCGACCAATTTCATACTTCCGTGCGTAGTAGGCGAAAGCGCCGACATTGGTGCCGACTGGCGACGTCACACAAACGTAGACAAGCTCCCCCAGATCCGGCTTTTGTGCCGCATCTGTCAGGATGTGGTCGAGTTGATCTTCCGTCCAGTCAGGCCGCAGGGCGAATTGAGCGGTAAACGGTTCGATGAGCCTGGCAAATGCATGGCTGTCGATTTCGGATGTACGAAATGCTCCGTGGCCTGCCCCGTCCACCGCCACACCCGACCAACGTCGTTCGCTGGACGTCATCCTTCTGCAGTAAAATCGGTCGATTGTACGCGCCAGCGGATTGAGCATTCGCGCAAGCGCCATGCGATTGGCGGAAAGGCTGAGCATGAAGGCCGCGGGGCGCATCACGCGGACCCAGTCAAGGCTGTATTGCGGCAGGACCACGCCGCGCAGCCGGGTCCACAATTTCACGGAAATATCGTTGGCCGTCTCGCTGAAGGAGATGTCCTGCGGACCATCCAGGTAAGCTTTCAGCAAGCGGGCGCCGGCCAGCGGGTCGTGCTCATGGTCCTCGACCATGAGCGAGCTACAGATAGCCGCGCGTAGTTGTCGGCCGTTGAACGTCATCGGCAGGACGTGGACGCCGACAAATCCGGAGACGCGACCGGCGTCATTGACATGGACAAGCGACCGGAGGTTGTCTGCGCAACCGGGCGCATCCAGATAAAACCGTTTCATGTATTCCACGAGAGAGGCCGGCGCTTCGGTCCTCTCCTTCAACAGCACGCGCTGAAACATGTTCGCAACTGCCGGGAGGTCGGCGCCTTGCAAGGCGCGAATGACGCTCAAGCCCGGCTCCCGCCACCAAAGTCCCATCCACCGAGCTTCCGGGCCAAGGCGACGCGAGGCACGAGAACATCGGGCGCGCGTTCCAACTCGACGCCCATGAAGCCGTGCAACCTCGGCCAGTTGGCATCGCCCCGGTGACCGAACAGAGTGCTGAATTGCTGCGGCAAGGTGGAACCCTTTGCTTGACCGACGAAAAACCGGCGTCATTGCTGCTAGCAGATTCAGGTAAACCGATATTAAAGTCGTTGCTTTGAATGGTAGCGAACCGGGTTTGTCCGGCCCCATACCTGGACATCAGCAATTTTGGTTCCTGGCGGACTCTACACGACCAGCGGCATGAGTTGCGTGCTGCGCGCCGAACCGTTTCGGCTGGCCAAAGTTTCGCGTGGCGGCTCTTGACTGGGAGCGCGGGCGTAATACGGTGAGGACAAATACCGGCTCCGACCGCCGGGCGGCAAGAATGCCTCGTATGCCTCGCCCTGCGGCGGTGGCTGCGGGGCATTGTCATTTTTGAGGCATTGATTGAAACGGCATATCGAGATCGGCATTCTCTATTCGCGGTCCGGCAATTACCGGCTGGTGTCCGAATCCTGCCGTGCGGGTGCGATGAACGCCATCGCCGACGTCAACGCCGATCTCGCTATCCCATTCGAATTCATCCCGATCGAGCGCGACCCGCAGGGCAACATCGATCGCTATGCAAGCGGCTGCGCGGACATTCTCGCCAACAGCGGCGCGCGTCACATCATTGGCTGCGTCACCTCGTGGAGCCGCAAGGAGGTCATTCCAATCCTGGAAAGGGCAGGCGGCACGCTGTGGTACGCCTGCCCGTACGAGGGCTTCGAAGCCAACGAGCATGTCGTCTACACACACGCCTGCCCCAATCAGCATCTCGTACCGCTGCTTGCCTATGTCGTGCCTCGTTTCGGCGCCGACGGCTTCCTGCTCGGTTCCAACTACATCTGGGGTTGGGAGACCAACCGCGTGGCGCGCGACCTGATTGCGGACGCTGGCGGCAAGGTGCTGGGCGAACGCTATCTGCCGCTCGGCGAGGTCGATGTTGCGCGGTTGATCGCGGAGATACAGGCGACGAGACCTGATTTCATTCTGAACAATCTCATCGGCCCTTCCTCTTATGCCTTCATCGCTGCCTATGCGGAGCTTGGCCGGCGCGACCCGCATTTCAGGCCGGAGCGTTGCCCGATCCTGTCCTGCAATCTCACGGAATGCGAATTGCCGGCGCTCAACGGGGCAGGCGATGGCCACCTTTCCGTTGGGCCCTATTTTCACGACATCTCGGGGGCGGATCGCGGTGCGGTTCCAGTGCCTTCCGTCATGCCGGCCTCATCCTTCGAGGCGGCGGCTTATGCCTCGGTGCGCATGCTCGCCGAGATCCTCACCCTTAACCCGGTGCACAATGGACGGACCTTCCCAAGGTCTTTTCCGAAACATCATTTCGAACGCCGCTGGGCGACATCGCCATCGACCAGCAAACCCAGCATGCTACCTTGCCGGTGCTAATCGGACGTATCGATGGAACATCGTTCAAAACGGTCACACTGACGAAGGGCGTGGCACCCGATCCCTACCTTTCCCGCTATGACCGGACGGAGACGTTCGGGCGGCCACGCCTGCGGGTGGTGTCGTGAGCAAGATGGCGCGTATCCCGAACCTTGGAGGCGCCAGGGCTTTTGTCCTGCATCGTCCACATCCGACCGTGCAGGCGATCACAAGGCAATTGTCGGCCATCGGCCTTGAGGCGATTGGCTTCTGGCCGGAACTGCCGGCCGAAGCCTTGGCGGCGGACTTCGTCTTCTTCGACGTCGATCTCGGCTTTGACGAGCAATTTCCGTGGAAGCCGGGCGAGGCGCCGATGCCGCTGATAGCACTGATCGGCTCCGAGGCGCCGGGGCGCGTCGAATGGGCATTGTCGCACAAGGCCGATGCGCAGTTGCTGAAACCGGTCGGCAATGCCGGCGTCTATAGCGCACTTTTAATCGCAAGGCAGAGTTTCGAGGCGCGCAAGCTTCTGGCCAGCGAGATTGCCTCGCTTCGTCAGCGGCTCGCGGAGCGCCAGACCCTCGTACGCGCGGTAGAGGTCTTGTCGAAGGGCGCCGAGGACGGCCGTGCCTATGCGCAGCTCCGCTCGCTGGCGATGAGCTGGCAAATCAGTGTCGAGGAAGCCGCGCGCAGGATCGTGGCGTCATCTGGTGCTGCCGTCGCTGACCATGGGAATTCTCGGCGCCGGCTGGTACGCCCGCATGATGCGCTCGTCGATGATCGACGTGCTGCGCCAGGACTACGTGCGTACCGCGCGTGCCAAGGGTCTTGCACGCAGCGCCATTATCCTCCGGCACGCGCTGCCCAACGCCATCCTGCCGGTCATCGCCATGATCGGCATCGATATCGGCATCTTCATGGGCGGCATCGTGGTTGTCGAAAGCGTGTTCGGCTGGCCAGGCATCGGCCAGCTAGCCTGGCAGGCCATTCAGCGCATCGACATTCCGATCATCATGGGGGTCACCCTGGTTTCGGCCTTTGCCATCGTGCTCGGCAATCTCCTGGCCGACACTGCGCCGCTCGGCGATGCCGAGTTGGCAACATCACCCGTTTACACCTGACATGTTAGCGTGCTAACGCTACGTCCACATGGATTTTCAACGGAGATCGCATTGGCTTCCCGCTTTGGTCTTTCGGTTGCCCTGACCACACCCTTCGACCCGTCGGGGCAGATAGCGCTCGCGCCGATGATCGCGCATGCCCGAGCCTGCCTTGGCGCCGGCTGCAGCAGCGCGACGCTGTTCGGCACCACCGGCGAAGGAGCCTCGGTCGGCACCGACGAGCGACGGATCGTCACCGAGGCCATGCTGGCGGGCGGTATTCCGCCACATCAGCTCGTCGCCGGAGTGCTGGTCGATGCAGCCGAAGATGCCGCCGATCAGGCCCGGCACGCTTTGCAGCGCGGCGTTCGCAACATTCTGCTCGCTCCGCCGAGCTACTTCAAGAATGTCGGCGAGGACGGGCTGTTCGGATGGTTTTCCGCCGTCTTCGCCGCACTCGGTCCGCTGGCGCGCGACGTGCTGCTCTATAACATCCCCTCAGTCACCATGGTGCCGCTCCCGCTTGGGCTGATCGGCCGGCTGCGCGCCGCTTTTCCCGCTGTGGTGGCCGGGGTGAAGGATTCCGGCGGGGACTGGAGCTACAGTGAGGCGCTGCTTGAGGCGCACGGCGATCTGGTGATCCTCATCGGCGACGAACGGCATCTGGCGAGAAGCGTGCGCCGCGGCGGACAGGGCGCGATTTCCGGCATGGCTAATTTTGTTACCGGCGAAATCCGGGCAATGGTCGAAAACGGAGGCGACGACCCACGCGTCGAAGACTTCGTGCTCGAATTGCTCAAATACCCGGTCACGCCGGCGGTGAAGGTCATGGTCGCGCGCAAGACCGGCGACGAGCGCTGGCTGGCGGTCCGCCCGCCCCTGGAGGCGATCGATCCGCAGGGACAGCGGCAGCTTGCCGCTGCCTACGACAGGCTGTTTGCGACAGAGGCGGCCTGACCGACAAGGCCGGGTTGACCGACAAGGAAGCGAGCTGAAGTGGAAGACGGCAGCGAACCGATCACTCTCCGGGAGAAGGCCTATGCCAGCTTCACGCGGCATTTGCTGGCCCGCGATCTGCGGCCGGGTCAGTTCGTGTCACAGCGCGAACTGGTCGCTTTCACCGGGCTGCCGCTGGGTGCCATTCGCGAGATCGTCCCGCGTCTCGAGGCCGAGGGACTGCTGACCACCATCCCGCAGCGCGGCATGCAGATCGCGCATATCGATATCAATCTGATCCGCGAGGCGTTTCAGTTTCGGTTGTTCATGGAACGCGAGGCAGTGGCGCTATTCACGACCAGCGCTTCTGATGCCGAACTTGCCCGCATGCGGCGCGAACATGAAGAGATGCTGGCTCAAGCTCTCGGGCAGGCGCCGACGCCGGAAATGGAAGCCAAGGCCCAGAACATCGACTGGGCCATGCACGACACCTTCATCAATGCGCTCGGCAACGAGATTATCGCCAAGGCCTATCTGGTCAACTCCGTGAAAATCCGGCTGATCCACCAGGAGCGTTTCCGCATCGACGGTCGTGTGGTGCCGGTGATGCGCGAACATTTGGCGGTCATCGAAGCCATGGAGAGCCGCAATCCGCAAAAAGCGGTTGAAGCGATCAGTCTGCATATCGACAATGCGCGCCGGCTGGCGCTCCAGATCTGAGGAAATATAGCCGCGCCGCGGTTCGCGGCGCATCCACAACGACAGCAACCGGGAGGAAGAAATGTCGTCCAATCTGTTCAACCCAACCAGGAGGCAACTCCTTGCCGGAACCGCGGCGCTAACCGCTGCCGGCCTTGTGGGGCTTCGCCCCGGCTTTGCCGCAGGCGTTGACTGGAAACGCTTTGCCGGGACGACGCTTGACGTCAATCTGGTGAAAAGCCCGCGCAGCGACACCATCCTGAAATATCTCGCCGAGTTCGAGGAACTGACCGGCATCAAGGTCAATGCCGAGGCAACGCCCGAGCAGCAGCAGCGCCAGAAGACGGTGATCGAGTTGAGCTCGGGCAAGCCGAGCTTCGACGTCGTGCATCTGAGCTACCACGTGCAGAAGCGCCAGTTCGAGAAGGGTGGCTGGCTGGCCGACATCGCCGGCTATCTCGCCGATCCGTCGCTCACCGACCCGGCGCTGGTCGAAAGCGACTTCGCCGAAGCCGGCATTCTGTTTGCCAAGGACGGCCAGGGCGTGCTGCGCTCGCTACCGTTCTCGGTGGACTACTGGATCCTGTATTGGAACAAGGAGCTGTTCGAGGCCAAGGGCCTCAAATACCCAGAGACCTTCGAGCAACTGGTGGCAGCCGCCGAAGCGCTGACCGACCCCTCGACCAATACATACGGCTTCGTCGCCCGCGGGCTCAAGAACGCAAACACGCCGGTGTGGACGTCGCTGATGCTCGGCTACGACATGACGCCGCTAGATGACAAGGGCAAGCTGCGCACCGAGGCTCCCGAGGCGATCGAGGCTGCCGCGCTCTATCAAAGATTGATGACCAAGTCCGCCCCTCCGGGCGTTACCGGGTTCAACTGGGCCGAAGCACAGTCGGCCTTCCTGCAGGGCAAGATCGGCATGTGGCTCGACGGCGTGGGTTTTGCCCCGCCGATGGAAAATCCGGAAAAATCGAGGGTGGTCGGCAAGGTCGGTTACGGCGTGATGCCCAAGGGTCCCAAGGCGCATGCCTCGGGCACCTTCGGCGACGGGATTGGCGTTACCGCCGCCAGCGAGAAGAAGGAGGCTGCCTATCTGTTCTGCCAGTGGGCGGTATCGCCAACCATGGGTGCACGGCTGTTGCAGGCCGGCGCCGGCGTTCCGTTCCGCAAATCCGTGCTGGAGGATCCCAAGGTGCGCGAAGGCGTCACCATGCCGGCAAGCTGGCTTGATGCCGTGGTCGGCTCGGGCAATATCAGTCGGCTGGCACTGCCGGTCATCATCCCGGTCACGGAATTCCGCGACATCTATGGCGTGGCGCTGACCAACATGATTGCCGGCGCCGATCCCGCCGCGGAACTGAAGAAGGCCACCGAACAGTTCCAGCCGGTTCTCGACAGGAGCGAGCAGGGCTGATGTCGGCCACCACCCCAGAACAGACCGGGGTGACGATGCCGGTTATCGACGGGAGCCAGACGATCCGGCTGACTCCCAACTACTGGCCTTTCGTCGTCCCCGCACTCGTCGTCGTCGGCGCCGTCATCGTTTTCCCCTGGGCTTTCACGCTGTGGATGAGCGTCAATCGCTGGACGCTCGGCCAGTCGCGGAGCTTTGCCGGGATGGAAAACTATCTCCGCCTGGCCAGCGACCCACGTTTCTGGGAATCCCTTGTTCATACGTTGACCTACACCTTCCTCTCGGTTACAGCGCCGATGCTGCTGGGCACTCTGGCCGCCCTGATCTTCGATGCCAGGTTTCCGCTGCGCGGCTTGCTGCGCGGCGTCTTCGTCATGCCGATGATGGCGACACCCGTTGCCGTCGCACTGGTTTGGACAATGATGTTCCATCCTCAGCTTGGCGTGCTCAACTACCTGCTGTCGCTGGTCGGCATCCCGGCTCAGGAATGGATATTCAACGCCAACACGGTCATCCCGTCGCTGGTTGCGGTCGAGACCTGGCAGTGGACGCCGCTGGTCATGCTGATCGTGCTTGGCGGGCTGGCCTCGGTGCCGCGCGAGCCCTTCGAAAGCGCCGAGATCGACGGCGCCAATGCCTGGCAGCAATTCCGCTATCTCACTCTGCCGATGATCGCGCCGTTCCTGATGATCGCGGTCATCATTCGCACCATCGATGCGCTGAAGAGCTTCGACATCATCTACGCGATGACCCAGGGCGGGCCGGGAACGGCGTCGGAGACCATCAACATCTATCTCTACAACACCGCCTTCTCCTACTACGATATCGGCTACGGTTCGGCCATGGCCGTGGTGTTCTTCGTCGTCATCGTGGCCCTGTCTTTTGTCCTGCTGATGCTGCGCCAACGCTCGCAGTGGATTGACACGGAGGGCAAATAGATGAGTTCACGGCTGCTCAACCAGATCGGTCTGTTTTTCGCTGCCTTGGTTTTCGTCTCGCCGGCGATCCTGTTCTTCCTCTGGATGATCTCTCTGTCGCTGAAGTTCGAAATCGACAACGGTGCCTATCCGCCGATCCTGATCCCCGAACGTTTCGCCTGGTCGAACTATGTAAAGGTGTTCGAGGAGAACAATTTCCTGCTCTATCTCTGGAATTCGGTTCTGGTGACCGGTACGGCGACCTTACTGGCACTGTTGATCGGCGTACCGGCCGGTTACGGCATCGCGCGGCTCAAGGCCGAGAGATCCGCCGTCGTCATCATGATCGCCCGCATGACGCCTGGGCTATCCTATCTCATCCCGCTGTTTCTGCTGTTCCAATGGATCGGGATACTCGGCACGCTGTGGCCGCAGATCATCATCCATCTGGTGGTGACGGTGCCGATCGTGGTGTGGGTGATGATCGGTTATTTCGAGACCACGCCGATGGAACTGGAAGAGGCGGCCAACATCGACGGCGCCAGCTCCTGGCAGGTTTTCCGGCTGGTTGCCCTGCCCATCGCCAAGCCGGGCATCGTCGTCGCCTTCATCCTGTCCGTGATCTTCTCGTGGAACAATTTCGTCTTCGGCGTGGTGCTCGCCAGCCGTGAGACGCGCACACTGCCGGTCGCCGTCTACAACATGCTGTCCTACGAGCAGGTGAGCTGGGGGCCGCTCGCCGCGGCGGCGCTGGTGGTGACGTTGCCGGTGCTGATCCTGACCATGTTCGCGCAAAGGCAGATCGTGGCGGGGCTGACCGCCGGCGCCGTCAAGGGCGGTTGAGCGCGCGCCCGGACATCCCTCTTTTTCCAGGAAAGATCCAATGGCATCGGTAACGATCAACAACGTGCAGAAGGCCTTCGGGGCCACCAAGATCATTCACGACGTCAGCGTCGACATCGCCGACGGCGAATTCGTCATCCTGGTCGGCCCGTCGGGATGCGGAAAATCGACGCTGCTGCGCATGATCGCAGGCCTTGAGACGATCTCCGGCGGGAAGATCGCCATCGGCGAACGCATGGTCAACAATCTGCGCGCGCGGGACCGGAACATCGCCATGGTGTTCCAGAATTATGCGCTCTATCCGCATATGACCGTTGCCGACAACATGGGCTTTGCCCTCAAGATCAAGAAAGCCGACCCGGCCGACACCGCTGGCCGGGTCCGGAAGGCAGCCGGCATCCTCGGCCTGGAAAAGCTGCTTGACCGCTATCCGCGCCAGCTTTCGGGCGGCCAGCGCCAGCGCGTCGCCATGGGCCGCGCGATCGTACGTGACCCGCAGGTCTTTCTGTTCGACGAGCCGCTCTCCAACCTCGACGCCAAGTTGCGCGTCCAGATGCGCGGCGAGATCAAGGCCCTGCACCAGCGGCTGGGTACCACGACGATCTATGTCACGCACGACCAGATCGAGGCCATGACGATGGCCGACAAGATCGTCGTGCTGCATGACGGCCTGGTCGAGCAGATCGGCGCGCCGCTGGACCTCTACGACCATCCGGCCAACCTCTTCGTTGCCGGTTTCATCGGCTCGCCCGCCATGAACTTCATTGCCGGCCGCATCGAGGAGGGCGTGTTCCGCAGCGCCGGCGGGTTGGTCCTGCCGTTGCCGGAAGGCGCCCAGCCCGCGGATGCCGCAGGACGCGAACTCGTCTACGGCATTCGACCGGAACATATCCGGGCGACGGGGCAAGGCGTGCCGGGTACGATCACGCTTCTCGAGGCGACAGGCTCGGAAATCTTCGCCAGGGTCGACTGCTCCGGTGAAGAGATTTCCTGCCTTTTCCGAGAAAGGCTTGCGCTCAGGCAGGGCGAAGGGGTGCGGATCGAGATCGACCGCGCATGTGCGCATCTGTTCGACGCAGCAACCGGTCGGCGTATCTGACCCAATGGTCTGGTGAATGCGTGGTCGGCCTTAGGTCGGCAACGCGAATTCACCGGCGACTTCGATGGCGCGGCCTTCGCGGGCCGATCTCTGGGCGGGCGAGACCCATGACGACGGCCCACCAGCCGTCTTGCAAGGTCACTTCCACTTTGCCTTGTTCGCGCACCGCAGCGGTGAAGCGGGCATGCTCGAAATAGGTCGAACCGTTATGGTCGCCTGCCTCGAGCAGCCGGGGGTCGACGAGAATCTCCAGCAGTCGTGGTCCAGGCGGATTGCGCGGGCTGACGATCAACTGGGGCACTGGCGCAGGGCCGAAACGGCCTGGTCCGGGAACCAGACATTCGAACTTTCCGTCGCCGCCGACAGCGCAGAGTTGCTCCTGGTAGCGGCTGCCCTCGGCAAACATGCAGAGTTTCCAGCATGGCGCGCGCGCCGCGAGGGCGCTCTCTGCGATCATTGCTGCCACAGGATGATCCGGAAACGCTTCAAAGTGAATTTTCTCGTGGGCGGTCTTCGGCACTACGGAGATCCGCGCCGGATGTTCGCGCGCCTGAATCCGGCTGACCGACAATACGACCTGTGCTGAGGTTCAGTACGAACTACCGATCAGGGCAGATGGGATGTTCGTCCGCGTGATAGCGGCGAGGCGTGAAATCCGCGATCGTTCTGCAGTTCTGCTTTGCTGCAGAGCCGCAGCTCGACGGAGACGTTCTCGTGAACCTGTACTGCGCACCGTGCGTTTGCAGCCTTGCCGAACATCTCGCTCTTCGGGAGGCGGATACCTCCTTCGATAGCGAGCGCATCGACCGGGTGTCGAGGCAATCATGAGCCGAGCCCGCAAGATCGCAATCGCTATCGTCGCCCTTATGGTGATTCCAATGGCAGCTATTTGGAGCTGGCAATGGTTCACGCGGGGCCGGTTCGAGGAAACGACCGATAACGCCTATCTCCGCGGAGACATTACCAGCATCGCGCCGAAGCTCGCCGGTTACGTCGTCGAAGTCGACATAGACGACAATGCCAGTGTGTCAAAGGGTGCTGTCCTGTTTCGCATCGACGACAGCGACTACAAGGCCAAGGCAGAGCAGGCGAAAGCCAACGTCGCCGCCCGGCAGGCGGAAATCGCCAACATCAAGGCGACCCGTGAACTGCAGGACGCATTGATCGCGCAGGCTGAGGCGCAGAAGCAATCTGCCGCAGCCGACCTGCAATTCGCCCGAGCCAACCTGAACCGCTACGTCACGCTGCAGAAGAACGGGACCGCAAGCGATCAGAAGCTGCAGGATGCGCAGGCCGGCCATGACAAGGCAAAGGCATCGCTGGACGGTGCAGAGGCCAATCTGCTGGCTCAAAAATTGAAGCTCGGTGTCCTGGATGCACAGTTGTCCGGTGCGCAGGCAGCCCTGTCCCAGGCACAGGCAGCGCTCGACCTGGCAATGCTCGACCTGGCCAACACCGTCGTGAGGGCCCCGGTCGGCGGCATCGTCGGTAATCGCCAGATCCGTGTCGGCCGCTATGTCACGCCAGGGACAGCAGCCTTGGACATCGTTCCGGTTAACGATGTCTGGATCGTCGCCAACTTCAAGGAAACACAGCTGAAGGAGGTTGAGATCGGCCAACGGGTCCGCGTCATGGTTGATGAATATCCAGATCTGCAAATCGACGGCCTTGTCGACAGCTTCGCTCCCGGTAGCGGCGCGGCATTCAGCCTGCTGCCGCCGGACAACGCCACCGGAAACTTCATCCGCGTCGTCCAACGTGTGCCGGTCAAGATCAGGATGACGCGCAATCCGTTGCCCGGCCGCCTGGTTCCGGGACTCTCGGCTCGTGTTGCCATCACCGTCGGCACCAGGGATGCTCCGGCTGTAGCGCAGGAAATGCAGACAGGCGGGATTGCGGACGGGCGCTCAGCACAATGATGCACCTCGCCGAAACGGCGGCTGTGCAGCGCCATCCCGGTACATTGCGCGCTTGCTTGATAGCAACCGGCGTCGTGCTGGCCGCCTTCATGGACGCGGTCGCATCCACTGCACTGTCCATCGGCCGGATCGACATGCTCGGCGACACCTACGCAACGTTGGACGAACTGGCGATGATCGACGTTGTTTTCATCGCCGCCAAGCTGACGGCGTTCCTTGTCGCTCCGCTACTTGTGACGGCAGCCAGGCCGACCGCCTGCCTGCGCGCGGCGGTTGTCACCCTTCTGCTGGCATCCGCGGCCTTGACGTTGTCGGTGGACCTCACCTGGATTTGCATCTGCCGCATTGTCCAAGGGCTGGCTGGCGGCACAGTTCTCGTCGCCAGCCAGACACTGCTGTTCTTTCGGTTACCGCACCGGCATCAGCCGGTCGTTCAGGCGGTTTTTGCCGTAGGCGCCGTCATGGCTCCGACGACCGTCACGCCGGCCCTGCAGGGCTGGCTTGTCGACCATCTGACCTGGGAGTGGATATTCCTGAGCATCATTCCGCTCGGCATCGTCTCCCTTGTCCTGTTGGCGGCGGACGGCGATCGGACCTTTTGGCGGAAAACCAGGTTTCCTGCCGTCAGGATATTGTTGCTCGGCATCAGCGCCGCGCTTTTGACCTACGTCCTGCTGCAAGGCAGCAGGTTCAACTGGTTCGACGACACCGACATCACCTTCCTTGCCGCAACCGGTATGACGGCTGCCGGCCTCCTGGCCGTCTGGGAGACCCGCTTTCGTTCAGAAGGCTCACTGCTGGCCATCTCGCCCCTTGGCAATCCGGACTTTCGCTTTGGCCTTCTCGTCAGCTTCGTCGCCGGCTCTGCCCTTTCAGGCAGCGCCTATCTTATTCCGGCTTTTGCCCTCAACGTGCTCGATTTTACCGCGACGGGCGCAGGAGTGCTTCTGCTGCCCAGCGGAGCCATGCTCGCGCTTGGACTTCTGTTGTCCGGCTTCGTCATCCAAAGGACCGGGATGCGCCCGATCACGCTTGCGCCATTTGGCATTCTGCTCTTCGCAGGTGCCATGTGGCTGCTGTCCGCTTCGACGAGCGGTAGCGGATCACCGGACCTGACCCTTGCTCTGCTGCTGCGAGGATTCGGCCTCGGCCTTCTGTTCGTGGCACTGACGCTGGTTACGCTGCAGGGCCTTGCCGCCAATGCGTTGCCGTTTGGCATCGGGCTGTTCAACTTCGGCAAGCAGGTGGGCGGTCTGACCGGCACAGCCCTCTTGCAAACGTATATTGATCACCAGAATGTCCACAACCGGACGATACTGGCGTCCCACCTCGTCAATGGCGATCCAGCCGTAGACCAGCGCTTGAGAGCAACTGCGAACGCTCTGGCGAACAGTGTCGACAGCACTGCGGCGACAAAGGCCGCCCTGCCGCTGCTGCAGCGCGCGCTTGAGAAGCAGGTCGCCACGATCTCGTTCGACGAAGCTTTCTTCGCGCTCGTCCTGCTGTTCGCGGTCGCTGCGCCCTGTCTCATTGTCGCCAAACAATTGCCCGGCCGCCAAGCCGCTCCGCAGAACTAAAACCGCGTCCACGCCCTGTACTTTGGAACAGATGTATTGGTCGGGAGAGGCTTCCAGATTATCTCATGAGCCGTGTTAACCGGACGAGACAGGGATGACGAATGCAGAGGTTTTTCCGGTTTCACTCTGCAGCCGACGAAGAGGCAGCCGAGCGTCTTACCTGTCCGGCTCGTATTCCCAGTGGTAGGTGTTGATGCATCGATCCGCGTCGCTCCTCGCGCGAGGCCATCGTTGGGGCCCCCGCAGCGCGATAACTCCGCGCAATGCATGGATTTCCATGAGATGCAGCCGAGGCATGGCGGAACTAGATTTAGGCGGTGAGTTCGCCTGTCCAGATATTGAAAACAAGTGCTATATCAAGCGCTGACCGTCCCAAGGCTTTTTTGTCCGACAGGAGAAGCCAATGACAGCAGCGTCCAACTCACTTGACGAAATCGAGCCCGAAGCAACGCTAGCGCTGCAAATCATCGAGAGCATGCCCGGCCACGCGTGGGCAGCCGATGCCGCCGGAAGATTCACCTATGTCAGCCCAAACACGCTGGCGTTCCTCGGCAACATGCATGAGGATCTCAACACTTCCGAAGACGACGATGATTTCGGCTGGCGTCGAGCCGTCCATCCCGACGATTATGATCCCGTAGCCGCCAGATGGCGGCATTGCCTCGAAACCGGCGATCCCTATGATACCGAGCATCGCCTGCGGCGCGCCGATGGCGTCTATCGCTGGTTTCGAAGCTCAGGACGACCATTTCGCGATAGTCAGGGGCGCATCGTTCAATGGTACGGCACGACAATAGACATTGAGGACCAGAAACGGGCCGAGTCAGCATTGCGTGACCGGGAGCGGGAACTTTCGCAGCTCGTGGACATGGTCCCGAGTCACATCTGGCGGCTCGATCCAGACGGCGAGCCGATCTTCTTCAATGGGCGCATGGTCGACTTTCTCGGCCTCGATGTAGCGGATCTGGACCGACCGGGCATGAGCCGGCTGGCGGTGATGATACAGGCCGCCGTTCATCCGGACGACGCGGCAGCATTCGGCGATGCACTTCGTGGTTGCTTCGCTACCGGTGCGAGCTTCGCCATGCGCTATCGCCTGCGCCGTGCCGATGGCGTCTATCGCTGGATGTCGAGCCGGGCGGAGCCGATGCGCGATGGCGCTGGCCGCATCGTCCAGTGGTACGGCCTCTGTCACGACATAGACGATCAGATGCACGCCGAAGCGGCGTTGCGGCAGAGCGAGCAGCAACTTCAGCACATGATCGACGCCGTGCCGGTCCGCATCTGGAGTGTGATGCCGACCGGCGGGCCGGTCTACTTCAACAAGCGATACCAGGACCATTTCCGCTCCGTTATCGCGAACTTTGACGCGCTCGGCGAGCCGGGAATCGAAACGTTGCTGCACGAGGTGATTCATCCCGAAGATGCGCCCGAGGTGCAGCGCACGTTGCTGCGGTGTTTCGAAACTGGCGGCGGCTCCGCGATGCGGTTTCGCTGGCGCGAAAAAGACGGCACCTATCGCTGGGCTGAGTGCAGGGTCGAGCCGCGACGCGATGACGACGGAACGGTCGTGCAGTGGTACGGGGTTTCTCTCGACATCGACGATGAGGTGCGCGCGCAGGCGGCGTTGCGCAAAAGTGAGCGGCGCCTTCAGCAGCTGATCGACACCGTGCCCGCTTTGATCTGGAGTACGACACGGGAAGGGACGCCTTCCTACGTCAACAAACGGTTCACCGATGTAACCGGGGCCACGCTCCACGACATCACCGCCCCGGACGGCTCGCCGTCGCTGAGCGTGATCCATCCAGACGATATCGACACCGCACGGCAGGCGATCCGCCATTCATTCGCAACGGGCGTGCCTTACGTTCAGAGATATCGCCAGAGGCGGGCCGATGGCGGCTATCGCTGGACCGAGACTCGCGCCGAGCCGCTGCGCGACGAAGATGGCAGCATTCTCCAATGGTACGGCGTGAGCGTCGACATCCATGACCTGGTGACCACGCAAGCCGCGTTGCACGACCGGGAACGAGAGCTCTCGCAGCTCGTCAACATGGTTCCGAGCTACCTCTGGCGGCTATCTCCCAACGGTGAGCCGACCTTCTTCAACAAGCGCCTGATAGATTTTCTCGGCCTGGACATAGCGGACGCGGAAAAGCCGGACACGAGCCTGCTGGCGGCCTTCATTGCCACCGTCGTCCATCCCGACGATGCAGCCAGCCTGAGGGAAGCACTCGACAGCTGCTTTGCCACCGGCGAGCGATTCTTCATGAAGTATCGCCTGCGCCGTGCCGATGGCGTTTATCGTTGGATGGAGGGCCGCGCGGAGCCGCTGCGGGACCAGGGTGGACGCATCGTCCAATGGTACGGCCTTACGCACGACATCGACGATCAGCTGCGCGTCGAAGAGGCGCTGCGCGAGAGAGAACGGGCTCTCTGGCAGCTCGTTGAAACGCTGCCGGCAATGATCGATTGCGCCGCGCCGGATGGCGAACCGATATATCGCAGCCAGCAGCTCCGCGAATTCCTCGGATACAATCTTGAGGAATTGGACGAAGCGGGAAAGTCCCGGCTGGCTGGCACACTCGACGCCGGTGTTCATCCCGACGACCTGACAGGTGTCAAAGAGAGATATGCCCATTGTCTGTCCACAGGCGAGCCGTATGCGCGACGGCACCGTCTGCGGCGCTTCGATGGTGAATATCGCTGGGTCGAGACGCGCGCCGCGCCGATGCGCAACGCTGAAGGCGCCATAGTGCAGTGGAACGTTATCTGCCTCGACATCGAAAATGAGGTGCAGACACAAGAGGAGCTTCGGCTGGCACAAGAGAGACTTGCGCGTGCGAGCCAGGCGGCGAGCCTTGCCGAACTCTCCGCATCCATCGCTCATGAGGTGAACCAGCCGCTGGCCGCCATCGTCGCCAACTCCAACGCATGCCACCGTTGGCTGTCCGCCGAGCCCCCGAACGTCGAGCGCGCGAAGATCACGGCCGAACGTATCATCCGCGATGCCAACTCGGCGGCGGATGTCGTCAGCCGCATCCGTGCCTTGTTCAGACCTTCGCTTGAAATGAGAACCAGCACGCCGATCCCCAGCGTCGTTGCCGAAGCACGTGACCTTATGGCCGAGGAAGCCATGCGGCGTCGCGTTCGCATGGACATCGACGTCGAAAGCGACCTTCCGCTGGTTGCGTTCGATCGCGTCCAGATCCAGCAGGTCCTGGTCAACCTCATTCGCAACGGCATGGAGGCGATGGACACCACGGCGGGCGACAAGGTTCTCGGAATGCGCGTGCGCCGGATAGAGGACACGATCCAGACCGAGGTCAGCGACCGAGGCCCGGGTATCGAACGTCCCAACAAGATATTCGAGCCGTTCTTTACAACGAAAGGGAACGGAATGGGCATGGGGCTCGCGATCTCCCGTTCGATCATCGAGTCTCACGGCGGACGCCTTTGGGCGGAGAATAGCGTGCCGCGTGGGGCGATATTCATCTTCACCCTCCCGGTTGAAGCGAAAGCTGCGCAATAACTGGCGGCGCTCAGTTAGCGCTTGGTTTTTCGGCTCTCGGTGAAGGGGCGCCGCCGCCCCGTGCAATGCATGGATTTCCATGAGGTGCGGTTGGGGCGTGGCGGGATTAGGGTGGCGACGTGAGTCCGTCAGCCCAGTCCAGCTATCAAGAGCAAGTGCTACACGAAGCGCCGACAATCTCCAGAGTTTGTTTGTCCGTTAGGGGCACCCGATGACGATAGCGCCCAACTCACTTGGCGAGACCGATTCCAGCGCAACGCTCGCGTTAGCGCATGACTTGAACCGATCCGGACCGGGAAGTGGCCGACCTTTCGCGACGAATGAACCGGGCCTGATTCGCGGCAACATGATCAGCGATCTTGGAAGAGGCAGGTTGTCGCGCGTCTGGTCGCACCGTCCCCAATTCCTGCATCTGGGGCTTTTTATTACGGCCTATGTCCTGGGCTGCGGCTTCGCCCAGTCGCTCGCAATCATACCTGGAACAGGGATTTCCATTTGGCCTCCGAGCGGGCTTTTCATCGCTACTCTTGTCTTCGCCTCCAGGTATAGCTGGCCGTGGTGGGCGCTGGGGGCCTGTGTGGCAGAACTGTTCAGCAACTTCTTGTGGTTCCACACTCCGCTGCCCGCGGCCTTCCTGATCTTTGCCGGCAACGCTCTTGAAGCGGTGGCCGGCGCATGGCTTGTGAACCAGACCTGCAAGCGCCCAGTTCGGCTGGAAACGTTGCAGGACGTTCTCGCATTCGTCGTACTGGCCGCTGGAATTGCGCCAGTTGCAAGCGCAACGGTGGGAAGTGCGGCGCTTGCTTGGTTTGGCATACAATCGCAAACCTTTGTGGCGGCTTGGCCGCTGTGGTGGATCGGAGACGCGACGGGAGTCCTGATCGTAGCGCCACTGGCGCTGGTCGTGTTCCAGAACTGGCGCGGCAAAGCGCAGCTCTCGGCAGCGCGATGGATGGAAGCTTGCGTCCTGGGGCTGATCTTTCTTGGTATCGCCGCCCTTTCCTTGAGCGGCTATCTGCCCTTCGCCTACATCATCATGCCGCCTCTTCTTTGGGCCGCGGTGCGTTTTGAGTTCAGAGGCGCCGCCGTAGCATTGACCGTCCTCGCTCTGATCACGGCGGTATTCACGATATCCGGCGCCAGCCAATTTGCCGGCGATCCCGAGTCCCAGAAGCACAACCAGATCATGCTGCAGCTTTTTCTGGCCATCTCTGCATTTTCGGCGCTCGTCGTGGCCGCCATTTCCAGGCAGCATCAGGCGGCGGTGCTCACTTTGCGCCAAAGTGTGGAGACCTTGCGGGAGCGGGAGCGAGAACTCTCGTTGCTGGTCGAAATGATCCCCGCTCACATCGCCCGCATGGCGCCCAACGGCGAACCAACCTTCTTCAGCAAGCGCACGACAGACTATATCGGCCTCAACGACATCGCGGACTGGGACGAGCCGGGCACGAGCCGCCTGGCGACCGTGGTCGCGGCAGCCGTCCATCCCGACGATGGACCCAGGATGAGAGAATGGCTCAGCCGCTCGCTCGCCACCGGCGAACCCTATCCCATAAGGTATCGCCTGCGTCGCGCGGACGGCGTGTACCGCTGGAGGGAGGGCCGCGCCGAGCCGCTGCGGAACCAGAGTGGGGCGATCGTGCAATGGTACACGGCCAGCATCGACATCGACGATGAGGTGCGTGCGCAGGAGGCATTGCGCGACCGGGAGCGGGAGCTCTCGCAGCTTGTCGACATGGTTCCGAGCCACGTTTGGCGCCTGACGCCGGACGGCGAGCCGACCTTTTTCAACAAGCGAATGGTCGACTTTCTCGGCCTTGACGTAACGGATTTGGACAAACAGGGCATCAACCGGCTGGCGGCGATGATAGCGGCCACCGTCCATCCGGACGACGCAGCAGCATTCGGCGATACGCTCAGTCACTGCCTTGCTACCGGCGAGCGCTTCTCCATGAGGTATCGCCTGCGCCGCGCCGATGGCGTCTATCACTGGATGTCGAGCCGGGCAGAGCCGATGCGCGATCACGCTGGCCTGATCGTGCAGTGGTACGGCCTCTGTCACGACATAGACGATCAGATGCAAGCCGAAGAGGCGCTGCGGCGGAGCGAATTGCAGCTTCAGCAGATGATCGACGCTGTGCCGGTCCGCATTTGGAGCGCGGTGCCGACCGGCGGGCCGGTCTACTTCAACAAGCGATACCAGGACCATTTCCGCGCCGTCATCGCCAATTTCGAAACACTCGGAGAGCCGCGCATCGAGGAATTGCTGCAAGAACTGGTTCATCCCGAAGATGCTCCCGAGGTGCTGCGCACGTTGCTGAGCTGTTTCGAAACAGGCGGCGGTTCCGCGATGCGGTTTCGCTGGCGCGAAACAGATGGCTATCGCTGGGCGGAGTGCAGGGTGGAGCCGCGGCGTGATGAAGACGGGGCGGTTGTGCAATGGTACGGGGTTTCCCTCGACATCGACGAAGAGGTGCGCGCCCAGGAAGCGCTGCGACAAGCCTCCGACAAACTCGCGCAAGCCACTCAGGCTGCAAGTCTCGCCGAGCTTTCCGCTTCGATCGCGCACGAGGTGAATCAGCCGCTGGCCGCGATCGTCGCCAATTCCCATGCATGCCACCGTTGGCTGTCCGCCGCCCCTCCGAACGTCGAACGCGCGAAGATTACGGCCGAGCGCATAATCCGGGACGCCAATTCGGCGGCGGACGTCGTCGGCCGCATCCGCGCGCTGTTCAAGCAATCCACCGAGACGAGGACCAATGCGACGCTCAGCAGTGTCATCACAGAGGCACGCGACCTCGTGGCCGAGGAAGCGATGCGGCGGGGCGTTCGCACCAGCGTTGATGTCGGAAGCGACAGTCCGCTAGTCGCGTTCGATCGCGTCCAAATCCAGCAGGTTCTGGTCAATCTCATCCGCAACGGCATGGAGGCGATGGACTCTGGTGCGGATGACGGAGTTATCAGCATCCGCGTGCGCCATATCGGGGATGTTGTCCAGACCGAAGTCAGAGATCGCGGCCGGGGCGTCGAGTTTCCCGACCGGATATTCGAACCGTTCTTTACCACGAAAGAGCAAGGGATGGGCATGGGACTGGCGATCTGCCGTTCGATCATCGAGTCGCACAGCGGGCGTTTATGGGTCGAGAAGAACGAACCACGTGGAGCGACGTTTATCTTCACGTTGCCGATTGAAGCGAAAGCGGCGTCATGACGACGGACGGCCAAATTGTCTTCATCGTAGATGACGATGAACGCATTCGGGAGGCGCTCAGTGAGCTGCTGGCTGCACACGGCATGTGTGCCGTAGCGTTCGGATCGGCGGGCGATTATATCCGCGCTGACAAGCCGGACGTCCCTGCCTGCCTCATCCTCGATATCGAGTTGCCGGATATTAACGGCCTCGATCTGCAGCGGCAGATTGCCGAGGGCGATCATCCACCGATCGTTTTCCTGACGGGACATGGCGATATCCCGTCCTCGGTGCGTGCGATCAAGCACGGCGCCGTGGATTTCCTGACTAAGCCCTTCAGCGATGCAGACCTCATGGCCGCAATCCATGCGGCGATTGCCCAGGATCGGGTACAGCGATCGGAGCGCGCCGAGCTGGGCGTGTTGAAGCAACGTTATCTCGAGCTGACGCCGCGCGAACGTGAGGTGCTGCCGCTGGTGGTCAGCGGTCTGCTCAACAAGCAGGCGGCCGCTGAACTGGGGATCAGCGAAGTTACGCTGGAAATTCATAGAAGGAACGTCATGCAGAAGATGGTCGCGGCGTCGCTCGCCGACCTCGTTCGCATCGCCGAGCGATTGGGAATACCGATCACGCACTCGCGCCGGGCAGGGGGGAACTGAGGGTGAGCAAGCGGAGGCCTGTCGTGGCGATTGTCGACGATGACCCAAGACTGCTCGAGTCGCTGGAGGACCTTCTGGAGTCCGCCGGCTATGTGGCCCGCAGCTTCTCGTCGGCAGGGTCGTTGCTGGTCAGCGGCCTGTCTGGATTGGACATGCTTATCACCGACATCGGGATGCCCGGCATGGACGGCTTTGAACTTCGCGACTTGGTCAAGAAGGCGCGTCCGGATCTGCCTGTGTTCCTGATCACCGGCCGCCACGAGATAGTGGATCAGCACCGCGCCAAGGGCATTGGCAGGCTTTTCCGCAAGCCGTTCGATGGCCAGGCACTGCTTGCGGCGATCGGCGACGCTTTGCGCAACCCAGAAACGGAGGCTAAACATGAGAGTTGACCAATTGCCCTTACCGAGATCGACGCCGTCATCACAGCAGCGAAGGGCTGAAGCCGAGCAGCCGCTGGTCATTATTGTCGATGATGATGCCTCTGTTCGGGAGGCGCTGTCTGAATTGATCCTGTCGGCGGGTTTCCTGCCGGTGTGCTTTACCTCAACCCGTGAATTGCTTGACGCCGACGTGTTGGAGAGCCCCGGCTGCTTGATCCTCGACGTGCGCATGCCAGGGACGAGCGGTCTCGATCTGCAGCACCATCTTGCGAAAAACGGCAACCCCAAACCCATCATCTTCCTGACCGGGCATGGCGACATCCCGATGACTGTCCAGGCGATGAAGGCCGGCGCCGTGGACTTTCTCACCAAACCGGTGCGGGATCAGACGCTGCTTGACGCTGTGATCGCCGGCATTGCGGTGGATGCCAAGCGGCGGGCGGATGCCGTGATCGTCAAGCGCAACATCGAGCGCGTCGAGACGCTGACGCCGCGCGAGCGCGAGGTCCTGCGTGAAGTGGCGCGCGGGCGCCTCAACAAGCAGATCGCCTTCGACCTCGGCATCAGTGAAGTGACGGTCAAGCTTCACCGCGGCAATGTCATGCGCAAGATGGAAGCCGCTTCCATCGGTGAGCTGATCCGGGCGTGGGAAACGCTGCCCGCGCCGATGCGCGAGGTCTAGAATTTGGCACAAGCCGATCCATGCCCCATCCAATAGGATCGCCCGGCGCGCCGGGCCATTTCAGGTGCTTTCTCAGCGCGCCCAGGCCTTCCTGCCTGTTCATACGCTCGTGCTGCTGCGGGTGATCCTGATGTACATCGGTGGTCCTGTTTGGTGTTTCGCGGCAAGGCCCGCGCCAAACATCGGTTACTACTGAGCGGCGCTCTTTGGCAGCGCCAGCCTGACCGAAAAACTCGCAACATTTCATGCAACAGCAACTGACGCCGGCCATGCCGCGTCGGTCCCCGCGCCGCTACCCAAGCCTAATTGACGTGTGTCTATAAGAGCTTGCCTTAGCCCGGCCCTATCTTCGGCGTGCCTGCCCTGCACCTTGGCATCCTATGACAGATGCCTCCGTAGAGTAGGTTCGCGGCCCGGATCGGTGCATCCTGTTCCTCGCAAGCCATCACGACCGTCGCGTTTCTACCGCTCCTCGCTCGCTCCTCCCCGAACGCGACCGCTCAGGCCGACTCGACGGTCGTGATGGTGAGCAGGATGTTCAAAGCACATGGATGGACATGATGAACAAAGACGGACTTTTCTCCGTCGGCGGATCTCGCCGCGATGTCATGTTGGCAGGCCTGATCTCTACGGCAGCCGCCGGACTGCCCCGCGCTGCTTCGGCAACGAGCCGAAAACAAAACCTTCCCTCTTCCCCCTCAATCAAAGGAACCAAGACGATGAGCACCATCACGACCAAGGATGGCACCGAAATCTACTACAAGGATTGGGGCAAGGGTCCTGTCGTCACGTTTTCGCACGGCTGGCCGCTGAATTCCGACGCCTGGGACGGCCAGATGCTCTTTCTTGCCCATAACGGCTTTCGCGTCGTTGCGCATGACCGGCGCGGCCATGGCCGATCGAGCCAGGCCACGTCCGGCAACGACATGAACGGCTATGCGGATGATCTTGCAGCCGTGATTGAGGCGCTGGATCTCCGGAACGCCACGCTGGTCGGCCATTCGACCGGAGGAGGCGAGGTTGCTCGCTATATCGGACGGCACGGGACGAAGCGGGTGGCCAAGGCTGTTCTTATCGCCGCTGTTCCGCCGATCATGGTGAAGACGCCGGCCAATCCGGAAGGCCTGCCGATCGAGGTATTCGACGGCATAAGGGCTGGCCTCGTCAAGGATCGGTCGCAGTACTACCGGGACCTCGCACCGTTGTTTTATGGCGCGAACAGGCCAGGCGCGAAGGTTTCCCAGGGGACTCTGGATCAGTTCTGGCTCTGGAGTATGCAGGCGGGTCTCGTGAACGCGTACGAAAGCGTCAAGGCGTTCTCCGAGACCGATTTTACCGAGGACCTCAAGAAGTTCGACGTGCCAACCCTCGTCCTGCATGGCGAAGACGACCAGATCGTCCCCGTCAAGGACTCGGCAGTCAAGTCGGCCCGATTGATCAAAGGCGCAAAGGATATCTATTACCCCGGCGCGCCCCACGGGATCACGGCCACGCACCAAGATCAGGTCAATGCTGACCTGCTCGCCTTCATCAAAGGATAGCACACCCTCAGTCACGACCGCATGTTCTCCGCAATCCTTGGAGCCGCCGATGACCACCTTTGGCAATATTTCGCGCGCCCTTAACCCCATTTCGGGTGGCGCGCCAGGTCAAACCTTGTGCGCTCGCATAGGCGAGCGGTGGCCTGAATGCCGGTTCTGTCGGCTCATGTCCCGGATTGTGGAACCGAACCACTGCGCCATCGAGTTAGAGCGCTGGCAAAGGCGCGAAACATATGCTGCGATAGGGCTGCCATTCGAGCAACTTCGCCTGTGCAGCGCGGAGGCGATCGCCGGCGTTCGACACTACGTCGCGCTGTCGGGGGTCGCCGCCGCGCGCTTGTTCTGCCTTGAAGGCCAAAGCGCTCCTCCAAAACGTCAAACTGGCTAAGCGCCGGGAGTTTATCAATCGGTAGCCGTTTGCGATTGCCGCTCATTTTGGCGGTCTCAATTCGGCGTGAAACTTTCTTGGCCAGCAGTTGCGACTATCGCAGCAGCACCGGCACTATTTTTCGAAGACAGGAACGAAATGGGCGCACTATCAGGCAAGATCGCGGTGGTCACCGGCGGAAACAGCGGGATCGGACTATCGGCTGCAAAAATCTTTGCGGCCGAGGGCGCGCAAGTCGTCATTACCGGCCGCCGGCGGCAGGCGGTCGAGGAAGCGGTCGCACAGATCGGGGCAGGCGCGCTGGGCATTCAGGGAAATGTGGCCGACGTGTCGCACCATGACGAGGTAGCGCAACAGATCCGCCAGAGGTTCGGGGCGCTCGACATCTATATGGCGAACGCCGGCATAAACACCATCACGCACTCGGCCGACGTCTCCGAGGCAGAATATGATGCGCAATTTGCCGTCAATACGCGAGGCGTCTTCTTCGGCGTCCAGAAACTGATTCCGGTCATGCGGAATGGCGGCGCAATCATCCTCACAGGCTCGCTGGCCAGCGAGAAGGTGCTGGACGGTCATGCTGTTTACGCGGGCTCGAAGGCGGCCATAAATGCCTTTGCGCGCGCTTGGGCGATCGAACTGAAGTCTCGCGGCATCCGGGTCAACGTGCTCAGCCCAGGTCCGGTGGATACGGCTATTCTCGATAAGCTGGGCATACCGTTTGAGCAGCGCGGGCTGTTTGAAAAGGCGATGGCAGAGGCAATACCCCTGGGCCGGATGGGGCAGCCGGAAGAGTTGGCAAAAGCCGCCCTGTTCCTTGCCTCGGACGCGAGTAGTTTCGTAACGGGCATCAATCTGCGGGTCGACGGCGGGATGGCAGTGCTCTGAGCCACGACTGCGATGTCGTCGCGCCAATAGACTTCCGAATAAATGGCTGAGCAATCGGTCTTCCTCACGACGATTTTCCGGGAAGCTGCCGCGCGAATCCCGCCAAATAGGTCGGAGGCGAGACGTTTTGTCGACGTGGTGCAAATTGAGCTGCGTAAGCGG
Organism: Mesorhizobium sp. M0768; assembly: GCF_040320195.1. Taxonomy (NCBI): domain Bacteria; kingdom Pseudomonadati; phylum Pseudomonadota; class Alphaproteobacteria; order Hyphomicrobiales; family Phyllobacteriaceae; genus Mesorhizobium; species Mesorhizobium sp. M0768. Next base: position 124,195 of record NZ_JAMYPD010000015.1, on the reverse strand, counting down.
CAAGTCGCATTGCAGGGATCGCGCAAGAGAGAAGTCGGCTCGCCGATACGAGGTCACGCCCCGGTCCTTCAATTTTTCTCTAGGTCGGGATCAGTGACCCCAGATGCCCTGGCCATATTCATCGTTGGGAACGGTCGGCTTGCGTGCGGTTTCGGCACCCCGATATCGTTGTTCATTTTTCTGATCGAGAATGTATACATGTTGTCAGACGCAGTCGCAGGCTGCTGGGATCCGTTTGATCCATAGTGGTCGCTTCCGGCAGTGGCGCTTCCTGCTGTAATAACAAGCACGGCGACAGCAAGGACTGTAATTTTCATTTCAGTAACTCCATTGATGGCTTGGATGGTATTCACCCATACAAATATAAATGTCGTGACGCAGCGACACGATCAGACGGTCCGGCTGTTTGATCCATACGAAGGCATTGGGCGATTCAGGCCGAAGGCCAGGGACTATGTCGTTGACGAGAGGAGGCTTTGCGGCGCGCCCTCAGTGTCTGTTCCGGCGACCGCCGACAATGCACACCCGGCATAGATACCTCAATTATGCTGCAGGGCACCTGATCTCCCCGGTGACCTACCCTGCACCTTGGCATTGTATGACAGACCCTTCCGCACAATAGGTTGGCGGGCTGCGTCGGCGCATTCTCCTGAGCATTGGTCACCACAGGCCACACGGGAGAAAGCAAATGCGAAACATAACTCGAGTCCTGGCCCTCACCGCAGCGCTTGCCGCGTCGGGCGGCGGGATGGCGCAGGCCGCGAATTCTCAGCCCAAGCCGACGATCGTACTGGTGCACGGCGCCTTCGCGGAATCGTCGAGCTGGGATGCAGTCATCACCAAGCTCAGCAAAGACGGTTATGTAGCGATAGCCGCAGCTAATCCGCTCCGCGGCGTTGCCAGCGATGCGAAAGCAGTCTCAGCCATCGTCCGGTCGGTTTCCGGGCCGGTCGTGCTGGTGGGGCATTCCTACGGCGGGCCTGTCATCACCGAGGCCGCCAACGGCAATCCCAATGTGAAGGCATTGGTCTACGTGGCGGGTTTCGCGCCGGATACCGGCGAATCGAGCCTTACGTTGTCCAGCATGTTTCCCGGCAGCACCTTGGGGAGCGCGCTTGCTCCAGTCGCGTTGCCGGACGGCGGACAAGACCTCTTCATCGAGCCGGCCAAGTTCCGCGCCCAGTTCGCCGCCGACGTTCCGCAAGAGCAGACTTTGCTGATGGCTGCCACTCAACGCCCTGTTGCGCAGGCGGCTCTGGCTGAAGCCTCGGGCGTCGCCTCGTGGAAGACGCTGCCGTCCTACATGATCTACGGCTCGGATGACCGCAACATCCCGGCAGCCGTCATGAGCTTCATGGCCAAGCGTGCGCACGCGGTAAAGACCGTCGTCATCGAGGGTGCGTCCCATGCGCTCATGGTTTCGCATCCCGACGGGGTCACGTCACTCATCGAGGATGCTGCTGCATCGGTCAGTCAGTAGCAGGCCGGAAACGCCCAGCATCCGATCGAGCAACGAAAATAGACACGCAACACCAGGAGACCAGACATGAAGATCGTCGTCATCGGCGGAACCGGGCTGATCGGTTCAAAGACCGTGGAGAGACTGCGAAACAAAGGCCACGACGTACTTGCGGCGTCGCCGAATTCGGGCGTCAACACCGTTACGGGAGAGGGTCTGGCGGCCGCGCTTGCCGGTGCGCAGGTCGTCGTCGACCTCGCGAACTCGCCGTCGTTCGAGGAAAAGGCTGCCCTGGAGTTCTTCTCGGCATCCGGGCGTAATCTTTTTGCCGCCGAAACGGCCGCCGGCGTCCGTCATCACGTGGCGCTGTCGGTCGTCGGTACCGACCGGCTGCAGGGCATGGGCTATTTCCGCGGCAAGTTGCTTCAGGAAAAGCTGATCAGGGAGTCCGGAATTCCCTACACCATCGTTCACGCCACTCAATTCTTCGAATTCACCGCCGCCATCGCAAACACGGGCGCCGTCGGGGATACCATTCATATGTCGCCGGCCTACTTCCAACCCATGGCGGCTGATAATGTTGCCGATGCGATGGCGGACGTCGCGCTTGCCGCGCCGTTGAACGGCATGATCGAAATTGCCGGCCCGGAGCGTGTTCGCATGAGCGAACTTGTCGAGCGCTTCCTGAAGGCCACCAACGACCCGCGTAAAGTCGTCCCGGATCCCGGCGCGCTCTACTACGGCCAAGTGGCAATCGACGATCGAACGCTGGTGCCCGGCGAGAACGCGCGCATCGGCGCCGTGCGTTTCGATGATTGGCTCAGCCGATACACACCACCGAAGTAAGTAGTCATCGGATAGGCCCGCCATTCGCACAACAAGGAGACCAGACATGATCAAAACACTTCTCTGCGCCGCGCTCGCCGCCGCTTCCGTCACCGCAGCAATGGCCAATGACGCCGCCAGCGTGAAGCTTGTCTACGACCAGGCTCTGCCAAACGTGCCCGGCAAGAGCATGAAAGCCGTGCTCGTCGAGTACGCGCCTGGGGGTACGTCGCCGGCTCATACCCATCCCAAATCCGCGTTCATCTATGCCACGGTCCTGCAGGGGGCGATCCGAAGCCAGGTCAATGACGGGCCGGTGAAGACTTATCGCGCCGGCGAGAGTTTCTCGGAATTCCCTGGCGACCGTCATGCCGTCAGCGAAAACGCCAGCAAGACGGAAGGCGCTCGTCTGCTTGCTATTTTCGTCGTCGACACCAGCGAGACGGAACTGACGACGAACGCGAAATGAAATCGTAGCCCCCAGGACCATCGGGGCGTACGCGAAGGGACGGTCAGTGACATGAATTCGATCGCCATCCGCACACTTGTGGGGATTTTGGTCCCCGATACTCCGCTTGTTGGCCGAGCGATCGAACATGCCCGCGCTCGATGTGAACCCTACCTGTTCAACCACGTGGTCCGATCCTGGCTTTTCGCGGCCCGGATCGGACAGATTCAGAATATCCAGCACGACGCGGAGGTTGTTGCGGTTGCAACCCTGTTGCATGACGTCACGCTCAATGAGGACTTCGCCGGGCCGCGCCGTTTCGAAGTGGAAGGCGCCGATCTCGCCCGCGCCTTCGTTCGGGAGGGCGGCTTCGACGAGCGGCGCGCCCAATTGATCTGGGACAGCGTCGCCCTCAACTCGACGCCGTCGATCGGCCTCTACAAGGAGGCTGAGGTGGCGCTGTGCACAGCCGGCATCTGCCTCGATGTCGTCGGCTTGCAATACAGCCTCGTTTCGTCAGCCGAGATTGCAAAGATCGTTGGCGAATTTCCGCGCCTCGGGATGAAGCGGCGGATGACGCGATGCTTTTGCCATATCGCCGAGATCAGGCCCGAAACCACCTACGACAACTTTGCCCGGGACTTCGGCGAGCGCTTTGTTTCAGGCTACAAGGCGACTTCGGCAGTTGATCTTGTGATGAACGCTCCCTTTGAAGAGTGAGGGCAGTTTCGATCCAGGTTCTATCGACACCGGTCGGTTCAGTCTTGCCCTTCAAGTGACCCAAACGCTGTGCGTCTGTCGGATGCATGCGGCAAAGCGAATTGCCGAGGGCAGCGGTCAGGTGCCAATTTCCACCTCCTATACTTCGGTTTAGGCGCCCCAACCCAATCGAGTGGCAATACATATCATCGGCACGATAGCAACAGTTCGTCTCACCGGTCATCCTTACGCTGCAATGGATTGCAAACACCTCAAGGAGATAAGTAATGAATATTGCAGCGCCACCGGTCGCTCCGAAAGGAAAAGCCGTCGCCCAACGCGCGAGTTATGCGGAGCAGTCGCCGGAACTTCTGAAGAAATTTATTGAATTTCTTGGTGCGACGCGAGAGGGGTCGATCGAAGAGCCAATCCGCGACCTTGTTGCAGTCCGAGCCGCGCAGCTGAACGGGTGCACCTTCTGCCTCGATATGCACGTCAAACAGGCGAAGATCCATGGCGAGCGCGAACTGCGCCTTTACCACCTGGCAGCTTGGCGGGATTCGACCTTGTTCGTTCCTCGCGAGCGCGCAGCCTTGGCATGGACGGAAGTCTTGACCAAGCTGCCCGAGCAGGGTGTCCCCGACGAGATCTACGATCGGGTCGGGTCGCAGCTTTCCGAGAAGGAAATCTCCGATCTGACCTTCGTTGTCATGGCGGTCAACTCTTGGAACCGTCTGAACATCGGCTTCAAACCCGTCCCGGGCTCGGGCGATGCGAAGTTTGGCCTGAGCAAAGCAGCACTGAGCTAATCTTTGGAATGGGTCAGAATGGCGCTTGTTTGCGCGCCATTCTGACCGGCCGGACGAAGGCGCCGAGCTCGGCGACCAACACTGGAACCGATCCCAGCCCCGCGGCCGCGGCCGCGAGGCGCTCTCAGGAGGGCGTCATGCGAATTGACAGTCTGCATCCAGTAATATCGGCCCGTCTCATGGTGGTCGATGTCGACGCTCCACTCCGCAGTGCGGCACTCTCACTTTCCAGGCCCGCAATAGGCCTGGTCGTGGTGTGCCACGGCAGTGGGGAGGCGGCAGGCGTGCTGAGCAAGTCCGACCTTGTCCGCCATCTGGCGAATTCAGGGCCAACAGAAGCGCCGATTGCGGCATTGATGAGCCGGTCCATCGTGTCCTGTGGTCCCGATGATGATCTTCATTCAGTCTGGCAGACCATGGCCGCGCAAGGCCTGCAGAATGTGCCGGTGCTCGGGGCCGACTCGAAACCGCTAGGCGTCCTCGATATCCGTGATGCGATGAAGGCGCTCTTCAAACAAGAGGAACTGCAGGAACGGCTGCTTGCCAACTACATCAGCGGGATCGGCTATCAATAGAGCATCGTCTCGCGATTGAATATACGGAAGTATGTATCGGCGTCTTCTTAGATATAATGGAAAATAAAAGCCATAAATTATAGCGTGTTGAAGCCAATAGGTGCCGACTTAGCCAGCGGGGAACGAAATGTTTCGTCCGGACATAAAAGAAGATGTCTTCGACGGCCCGCCCGATGGCCCTGGAAGTGGTATGTCCGTGCAAATGTCGACGGCCGGCATCGTCCATGACCTGGGCAATCTCATTCAGGTCGCCTCGTCGGCGTTGAACCACCTGGCCCGCGATCCGAGCATCCAAGCGGCTCCGGCGCTCGGGCCTGTAATAGCCGGCGCCAAAACGGCTTTGGAGCGGGCTGGTGGCCTTGTCCGGCAAACCATCAGCCTGGCCCGAGAGAGCCACGTGGAAATCGAATACACAAACCTAGGTGCTTGCCTGGCTGAGATCGAAACCCTCGTACGGAGCGCCTTGGATGCCAATTTCGGTCTTGAGCTTCGGGTTGGGTCCGACCTGCCTTTGGTGAGATGCGATCGCTTTGGATTGCAAAATGCGGTTCTGAATCTTCTGTTCAACGCGCGCGATGCAATGCCTGACGGCGGTTTCATCTCGATCGATGCCGGCTTGGCCTCTGAAAACTCTGCCGCCGGTCAGGTAGACATCCGCGTCGCGGACAACGGTATCGGGATGACCAGCGAGACGATGGTCTGCGCCTTCGATCCGTTCTTCACCACCAAAAACGAAGGCCTCGGCGGCGTCGGTTTGCCGATGGTGAAGCACTTTGCGGAGCAATCAGGCGGAAGCATCGATATTCAGAGCACACTTGGGGCAGGCACGACCGTCACTCTGCGGTTGCCTGCGATGCGATAGCGGCCCGCCAATCTGCCTCCGGTGACACGTGACATACAATCGAGAGATAAAGATGGATGCACAAGTCGTCGAAAACGTCCAACAGCACCGTTTCGAGCTGCCGATCGCCGGTGATATGTTTGCGGCGGCCTATTATCGGCTCGAGGGCGGGAAGGTTGCGCTGATACACACCGAAGTCCCGTCGGAATTTTCCGGACAAGGGATCGCGTCGCAATTGGCCCAAGGAACCTTCGAACTGCTCCGCAAGACCGGCCGTAAAGCGATCTTGAAATGTCCCTTCATGAGCCGCTTTTTCGCCAAGCACCCGGACTATGCAGATGTCGTCGGCGGCTAGTCATGGGCACGAATGTCGAGGGTTTCCCAAGGATCTATCCAAATGCCTGACGAGTATGATTTGCAGAGATTCGTCAGCGCACAGGATCCGGTCTACGACGACGCGCTGGCCATTCTACGTCGAGGGATGATGTGCACTCCCTACATGGAGTTCATCTTCCCAAGGTTGGCCACAAGGCGAAGTGGTACAGCGCCTGAGCCATATGCAATCACATCGCTCGACGAAGCCAGCGCCTATCTCTCGTTTCCGATCCTCGGAGGCCGTTATCGGGAATGCGTTGGCACCCTGCACCGGCTCTCCGGCCTAAGCGCTCGCGCTGTCTTCGGTGACGTTGATGCGAAGAAGTTGCACGCGTCCCTCACGCTGTTTTCCGAAGCAAGCAACGACGAGTTCCTGCTCGAGACAATCTTCGACGTTTGGTTCGACGGTTTGCTCGATGAGGAAACGATGAACGATCTCTACTTGATATCGTAGTGGTCTGCCTGCGCCACCCGGCGTAAAGCTGTCGCGGCGCTGAGGTCACCATCCGCTGCCTTATCCCTCACACGCTGCCATCTGGCAGAGGCATGAGCTCGTGCTCTCCCGGCACGCCGGGGAAGCGGCGTTCGCGCCAATCCGCCTTTGCCTGCTCGATCCGTTCGGCTGAAGAGGAGACGAAGTTCCAAAAGATATGACGTGGCTCGGCCAGGGGCTCACCTCCTATCAGCATCAGTCTCGCCGCATGGAAGGCAGGCGCCTGGAGCACAATCTCAGCGCCGGGCGCCAGAGCTACTAATTCGGCCTCATGAAACGTACCGAACTGGCCGACAATTCCAACCTCACCGGCGACGATGTAGATCGCACGCTCACGGTGTTCGGGTTTCACCTGGTAGCGCGCGCCGCTCGTGAGCACAATTTCGGCATAGACCATGTCGGAGAACGTCCTTACCGGCGAGACCAACCCGTCGGACGCGCCGGCGATCAACGCAAACTCGACGCCGTCGGTACAGATCCTCTGTATTTCGGGAGCGCCAAAATGTGCGACGTCGGCGGCAATTTCTTCATAGCGGGAGGGGAGGGCGATCCAAGCCTGAGCGCCGAAGAGATTGCTTGCCGACGCCCGGACTTCCGGTGGCGTGCGCTCGGAATGGACGATGCCCGACCCGGCCGTCATCCAGTTGACCTCGCCAGGACGGATGGTCTGCACTTTTCCCAAATTGTCGCGATAGACGATCTCGCTATCGATCAGGTAGGTCACGGCCGCAACGCCGATATGCGGATGCGGTCCCATATCGAAACCGTGACCTGCGTCGAATATAGCGGGGCCGAAATGGTCGAACAGGATGAAGGGCCCGATCATCAGGCGATCCGAGGACGGCAATACGCGCCTTATCTTCAGTCCGTCCGCAAAATCACGGATGGCTGGCTGGATGAGTGTATCGATGCCTGTGATACCGCTTTGGCGGACGGTCATGGATCTCTGTCCTTCTGCATGCCTTGTCAGCCAGGTGCTCGAACGCGCTTGAACGGAGCGGCTCGAAAGACTGTCTGAATGGCTTTGAGGAGCGCGAATTTGGAGCTCGCGTGGTGCTGTCCGGCGATGCCGCTTTCATTAGAAGCCGACACCCTCATCGACAGGATCGCGGCAAGATCTTCGGCCATTTCGGGCCTGTCGTGCAGCAGCGGCGCAAAGCTTTCCTGGTCTATGTCGTAAACCGTGACAGGGGTCATTGCCCGCAAACTCGACATCTCGCCAATACCGGCGAGCAAGCCGGTCTCGCCGAAGAAATCGCCAGGTGCAAGCCGGGAGATCTCCTGCAGTTGATCATCGTCCTCGCCAATTTGCCGGACGATGACGCCCGTCCGAACGATCATGAGCGACGGCAGCATCTCTCCCTGTCGTGCGATGATTTCGCCCGTATGGTAGGTGCGAACCGAGGCCGCTTTGGCGAGCGAATCCTGCTCGGTATCCGTTAGCGCCGAGAATACCGGTATGGAATTGATGAGTTCGATCGGGGTGAAGCCTTGGGAGGCCGCCGTCTCGTGGCCCGGCCGGTTGGTCATGGCAATCGAGCCCGAAAATGGCTCCGCCAGCAGCATGCCGGTCGACTTTGAATGGCGATAAATGAGATCGAAGATTTCGTTCCGAGCGGCACTTCGCTGGTCGATACTTGCGACGCGAAAAAACAACTCGATCTCGATAGCTGCGGCATCCAGGCTTCTGATGGTGACCGAAGGCGAAGGGTCCTGGAGGATCGAATTGCAGCTCAGCAAGACAGTGCGCATGAGGTCTACGATGATCGCCGGCGTCTTCGTTGGCGCCACCTTGACGGTTACGGCAAGTCCATGGCTCTCGTCCGGACCGCTTAGATTTGTTACCCCGATCTTGGCGAGAAGGCTGTTTGGCAGCGCCACGACATTGTGTGTCGGGGTCAGAAGTTGGGTCGACCGCCAATTGGTCTCGACAACGCGGCCTTCGGTTCCGTCGCCCAGAATGATCCAGTTTCCAAGCACGTAAGGGCGGCCGAGGTTAAGCGCGATCGCCGAAAATACGTCACCAAGCGTATTCTGGAGCGCCAGTCCCAGGATGACGGCAAACACGCCCGACGTGGCAATGAGCGTTCCGACCGGCACTGCAAAGACAAACGCCAGGATCGACAGGAACATTCCAGCGTAGACGACACCGACCACGACGTCCTGCAGGAGACGTGCCTCGCGCGGCTTTCGCTCGAAGACGAGATAGATACGGACAAATCCGATCAGCGCCCAGGCAAGGTGAACCCACCAGAGCAGCTTGACCGAGCCGATGAGGATCGCTCCTCCGGTTGTCTCGTTGTCCCCTGCGGCCTCGTACGGCACGACGCGCAGGTGGAGAACCATGGCCGACATCGCGACGAAAAAGGCGAGTTGGACGACCAGCTTCGCATTGGCGAAGCGTCTGGGGATGAGAGACCAAACGACGATCCCGGCGAGGCCGAGCAACACGATGTAGACCAGAGGAGAGTTCCACCAGTTCATGAACGATCACCGCGATGCCCGGTTCAACGTTTGGTCTCCGGCCCGGCGATCGGGCCTCTGGCGCTGGCCTTGTCTTTTTCGAGAACTGCTTCGGTGATCGAATTCGGCAGCCGTCGCGGCTTTTCGATCAGCCCGAGCACCGGCATGGCGATGATGAAGAACGCAAAATAGTAAAGCGTCGCCAGTTGGGACATGACGACGTATGCGCCTTCCGCCGGCCGGGAGCCGAGCCAGCCGAGAAAGAGGGCATTGGCAACGAACAGCCAGAAGAGCACCCTGTACCAGGGCCGATAGACCGCCGAGCGCACCTTCGAGGTGTCGAGCCACGGCACCAGGAACAGCACGGCGATCGAGCCGAACATCGCGAGCACGCCGCCGAGCTTGGAATCGATCGGCCCGATATTGAAGGTGATGGCCCGCAGGATCGCGTAAAACGGCAGGAAGTACCATTCCGGCACGATGTGGGCCGGCGTCTTCAGCGGATTGGCGATGCTGTTGTTGTCGGGATGGCCGAGGTAGTTCGGCAGGTAGAAGACGAAATAGGCGAAGAAGAACAGGAACACGAGGATGCCGAAGGCATCTTTGACGGTGGCATAGGGCGTGAAGTCCACGACATCGGTTTTCGATTTGACCTCGATGCCGGTCGGATTGTTCTGGCCGACGACGTGAAGCGCCCAGATATGCAAGGTCACCACGCCCACAAGCACAAATGGCAGCAGGTAATGCAGCGCAAAGAAGCGGTTCAGCGTCGGATTATCGACCGCGAAGCCGCCGAGCAAAAGCTGCTGGAGCCAGTCGCCGATCAGTGGGATGGCGGTGAAAAAGCTGGTGATGACAGTAGCGCCCCAGAACGACATCTGTCCCCAAGGCAGCACGTAGCCCATGAAGGCCGTCGCCATCATCAGCAGGAGGTTGGTGCAACCGAGCACCCACAGCAGCTCACGCGGCGCCTTGTACGAACCATAGTAGAGCCCGCGGCAGATGTGGAGGTAGACGGCAATGAAGAAGAACGACGCGCCGTTGGAATGGAGATAGCGCAGCAGCCAGCCCGAATTCACGTCGCGCATGATCTGCTCGACCGAGTTGAAGGCCAGCCCCGTATCAGGGGCGTAATGCATCGCCAGCACGATGCCGGTCAGGATCTGTGAAACCAGCATGATCGTGAGAATGCCGCCGAACGTATAGGCATAGTTCAGGTTGCGCGGGACGGGATAGACGATGAAGCTGTCATAGACCAGCCGCGGCAGCGGCAGGCGGGCGTCGAACCAACGTTCGATTCTGGTTTTGGGCGTATAGGTCGAGTGTTTGCCGCCGCTCATCGAAATGCCCCCTGCCTCAGCCGATACGGATCTTGGTGTCGGAAACGAATTGGAACACCGGTACCGCCATGTTCTCGGGTGCCGGCCCCTTCCGGACGCGGCCGGCAGTGTCGTATTGCGAACCATGGCAGGGGCAGAACCAGCCGTCGAAATCGCCTTCCTGACCATGCGGGATGCAGCCAAGATGGGTGCAGACCTGGATCATCACCACCCAGGCTTCCTTGCCCGGCATAGTTCGATTGGCGTCGGTTGCCGGCGCATCGGCCGGCAGGTTGGCGTTGCGGGCAATTGGATCTTTGAGCTCGGCGAGACTGACTGCCTGGCCGTCCTTCCTCTCTTTTTCGGTGCGGTTGCGCACGACAACCGGCTTGCCGTGCCAGTCGACGATCAGCGACGTTCCCGGCGTCAGCGAGGAGACGTCGACCTCGATCGCGGCGGGCGCCTCGACGCGCAATGTGTGCTCGGCTGTGGAGGTTTCGGAAAGGTCGGCCATGATGGCGACTCCTATTGTCGGAAGCTGCGTCATCGCGTTGGTGGCAATCGAGCAAAAGTCAGACCACGGCTTTCGCGTTTCCAGTCTGCTCGTGCCGCGCGGAATATGCCGGCCGTGGCCGGGTGTGAGCCATCGTGCCAACGGCACGTGCGTCCAATACTTTCGTTTAGGATTTCCTGAGCGAAGGACTGGCCGGGCCGGCGATGATGCCATCATGGAAGGTTCTGGATTCCTCCAGATAACCGTTGGCCGCTGAGCTGGCATACGTCCCGGCATTGCGCACGGCGATCCCGAACTTCACCCGACCATACCTCGGCATAGGCACGTCTAGCTGTCGGTGTCGTAGTCGTCGTCTCCGCCAAGTGCGAGCTTCTGGAGCGGTTGTCTCGCGTGGCGCGGGGCAGGTTTTCCGCTCGGCGACGACCAATTGCGGGATTCAATCGGGTTCAGAAAAGGGAAAAGCGGTGAAACTCTACTACAGCCCTCTCGCCTGCAGCCTGGCGGACCACATCGCTCTGGAAGAGGCCGGTGTTTCCTTCGAGCGCGAAAGTGTGAACCTCAAGACCAAACGGACAGGCTCCGGGGATGATTTCACTACCGTCACGCGCAAGGGCTATGTTCCAGCCCTCGTGCTGGATAGCGGCGAAACGCTGACGGAAAATATCGCCGTCCTCGACTGGATTGCGTCGCAATACCCGCCACTGGCAGTGGCGGGGCCGTTGGGCCGTACCCGCCTTCTCGAAGCGCTGACCTACGTCTCAACTGAAATACACCGAAGCTTCAAGCCGATGTGGCACCAAAGCAGCGATGCCGAAAAGGCCAGGGCGAGCGCGACGATTACGAGCCAACTCGAGTTCTTCGCTGACGGGCTCGAGACCGACTATCTGTTCGGCGACAAACCCAGCGTCGCGGATTTTTATCTTTTCGTGATGCTGCTTTGGGCGGCCCGCTTCCAAGTCCCTGTTCCCGCGCCTTTGCAAGCCCTTCGCGTCCGAATGGCTGCCCGACCGGCCGTGCGCATCGCAATGGATCGTGAGGGCCTCGTCTGAAGCTGAGGGCGACTTCGAGCATAAGACCAGATGCAACATGTCCTCTCGCCCAAACAGAAGATCAGGAGTCATTCTCATGCTGCCGTTCCTGCGGATGCTACATCTACATCCAGCCGCTTCCAAGCGCGGGGACGGCCTAGGTCTCGAATTTCTGAGGAGGGAAATCGAGGAAACGCTTGACCTGACCGGCATTCAATCAGAGTTCGCCGCACTGCCTCCTGGCCGAGTGTTACAGTGGTTGGTCCGCCGCCCGCAGTCACCATCGAAATAGGCAACATTTCCTGTCGGCCGATGAGGCGGGCGGTCCGGTCGTTCCTGCTTGTTGGTCATTACAGAGGCTTCATCATGAATGCGAGTAAGGCTCCCGACACGGTCGATCATCGCCGCCGGCGCATTGTTGGTGCTGCAGCAATGACGTTCGCCGCCACCGAACTCGGCTTGAGCGAGCCGGCGGCCACTTGGACGGTCGAGGCGAGGGCATCTGCTACGCAAGCCACGCAGAAATCATTCGGCTCGCTCGGGCAGGTCAATGCCGGAAATCTGAGCGTCGGATATGCGGAGCTGGGGCCCGCCGAAGGTGCCCCAGTGATCCTGCTTCATGGCTGGCCTTATGACATTCACACCTACGCCGATGTCGCTCCCCTGCTTGCCGCAAAGGGGTACCGCGTGATTGTGCCCTACCTGCGCGGCTACGGCACTACGCGCTTCCTGTCGGACGAGACGATGCGCAACGGCCAGCAGTCGGCGCTCGCCGCGGATACGATCGCCCTGATGGATGCGCTGGGGATCGAAAAGGCCACGATCGCCGGCTGCGACTGGGGCGCTCGAACGGCCAATGTCGTTGCCGCGCTCTGGCCTGAGCGTTGCAAGGCGATCGTCTCGGTGAGCGGCTATCTCATCGGAAATCAGCAGGTCGGCATGGTGCCGCTGGCACCGGAGGCGGAGCTTCAATGGTGGTATCAGTATTACTTCGCCACCGATCGCGGCCGCGCCGGCTACGAGAAATACACGCGCGATTTCGCCAAACTCATCTGGCAACTCGCTTCGCCGCAGTGGAATTTCGACGATGACATCTTCCAGCGCAGCGCCGCAGCACTGGACAACCCGGATCACGTCAGCATCGTCATTCACAATTACCGCTGGAGGCTCGGCCTGGCACAGGGCGAGCCGGAATATGACGTTCTGGAAAACCGGCTGGCCGAAGCTCCCGTGATCACAATGCCGACCATTACCCTTGAGGGCGATGCCAATGGCGCACCCCATCCCGACAGCAGTTCCTACGCCAAGAAATTCTCGGGCAGATACACGCACCGGATCATCACCGGCGGTATCGGCCACAACTTGCCTCAAGAAGCCCCGCAAGCCTTTGCCCAGGCTGTCATCGACGTCGGCGAATACTGATCAAAATCCATGACGTGCCCCCGACCGTAAGGAATAAAACGGGAAGAGTCCTGGTTCTCGGCACAGCCTCCGGTCCGCTTAGGCGAGAACAGCTCTCCCGCCGACCCAGACCGACGCGATGTTGGCCCTGGAAGCGGAGTAGACGATCTTCTGAAGGATGCCGTCGCCGTCGTCGAGTTCGTCCCACAGGTGAATTGTGCCTCTGGGCGCGGCGGTGTCGACCAGGATCGCATCGAAATGGTAGCCAGGCGAGAATCGCCCCACAGGCAAGCCGAGTGCCGCGCCACCGCCTGCCGTCGCCAGGTGGAAGGACTCGCGAAAGTCGACGCGTGCTGTTCCGGCCGTGCCGCGCGTCTCGGCCGCTAGCGCCGGGTCGGTGCCGGTTTCCAGCATGCGCGACGACATGACCGTCGCGCGCATCGCATCGAACATCGAGGCGCTCGGTCCCCCGGAAATGTCGGTGCCGAGCCCGACCTTGACACCCTTCTCGAGGGCCGCCCTCAACGGGAACACGGCGCCTGCGAAGTAGGCGTTGGAGACGGCGCAGTGCGCCACGGCCGCCTTGCGCACGCGGATCGTCTCCATGTCGGCAAGCGTAATGAAATTGGCGTGCGCGAGCACGCTGCCGGCGCGCAGCAGGCCAAAGCGATCAAGACTAGACGTGTCGCTGATCCCGTGGCGCTGCAGCACGTAGCCATGCGCCCAGTCGCTCTCCGAGCAATGCGTCTGCACATGGCAGCCGCATTCCTGCGCAAGCGTGCCGAGCCCTTTGAGGGCGGCGTCGGTACAGGAGGGGATGAAGCGCGGCGTAATGACCGGCTTTACCCGTCCCGTGGCATTGTCCGGATGCCCATGCACGTAGTCGATCAGAGCGCGCGTGCCATCGATGGCCGCGTCCGCCGAGGTATCGCGATAGTAGGCCGGGCACTCGTCGGGATTGTCCATCGCCACTTTGCCGACCAGCGCACGTTGCCCCCGTTCGAGGCAAATGTCGACGAGCAGCCTTGTCGCGTCCTGGTGGATGGTTGCGAAGTAGAGCGCTGTGGTCGTGCCATTAGCGATCAGGTCGTCGACCAGCAGGCCGTAGCTGCGCCGCGCGAAGGCGAGATCGGCGTAGCGCGCCTCCAGGGGAAACGTGTGTTTGTGGAGCCAGGCCTCGAGCGGCACGTCCAGCGCCCGGCCGAGCTGCGGATATTGCGGCGCGTGCACGTGAAGATCGACGAAGCCGGGCAGCAGATAACTCTGCGCCGGCAAGGTCGCCAGCGAACCGGTCCGGCGCGCGGCCTCCAGCGCCTCGTCATAGCCGGCATCATGCGGATGCAGCACCGAGGCGATGATGCCTGATTGATCGACTGCGATCAGGGCATGGCGCAACTCTTCCACGAGCCCGCGCTCCGGCGCGTGAAAGCCGCTGGCCAGAAGCGTCTTGCCGCTCAGGTCGCTCACCTGTCCTCCGCCGAAGAACCGCTACGCACTGCCGTCGCGAAGCGCCAGAGCGCGATTGCCCGTCCGTCGATGCCGATGACAATATCGGAAGGGCTGCCGCTCATGCGGCTTGCGCCGTCGTGCCGTAGGTGATGCCCTTCTCCTTCAGCCAGCGGCGATAGGCGATCGACGAGCCGTCGGCCCGCGTCGGGATTTCCGCGCGCGGCTCGAGCGGCAACAGAAGTGGCCGCTGGTTCTCCAGGATGATGCGGTCCTGCAGGAAGATGAGCTGCTGGAACTGCACAAGTTCGGTCGTGGTCGATACGTCGTCGATCAGGAACATGACGGGGTGCGCGCGGCAGCGGTCCGGATCGAGGGGCTGCACGAACAAACAGATCACGTCCCACCGGGTAGCCGAGTTGGGGCAGGTCTTGTAGAGCATCACCGCGAAAGGATTGGCGACCCGGTACATGTATTGGGTCATGATGCCACCGGTCGCCGAGAGTGCTGCCTGCGGCTGGAAGAATTCGCAGTTGGTCGCCCACACCTCATCCACGTCGCGGCGGATTTCGGTTGTGTAATGCCGCACTTCCGTGTGCGGCTCGGCGCCCAATATGCCGGTATGGACGAAGGGGAAATGCGCCATGTCGAGGAAATTCTCGACGATGCGCAGGCCGGACGCCTTTACCGCGATCGCTCCGCAAACGACAGGCCGGCGGTCGTCCTCATAGGCCTCCGGGATCGACAGCACATCGCCGGCCGGCATGCCGAGCGTGATCCATAGATAGCCGTAGCGTTCCCTGGCCGGGACTTGGCTGCCGTCGCCGGCACGCGACACATTGACCGCGCCTGCCGTATCGCGGGCTACCAACAGATCGATGCCCAGAAGCCGGTTCGGCATCGTGCCGACCGGAATCTCGTTCAGCGCGTCAATGCAATACCATTGGTCGAGGGCCGCCTGCTCCGCAGCTCGCCTAATGGTCATTGTTGCGTCCTTCCTGTGCTATCTCACTGCCGATAGATGCGGTCCATCACGGCCCGGTGGTCGGCCATCGCCGCCTCGACATCGAAAGAGGCGAAGTCGCCTCTCGCGACAATCTGCCGGCCGTTGATGTAGGAATAGTCGACCTTGAAGGGTCCGCAAAGCACCAGCGCGGCGAGCGGGTCGCGCTCGGTGCCGGAAAGGCCGAGTTGGCTGCGTTTGACCGCGATGAAGTCGGCGCACATGCCGGGCGCGAGATGGCCGATGTCATTGCGGCCGAGCAGGGCAGCGCCGCCGCGCGTCGCCATTTCGAGGGCCTCGCGCGCGGACAGCGCCGTCGGCGTGCCGCCGAAACCGCCGCGGCCGCCGGGCTTTTCGGAGAGGTAGTGGTGCGGCGCGACACGCTGAAGCATCAGCGCCAGCCGCGCTTCCATGAACAGGTTCGACGTGTCGTTCGAGGCCGAGCCGTCGACGCCAAGGCCGACCTTCACGCCCTTGTCGAGCATCTCTCGGATCTTCGCGATGCCCTGGCCGCAGCGCATGTTAGCCGACGGGCAATGGGCGACCCCGGTGCCGGTTTCGGCGAAGCGGTCGATCTCGTCGCTGGTCATGAAAATCGAGTGGGCGAACCAGACGTCGTCACCGAGCCAGCCGACGGATTCGGCGAACTCGACCGGCCGTTTGCCATAGATTTCGAGGCAGTACTTCTCCTCGAAAAGCTCTTCGGCAAGGTGCGAATGCAGGTTCACGCCCTTGTGGCTGCGCGCCAGTGATGCCGCATCGCGCATCAACTCCGGAGTCACCGAGAACGGCGAGCAAGGAGCCAGGATGATTCGGCTCATTGAATGCCGCGACGCGTCGTGATAGCCGCCGATCAGCCGTTCGGCATCCTTCAGGATATCCTCTTCCTTTTCGACGCAGCGATCCGGCGGCAAGCCGCCCTGGCTTTCGCCGCGCGACATGGCTCCACGCGCAGCGTGGAAACGCAGACCGATATCGCGGGCCGCACCGATCGTCGCGTCGAGCGTGCAGTTGTTGGGCAAGATGTAGAGGTGATCGGAGCTGGTCGTGCAGCCCGAATGGATAAGCTCGGCCCTCGCTACGCGCGCCGAGACACCTATCGCATCGTCGTCGAGCTCGGCCCAGATCGGATAGAGCGTCTTCAGCCAGACAAGCAGTTCGTCGTTCTGAGCCATCACACGGGTGAGGTTCTGGTACATATGATGATGCGTGTTCACCATGCCCGGCATGACGACATGGCCCGATAGGTCGAGCACCTCGTCGGCACTGGAGGCACTGAGTTCCGCGGTGGTGCCGACCGCTTCGATGACGTTGTCGTCGATCATCAAGGCGCCGTCGGAAATCTCGCGGCGCGTATCATCGAAGGTGGCGAGCAGATCGATGTTCTTGACAAGCAGGCGGGGCATGACGGTCTCAACGCATGTCGCGGAAATAGGGTTCGCCGAGAGCAGCCGGCGCGGCCATTACCCGGCGCATGCGCTGCCAGGCAAGCACCGGCACGATGATCAGGGCGATCGTGCCGAGATAGGGCAGCATCGACAGGATCGGCGCCGCGATCGGCCAGTTGCGTGCTTGGCCGACGAAGCCGAGCGAGGTGATGAGACCGAACAGCAGAGCGGCCAGCACGGCGTTGAGGGGCCGGTAGCCTGCGAAGATGACGAGAGAGACGGCAATCCAGCCGCGGCCGGCCACGACGCCTTCCGACCAGGAGGGAACGAAGGCAAGCGTGAGGTAAGCGCCGGCGCCGGCCGCCAGCGCCGAGCCCGCGGCGACATACCAGAAGCGGATGCTTAGTACCGAAATGCCGGCGGCGTCGGCTGCCGCGGGGTTTTCGCCCACCGCGCGCATGTTCAGCCCGTGGCGCGTGCGGAACATGATGTAGTGCAGCACAACCGGCAGGACGATGTAGATCAGGTAGACAAGGATGTTCTGCGTGAAGATCGCGCGACCGAGCAGCGGGATGTCGCTAAGATAGGGAATAGCGATCGGCGCGAAGGTCGCCGGCGCCGGCATGCCGGAATAGGCGCGACCGATCGTTGCGGCCATGCCGGTGCCCATCAGCGTCAGCGCCAGGCCGCACAACA
Source organism: Mesorhizobium sp. M0768 (assembly GCF_040320195.1). Taxonomy (NCBI): domain Bacteria; kingdom Pseudomonadati; phylum Pseudomonadota; class Alphaproteobacteria; order Hyphomicrobiales; family Phyllobacteriaceae; genus Mesorhizobium; species Mesorhizobium sp. M0768. The sequence continues at coordinate 106,413 of NZ_JAMYPD010000015.1, read as the reverse complement.
CCTGGTTCGCTTTAATGACGACGGTGCCAAGAGCGAAGACGCAGCCAATGAGGAAACCGACGGCAAGCGCAAGGACGAAGCCGAGCATAGGGTGCGGCGTGGCGACGACGACCGCGATGCCAGTGATTGCACCGAGCGCCATAAGCCCTTCGACGCCAAGATTGACGACGCCGGCGCGCTCGGAGAGCGTCTCGCCCAGCGCCGCCAGCGCCAGCACGCCGCCGGCGAGAATGGAGGTCTGGATCAGTCCGGCGATCATGTCCATGGGTGTTTCCTCAGCTCGCGACCGGTTCGGTCCGCGTGATGCGGTAGTGAGCGAGTTCGTTGCCGATCGCCGTGAAGAACAGGATCAGTCCGGTGATGGCGAGCACGGCCGAGACGGTGATGCCTTGCGTCTGCAGGATGATGCCCGAATTCAGGATGACGCCCATCAAAGCCGCGCCTGCGAGCACGCCAAGTGAGGAACCGCGCGCCAGCACCGCGACCATGATGCCGAGATAGCCGAAATTGTTGGAAATGCCGCCCTGCAGGCGATGCACCGTGCCAGCTACTTCCAGCATACCGGCGATGCCGGCGATCGCTCCCGACATCAGCAGGACGACGATCAGGCGGCGGCGGAACGGCATGCCCGCATAAAGCGCCGCGCTCGGGTTCGACCCAGCGACCCGCACCTCGTAACCCCAGCGCGTGTAGTTGAGCAGTCCTGCGATGACAAAGGTGAGCAGGATCGCCAGCGGGAAACCGTAGTGCACGATACCCCAGAATTCAGGCACGTCATGCGGCAGACGTGCAGTGGTCGCGAGCGCATGGCCGCTCGGGTCGAGCCATGGTCCGGTGGCGACGTAGTAGACCATCAGCGTCGCCACGAAATTCAGAAGCAGGGTGGTGATGAGTTCGCTGACATCGGCGTAGGCGCGCGCCAGCGTCGGCACCAGTATCCAGAGCAGCCCGCCGAGCGCGCCAGCGATGAACATAACAGGCAGGATCAGCCAGGTCGGGCCGGGAATGAACAGCGCGACTGCCGTGGCGCTGAAGGCGCCGGCATAGAATTGGCCCTCCGCGCCGATGTTCCAGGCGCCGATTCTCAGCGCTACCCAGACCGACAGGCCGGTCAGGATCAGGGGAGTGACCAGAAGTCCGACATCTTCCAGCCCGAAGCTCGAGCCAAAAGTCGAGTTGAGCACCTCCCAGGCGAGTTCGACGGGAGCATTGCCGCGAGCGGCCAGAACCAGGCCGGCGACCCCCAGTGCCAGCACGATCGCCAGGGCACGTGCCGCAAAGGCAACGGAGGGCTGCGCGGATGGAACGCGCTGGAGCTTGATCGCCAAGGTCAGTGCTTCCCGGCAGCGGCCTGGGCGCCAGCACTGGACCGCATCTGCCCGCCCATCATCAGGCCGATTTCCTCGATGTCGGTGGAGGCAGTCTCCACCGCGCCCATGATCCTGCCATGGAACATTACGGCGATGCGATCCGACAGGTTGAACAGCTCTTCCAGCTCCTCGGAAATGAAGAGCACACCGACGCCGGCATCGCGCAATTCGACGAGATAGTGCATCATCGTGTTGATCGCGCCGACATCGAGGCCACGGCTCGGATAGGCGGCGATCAGAACCTTGCTTGCGATGCGCATCTCGCGGCGTGCGACGAGGCGCTGCTGATTACCGCCGGAAAGGTTGCGCATGGGCATGCCGAAATTGGGCACCGCAACGGATGCCGCTTCGGCGATCGTGCGCGCAAGAGCAGCCGCTAGGCGCGGTCGGAACGCGAAGCCCTTTGAAACAGGCGCCGACGCATATTCGCGGATTATGGCGTTGTCGGTGATTGAAAGCGCCGGCGCCAGACCGCTGTGCAGCCGGTCTTCGGGAATGTGGCCGACGCCGAACTTCGCGTAATCGACCGCGCCGGCGGTCGTGACGCCCTTTCCGCCGAGCAGTATCTGGCCCGAGTGGATCGGCCGCAAGCCGGTGACGACCTGGGTCAGCTCCTTCTGGCCGTTGCCGGCCACACCGGCGATGCCGAGAATCTCGCCGGCATGGATGTCGAGCGAAACCTCGTCGAGAAGGATGCCGCCCACGTCGTCACGCGCGACGACGGATTTGAGGCTGAGCACCGGCTCGGCGGAGATGCCGGCCGCGCCTGGCTGCCTGGCACGCAGATTGCTGAGCACGATCTCACGGCCAACCATCAGGCGCGCCAGCATCTTCTCGCCGCAGTCCGCGGTATTTTCGGTGGCCACCTTGCGGCCGCCGCGCAGCACGGTGATGCGGTCTGATATTTCCAGGACCTCGTCGAGCTTGTGGCTGATGAAGATCACCGCATTGCCCCGGGACACGAACTGCTTGAGCGCCTTGAAGAGCTCGCGCGCTTCCGCCGGAGTAAGCACTGCAGTCGGCTCGTCGAGGATCAGAACACGGGCATTGCGCGCGAGCACGCGTAGGATTTCCACGCGCTGCTGCTCGCCGGTCGAAAGATCGGCGACGCGCGCGGATGGCCGTACCGCGAGGTTCAGCTTCTCGGCCAGTGCGGCAGTCCGCGCCTCGAGCACCGACGAGCCAATACGCTTGGGCGTTTCGGACCAGCCGAGATGAATATTCTCGGCGACCGTGAAGGCGGTCACCAGCTTGAAATGCTGGTGGACCATGCCAATACCGGCGGAGATCGCATCGACTGGAGATGCGAAATGCTTGGCATAGCCGTCGACGACGATCTCACCGGCATCCGGCTGATAGATGCCGGTGAGGATGTTCATCAAGGTCGATTTGCCGGCGCCATTCTCGCCGAGCAAGGCGTGGATCTCCCCCGGCATCACGTCCAGGTCGACGTCCTGGTTGGCAACGACGCCGGGGAAATATTTGCTGATGCTCTTGAGCAGCACGAGCGGCGGTGCGCCGGAGCCAGGCTCGTAACGTCCCGGGGAGGTGGACGGCACCTCCATGCCGCCGTAGCGGTGCTCGCTCGAAGCATGATGAACTGGAACAAAATCATTCATCCCGCTTAGCTCTTTGCCTTCTGCCGCATAGTCTATCCGAAAACTCTGCAATCTTTCAGGATTACGCTTGGAGGCCGCTGACGCCTTCGATCGACCAATCCCAGTTGTAGAGTTCCGCTTCGGTCATGCGATGGCCGGCAGCCACCTTGACGTTGCCCTTGGTGTCCTTGATCTCGCCCTCGAACGGGCTCCAGCCGCCGAGAATCTTGTCGCGCACGGCATCGGCCTGCTTTGCGACCTCGGTGGGCACCGTCTCGCCCCAGGCATCGCGGTCGATACCGCCGCCCATCGGCAGGATGGTCTGCGATGGCGTCCACTTGCCTTCGAGGCGCAGGCGCACCTGGTCGACATAGAATTTCTTGAAGTCGATGGCGATCGAGGAGACGTAGGCCTTCGGCCCGTAGCGGCGGATGTCGGTATTCCACATCACGGCCTTCGCGCCGCGCTGCTCGGCCACCTGCAGATAGCCTGCTTCGTCCATGATGCCGAACAGAAGGTCGGCGCCGTTGTCGATGAGCGCGGTGCCGGCCTGGGTGGCAGCCTGCGGATCGAACCACGAGTTGATGACGATGGTCTGCATCGTGGCGTTGGGATTGACCGAACGGGCGCCCATCAGGAAGGCATTGGTGCCGGAAAAGACCGACGGAACAGGGAAGGAGGCGACGTAGCCGAGCTTGCCGCTCTTGCTCATCAGGCCCGCGGCGACACCGGTGACGTAGGTTGGGTACCAGTGGGCGAGATAGTAGGTCGAGAGATTTTCGAGCGGGTTGCGGCCATCGCATTCATAGAAGGCGACGTCCGGCGAACGCTTGGCCACGTCGTAGAGGAAGTCGCCATAGTTGGAGGTGGCAAACACCATGTTGGCACCTTCCGAGACGAACTGGCGGAAGGTGCGGGTCGCGTCGGCCGAATAGGGGATGCTTTCGACGAACAGCGTCGTCAGCTTCGGGAACGCTTCCTGCACGGCCTTCATGCCCTGGTCGTGGCTCCAGGTCCAGCCTTCATCGGTCACCGGACCGGTGTGGCCGAAGGCGATGACCGCGTTTTCCTCGGCGACGGCGGCGAGCGGCGTCTGTGCATTGGCGGGCGTGATAAGGCCGGATTTCGGCAGGAGCAGCGAGGCGCCGGCCGCGGCGCCCATGTTGAGGAAGCCTCGGCGGGAGAGATTGCGCAGGTCGATCATGCTTCGGTCCTTTGTTCCGTGTCGTGTTCAGTTCGGGAGAGACAGTTCGGTTTCCATGAGGCGGTCGATTTCTGCCGACCAGTCGGCCGACCATGCCTGCTTGATGTCGTCATCGAGCCATGCTGCGGACAGGCCAGCCAGCGCGATCCGCTTCAGTGCCGACGGCCCGAGCGCAAAATTTTCGGCGATCAGCGCGTATTCGCGGTCGAGCGTCGTGGCGAACATGGGCGGATCGTCGGAGTGGATCGTCACGGTAAGCCCGGCCTCGATCATGCGGCGGATCGCGTGGTCGGGCGCGGTGAGGTCACGCCAGACGGTGGTGGCCAGCGTCGTGCTCGGACAGCAGGTGAAGACGATGCCCATCTCCTTGCACTGCTCCATCAGCGCCGGATCGTCGACGACATGGTAGCCGTGGTCGACCCGTCTCAGGCCGAGGACGTCGACGGTATCGCGGACATAGTCCGCCGGGCCATCCTCGCCCGCATGGTTGGTGACATTGAGCCCGGCAGCCCGCGCTCGCTCGACGATGCGCGCAAACATCGGCGGCGGGTTCGGGCGTTCGTCGTAATCGAAGCCGATGCCGATCACCTCAGCCGGGCGCTCGGCCAGAACCATGTCCAGGAAGCGCTCGCCACCTGCCGCGCCGAGCGGCTTCGCATGCGCCGGTATCAGCTTTGCCATAAGCCCATAGCGCTCCTTTGCGCGGTGAAAGCCGTCGAGGATGCCTTCGAGCATAGTCGAATAGGCCACGCCATGAGCCAGATGCGCATGCGGGCTGAAGAACAGTTCGACGTAGCGCGCACCGGCTTTAGCGCAGCGCTCCAGTGCCTCGAAGGTGATGCGAGAGAAATCGTCCGCAGTCCTGATCGAGGCGCAAACCAGATCGTAAATCTTCAGGAAATCCAGCAGGTTGCCGTAGCTGTAGAGCTCCGATGTCAGTCTGCCGTCCGGCAGCGGCACCGCGTTCAGCGCCGCCAGCTCGGCGAATGTCTCCGCGGATACGGCGCCCTCGAGGTGCAAGTGCAACTCGACCTTCGGCATGAGCTGAATGAAACTTGACAACGACATCGACGCTCACTCGCCCGGATCGGCAACCCCAAAGCCGTACCTGGTTTTCTTGGGCGACGGACGGCTGCCGAGTTGTTCGATAATCGCGGCTTTTTCCAACTGTCCGATCACCTGATACGCAACAGATGTCAGGGAAACGGGGCTTGCACAAGCCAAAAAATGATGCCTAACTAGACACATTCTAAAACTGCTTAAAAAATGTGCAGGCCGGGAGAAATATAGGCATGAAGCACCTACGGGAAGCGCAGAACCCTGCGCCTCCGCCTCAAACAACGCGCCTGCGCTTCATCGGCCGACTGGTGTCGTCGAGCTTTGGCGAGTTCGCCGACAGGCGTGCCGCTCGGCTCAATCTCGATCTGCTGGTGCACGAAGCCGCGGACGATTTTTTTGTCGTCCAGGTTTCGGGCCAGCCCGATCTCATCGATGCCTTCGAGATGGCATGTAGCTTGGGGCCAATCGACTGTCTGGTGATGGACTGCGAACGGGCCGAAATTTGGGAATATTCCAGAGGGAAAGACGCAGAATGACGATACAGGCTGGATGGCACCCAGTGGCGCTGTCGGGATCGATCGAGCCGGGCAGTTCGGCCGGAATCCGCCTTGGCGGAAACGAGCTGGTGGTCTGGCGCGACAACAGTGGCGCAGCGCATGTGTGGGAGGATCGCTGCCCGCATCGCGGTATGAAGCTGAGCTTCGGTTTTGTCCGCGGCGATCATATTGCCTGTCTTTATCACGGCTGGCAGTACGATGCGGCCGGCCAGTGCCGATACATTCCGGCCCACCCCGATCTCAGGGTGCCGGCGTCCATTACCGTGTCTGCCCACAGATCGGCCGAGGCGGCTGGGATAGTCTGGACGGCACTGGATCCGGCAGCAGCATTGCCCGAATTGCCTGCCTTGGCAGAGGAGGTGGTGCCGGTCCGCAGCCTGCATCTCGACAGTCCCGCCGCAATGGTGATCGATGTCGTGAGGGCCATGCCGCCCAGGCCCTTCTCCCGCGGATCCGGGCTCGCTGAGCTGAAGGCGCTGAGCGGGATGCTGTTCAGCCTGACGGTCGGCGAAGACACGCTGCTTCTTGGCCTGCAGGAACTGACCGACAAACGATCGGCCCTACACATCGTGATTGACGGACCGGCAGCCAAGTATGCCGGCAAGGGGCAGAAGCATTTCTTCGCTTGGACGAGCGAGCTGCGTCATCATCTCGAGACCGGGCGTACCGGCGCGACCTCGACGACGCGGGCTGCATGATGGCGAGGATCACGCTCTACAACTACGAGCTGGACGAAAACTGCTACAAGGTGCGGCTGGCGCTTTCCATGCTCGGCCTGGAATGGCAGACCGTTGCAGTCGATGCATTTCCGGGGGCGGAGCAGAAGACGCCGCCATTCCTGGCCATGAACCCGGCGGGCAGCCTGCCCATTCTCCGCGACGACGAGGTGACGATGTTCGGCGCCGAGTCCATCATCGTCCATCTGGCGCGCAGCCACGATTCAACGGGTGCATGGCTGCCGGCGGATGGTTCGGATTTCGCCAAGGTGATGCAGTGGCTTTTCTTCGCGGCCGGCGATCTCGGCGTTGCCAGCGCCGCGCGCCGCCATGCCATGTTCGGCGCCGGCGGCGACGAGGCTGCGCTGCGGGCCGGTGCCGCGCACGCACTCCGCGCCATGGACGACCATATGACCGCGCGGGGTTTCGAGAAGAAAGAATGGTTCGCTGCGGACCGCCCGACCATCGCCGACATCGCGCTTTTTCCGGCGTTTGCGCTGAGCCGCGATTTCGGCGTCGACCATGACGAGTATCCGGCGCTGCGCCGCTGGGTGCGTCGCTTCCGCGCGCTTCCGGGCTTCACGACCATGCCGGGCATCCCCGATTACCATTGACGCCCAACATTCGACGAGAACGAGGCAAGCAACAGAATGACCTCTCTCACGCGCTTTTCCGTCCAGCCGCTCTCGTCCATGACCCGGCGGCTGGCCGGCGTCGCTTCCGGGCGAGCCGATCCCGATCTGGTCATTGCCGGCGCACGCGTGTTGTCGACCTATTCGGAGCGCGTGCTTCCAGGCCGCGAGATCTGGTTGTCGGGAGGGCGGATCGCCGCTGTGAAGCCGGCCGGCACTTATAAGGGTGGCAGCGCCAGGATATATGACGCCAGGGGCGGCATCGTCGCCCCCGGCCTGGTCGATCCGCACATCCACATCGAATCCTCGATGGTGACGGCCTGCGCCTATGCCGAGGCGGCGCTGCTCAACGGCACCACGACCCTCTTCTGCGACAGCCACGAGATCGGCAACGTCATGGACGTTGCTGGCATCGAGGCGATGCTGGAGGACGCGCGCCTGGCGCCGTTGTCCATTTTCCTGACGGTTCCGAGCACCGTCCCGGCAACTTCGCCGTTGCTGGAAACGGCCGGTGGCGACCTGACAGCCGAGAAGATCGGCGCATTGTTCGACAAATGGCCGGAAGCCGTGGCGCTAGGCGAGAAGATGGATTTCGTGCCAGTGGCTATGGGCGATGAACGCAGCCATGCCATCCTCGCTGCGGCGCTGAGACGCGGCCGCCCGGTGTCGGGACACGTCTATGGACGCGAATTCGTGTCGGCCTATGCGGCCTCCGGCGTCACCGACACCCATGAGGCGATCGACCGCGAGATCGCCGACGACATGCTCGAGGCCGGCATCTGGCTGTTCCTGCGTGGCGGCCCGCCGACGACACCGTGGCACAGCCTGCCCGCAGCGATCAAGACGATTACGGAACTCGGAGCCTCGCATAAGCGCATCGCGGTCTGCACCGACGACCGCGATGCTGACGACCTGATGCTCTTCGGCCTGGACTGGGTGACGCGCGAGGCGATGAAGGCCGGCATGACGCCGGAGCAGGCCTGGTCGATGGGCTCGCTGCATGGCGCGACGCGCTTTGCAATGGAAGGCGAAATCGGAGGCCTCGGTGGTGGCCGCCGTGCCGACCTGGTGCTGCTCGACGACGGCTTCGATCCCGTTAGCACGTGGTATGGCGGCGAACTCGTCGTCGATGACGGCAAGATCATGCCGCTGCTCGACCAGGCCCTCTCGACCCGCTACCGCTATCCGGACACGGCCTACCACACAGTGAAGCTGCCGAAGCAGATCAAGCTGACGCCGGAGCTGCCAACCGGCAAGGTGGTGGCGCATACCATCCGCACCGAACTGCCGGGGATCACGCTCGGCCACCAGAAGATCACGCTCGATCCGTCCAACGATTGGCAGAACCATTTCGACCGCCACGGCCTGTGCTTCGTCACTGTGGTCGAGCGCCATGGCAAGTCGGACGGCAATGTCGCCTACGGGCTGCTCAGCAATTTCACGCTGCGACGCGGCGCCGTCGCATCGTCTGTCGGTCACGACAGCCACAACATCATCATCGCCGGCCTCAACGAGGCCGACATGCAGGTGGCGCTGCGGGCGATCGAGGAAACGCAAGGCGGCGTCTGTGTCGTCGTCGACGGCAAAGTGACTGCCATGGTTGAACTGCCGATCGCCGGCCTTTTGTCCGACAAGCGCGTCACTGAGGTCGCGGAGGAGGTGAAGATCCTCAAACGGGAATGGGAGGCGGCCGGCTGCTGCATTCCCTATATGGGCTTCAACCTCATCCCGCTCTCGGTCATCCCCGAAATCCGTATCACCGACAAAGGTCTCGTGCTGGTGCCGGAAATGGAGATCGTCCCCGCCTTTGAGGCCGCCTGAGTGGATCCCTTCCGACTTGGGCTGGTCTCACCGCGCATCCATTATTTCCAAATGGTCGCGCGGCTGGGCTCGGTTCGCCAGACCGCGCAGGCGCTCAACGTGGCGCCATCCTCCATCAGCCGCGTCATCAAGGGCCTGGAGGACGAACTGGGCACGCCGCTCTTCGAGCGTGTGCGCCAGCGACTGAAACTGACCAGCGCAGGCGAGCTTCTGCTCTACCACGCGCGTCAGAGCATCACCGAGTTGGCGCGCGCCTCGTCCGAGATCAATGATCTCAGTGGCCTCAACCGCGGCTCGTTGTCCGTGGCGATCGTGGAGAGCGCGGCGCGCGGGCTCGTGCCGAACGCGCTGAAGGAATTCTGGAAGCGCCACCCGCAGATATCGGTCGACGTGCATGTCGCCGGGTCGCAGCGCGCCTGCGATGCGGTTGCCGACGGCGAATGCGATCTGGCGCTTGCTTTCGACGTGCGCGTGCCGCGCAACGTGCGCAAGATCGCGAGCACGCCTCTGCCGCTGGGCGTCGTCGCTCATCCGGGCAGCCGCCTTGCCGGCCGCAAGGAAGTGAAGCTGTTCGATCTTGCCGGCGAACAGGTCATCGTCTCGGACAACAGCCTTGCTTTGGGCATTTCGATCGACGATGCGATCGGGCGCTCCATGATCGACATCACGCGACGGTCACGGACCAACTCGATCGGACTGATGACCGAGATGGTGCGCCTCAACCTCGGCGTGGTGCTTCGCACCAAGCTCGGCATCGAGCCGGAAGTGGCTGACGGATCGCTCGTTTTCGTGCCGTTGCGCGATTCTCGCATGAACCCGCACCGGCTGATGCTGCTCGCCCGGCTTGAACGCGAAATGTCGGATGCGGCCTCCGCATTCGCGGCGCTGCTGGCCCGCATGGTCGAGGCGTTGCATGATTAGTTGTTGCATTTTGCGCATCGATAAAGAGAGTAATTTGTCCCTATCTCGAACAACTGAGCTTTGCGAGACTTCCCGGCCGAAGGGGATGTCATGAAGCAGAGTGCGGTCGACGCGGTCATTCGGGGGCTTAAGCGGGCGGGAGTGAGCATCGTCTGCTATCTGCCCGATTCGTTGTTCAAGGAGCTCTACCCGGCCCTTGATGCCGATCCGGATATCCGCACGATCCGCGTCACCAACGAGGGTGAGGGCGCGGCGATATGTGGCGGGGTCTTCCTGTCGGGCAAGCGCGCGGCGCTGGTCATGGAAAATTCCGGCTTGCGCGCCTCGGTCGAGCCGCTGGCCCGCATGGGCCTTGGAGCCGGCATCCCGGTCATGATGCTGATGAGCTATCGCGGCGAGCTCGGCGAGAACAACTGGTGGGCAGTCCCGCATGGCATCACCATGGAGCCGGTGCTGAACGCGCTGCGCGTGCCGTACCGGATCGTCACGGAGGAGGCGAAGATCGAGCGCGCCATCCTTGACGCCTATTCCTGGTCCTATGCGTCCTATTACCATTCGGCTGTGGCGCTCGGCGGCGAGGTGGTGCGGTGAGACGCTTCGACTGCATGAAGGCGCTCGCCGCGCGGCTGAAGGATGAGCTGGTGGTCCTTTCGCTCGGCGGCAGCGTCGACGAGTGGTACAACGCCGCGCCGCATATGCGCGAGGCGAGCCTGTTCCAGCAGCAACTCGGCTGCGTCACGCCGCAGGCCTTCGGGCTCGCCGCCGGCCTGCCGCACCGCCGCGTCATTTCGCTCGATACGGATGGCGGCCTGCTCTTCAACCTGGGCATCCTGGCCACGCTCGGAAACGAGCAGCCGAAGAACCTCTTCGTCGTGGTCTGGGACAATGAGTGCTACCAGTCGATCGGCGGCCCGCCGACCCATACGGCGCTGGGCCGCGTCGACCTTGCCGCGATCGCGCGCGGCGCCGGCCTCGAGAACGCCCATACGGCGCGCACGGTGGAGGAGTTCGACGCACATTGTGCAAGGGGGCTCGCTGTGGATGCGCCCTATATCGTGGTCGCCAAGGTCTCGGGAACGGTCCAGCCGGACATCAAGCGCAAACACAGCGACGGCCGCGAGGACAAGTATATCTTCGTCCGCCATGTCGAGGCGAGCGAAGGCATCGTCATCATGGGCCCGAGCGAGCACAACTGACGAGATCATGGGCACCCTCGGACCTGTCGTCCCCCGACGCGCACTGAAACGCAGCTACGATTACGTGGTGGTCGGCTCGGGTTCCGGTGGCTGTGCGGTGACGCGGCGACTGGTCGATGCCGGCGCCGACGTCCTCCTGATCGAGGCCGGCCCGACGGGTCTTGGGTTCGAAGAGATCGAGGACCCCGGCAAGTGGGTGCCGCTTGGCCGCAGCACCTATGACTGGGGCTATGATTATGCTCCGACACTGAGGGTGAATGGGCGTACCATCGGCATCCCGCGCGGGCGCCTGCTTGGCGGCTCAAGCGCCATCAACGCGATGATGTGGTATCGCGGCCATCCGCAAGATTACGATGCCTGGGAGGCTGGCGGCGCCAAGGGCTGGAGCTTCGCCGACGTGCTGCCCTATTTCCGGCGCTGCGAGGACTGGCGCGACGGTGCAAGCGAGTTTCGCGGGGCGGGCGGTCCGCTCCACATCGAGCGGCCGGCGGCACTGCACCCGGTCGCGCATGCGCTGATCGATGGCGCGGCCGAGATCGGCATCCCCGTAATCGACGATCCGAACGGCCCCAGCAACGAGGGGGCGGCGGCCGCGAATTTCAACATCTGCGACGGCAAGCGCTGGAGTTCGGCGACGGGCTATCTCGTGCCGATCCTGGATCACCCGATGCTGACGGTGCTGACCGGATCCGCGGCCATCGGCCTGACGGTCGAAGGCAGCCGATGCGTCGCGGTCAAGCACCTCGTCGGCGGCGAAATCTGCGAAACGCGCGCGCAAGAGAGCATCGTGCTCGCGGCCGGGGCCATCGACACGCCACGCCTGCTGATGCTGTCGGGCATCGGCGATCCGATCGAACTGCAGCGCCTTGGCATTGCGCTCGTTCGCGCCCTGCCGGGTGTCGGCAGGAATCTTCAGGACCATCCGCTGGCGCAGGCCTGCGTCTTCCGCGCGAAACGACCGATCGGACCGATAGTGGGCAATGGCGGTGGCTCGATGGTCAACTGGAAGTCGCGGCCGGACCTGCCGCAGCCCGACCTGCATGCCTTCCCCGTCCAGGGCAACAGCGCCGAACCGGCGATCCGCGCGCGCTACGATCTATCCGGCGATGTCTTTTCCTTCGGTGCGGGCCTGATGCGCTCGAAGAGCGTCGGGCACTTGAAGTTGCTCGACGGCAAGCCCGGCGGGCCGCTCGAAATCCAACCGAACTTTCTGGCGGAACCGGAAGACCTCGACGCCATGGTCACTGCGATCGAGATGGTGATGGAGATGGCGGCTGCAAGGGCGAACGCCGGTGTCTTCCGCAACTTTGCCGCACCTGACCGCCGACTGACCCGCACCGAGACAATCGCCTTCATCCGCGAGGCGTGCACGACGTTCTTCCACACCTGCGGAACAGCCAAGATGGGCGAGGACGCGATGGCCGTCGTCGACAGCCGTCTCGCCGTGCACGGGCTGGACGGTCTGCACGTTGCCGATGCCTCGGTGATCCCAACGATCCCGACCTGCAATACCCACGCGCCCGCCACGATGATCGGCGAGCGCGCCGCCGATTTCCTGCTCGCGGCGGCAGCTTGAGGATGTCATGACCGACGGACCGCACACGGAGTACCCGCGATGACCCAAAGCCTCATCCTTGCTGCCGACACGCTGCTCACCATGGATGAAGATAACCACGCGTTGCCTGATGGCGCCGTGCTGGTCGAGGATGGTCGTATCGCCGCGGTCAGCGCACTCGCAGCATTGCGCGCTGCGTATCCGGCCGTGGCCGTGAAGAAACTCGACAATGCGGTGCTTTTGCCTGGGCTGGTCAATGCGCATGCGCATTCCGGTTTTTTGCGCGGCACGGCGGAGCACCTGCCGGTTTGGGACTGGCTGACGCTCCATATCAATCCGATGCATCGCGTGCTGCAGCCGCACGAGGCCGAGGCGGCATCGTGGCTCTGCTACGCGGAATCCGTGCTCGGCGGCACGACCACCGTCGTCGACATGTGGCGGTTCATGGAAGGCAGCGCCAGGGCGGCCGAGGCGATCGGCAACCGCCTGGTCGCCGTGCCTTACGTCGGCGAGCATCCCGACTACAACTACTTCGACACGCTCGACATGAACGAGGCGATGATCGAGGGCTGGCATCGCAAGGCGGGCGGCCGTATCAATGTGTGGGTCGGGCTGGAGCATCTGTTTTATGCCGACGAAACCGGCCAACGCCGGGCGATCGAACTCGCAAGGAAACACGACACCGGCTTCCACACGCATTGCAGCGAGGCCGAGATCGAGATCGCGGAATTTAAGCGGCGCTACGGCAAACGCCCGATGTTCGCGCTGGACGACCTTGGCTTCTTCGAAACGCCGCGCGCCATGATCGCCCACGCCGTCTGGCTCGATCGGGAAGAGATCGAGCTTATTTCCAAGCGCCGCGTTTCGGTGGCCCACAATCCTGTTTCCAACATGAAGCTGGCAAGCGGCATCGCGTTGGTGGCCGAGATGCTGAAGGCCGGCGTGCCTGTCGGGATCGGCACCGACGGCGAGAAGGAGAACAACAATTTCGATATGTTCGAAGAGATGAAGGTGACTTCGCTGCTGGGCAAGCTGAAGGACTTCGACGCCGCCGCCATGGATAGCTGGCAGGTGCTGCGCATGGCCACCATTCTCGGCGCCAGGGCGATCGGTCTCGACCACGAGATCGGCTCGATTGAAGTCGGCAAGCGCGCCGACATCATCGCGGTCCGCACCGATACGCCGCGCATGACGCCGGTCTTCCGCGACGGACCTTATTTCAACTTCCATCACAATCTTGTCCACGCCGTGCGCGGCAGCGACGTGTCTTTGACGATGGTCGATGGCGAGATCCTGGCCGAGGACGGCGCGCTGCGCACCGGCGACCTGCGCGAGATCATCGCCGAAATCCATCGCGTCGCGCCTGGCCTGTTCGCCCGGCGCGCCGCTTTCCTTGCCCAGAATTCCGGCGGCAGCCTGCAATGGACTCAATAAGGCGAGCCCCGGTCATGAAGACGACGGACAGGGCGGCACTGGACGATTGGTACGCGGTGGAGACGGTCGCCGACCTGGATGGCGCGCCGAGCCATACGCGGCTGCTCGGCCAGGACATCGAACTGGTCCGTGACATCACGGGCGAAATCACGGTTCGGGAGGTCCTGGACGACGGCAACCGCGGCCCCGCGCTGCCCGTCCGGCAGCGCTACGGCTGCGTCTGGACGACGCTGGGCCTGCCCGGGAAGGAAATCTTCGAGATCGCCGAGGCATCGGAACCCGACCGCCGCTACGTGCCCTGCGGCTGGGTGACGATGCGGGCGTCGGGTTTGCGTGTCGTAGAGAACTTCCTCGACATGGCGCATTTCCCCTTCGTGCATACCGACATTCTCGGCTCGGAGCCGCACACGGAAGTACCGGCCTATCTGAGCGAGATACGTCGCGAAGTAGACGAGGTCTGGGCGACCAACTGCACGTTTTTCCAGCCGCGCATTACCGCCACGGAAAGCTCCGGCGCGTTCGTGCATCTGACCTATCGCGTGCCGAGCCCATTCGTGGTGATGCTCTATCGCGTGTGCCCCGTGGCGCCGGACCGGCTCGACGCAATCGCGCTGTTCATCCAGCCCATCGAGGAAGACCGCTGCCGCGCCCAGCCGGTCATGTATCTCGTCGACTCGGCTTCGACGCAGACGGCGTTGCTCAACTTCGAACAGGTCATCTTCCTGCAAGACCGGATCATCGTGGAGAACCAGCGGCCGCTGCGCCTTCCACTCGAGCCGCGGATGGAAATCCCGACCCGCGCCGACGGGTCCTCCATCGCCTACCGCCGCTGGCTGAAGGAAAAAGGCATCCGTTTCGGCACGGCCGCGAGAGCCACATGACCGAGTCGGGTCTCCAGGTGCTTCGCCCGACCTCCGTTGCCGAGGCGCTGTCATTGGCAGGCGAGGGCGCGTCGCAACTGGTCGCCGGGGGCACGGCGCTGCAGCTCGGCTGGGCGAAGGGCCTGCCAAAGCCGCGGCGCCTCATCGACATCGGCCGTATCGCCTGCCTGAAGGGCATCCAACCGGCCGACGACGGGTTTCGCATCGGCGCACTGACGACACTGGGTGCCTTGGAGCGTGACCGGGCGATAGGCGAGACTTTGCCTCTGCTCGCAGCCGCAGTCCGCGCCACGGCGGGACCCGCCGTCCGCAATCTCGCAACGCTGGGCGGCAACGTCGCGGGGCGCACGGGTTGCCTTCTGCCGGCCCTGCTCGCGATCGATGCGAAGCTGGAGATCGTCTCACCGGCTGGTCGCGCCGTCGTGCCGCTCGCGCAATGGTTGGCCGACGCACCGTCAGCGGGCCTCATTGAGACGGTCATCGTTCCACCGCAGCCAACTGCCGCTCGCTGGACCCATCGCAAAGTCGGCCTGCGCGCCGCATTCACCCCAAGCGTGGCCGGTGTCGCCGGGCTGGTCGAGACAGCGTATGATCGCATCACCGTCGCGCGGCTCGCGGCCGGCGGAGGCGGGCAAGCGGCCCGGCTCAGTCGCGCTGAAGCACTGCTTGTCGGCCGCCGCCTGCAGGAGATCGATTGGGCCGAGCTGCACGCCGCAATTCTCAAAGAGGCGCCGGCGATCGATGATGCATGGCGGTCCGACCGCTATCGGCGCAGTGTCGTGGCGAATGCGCTGGTCTTCGGGCTTGGCGGAAAGTTGTCCCAAGGAGCACATTCGCCGCGCCGGCGGACCGTGCCGTCCGGAAATCCACCTGCCGAAATTCTCGTGTCGCGATCGGAGATCGGCGCACGCTGGCACCAGCGGCCGGACGTTGCACCGAAAATCGCAGGCAGGCTCGAATACCTGACCGACCGTCGCGAGCCCGCCATGCTGGTCGGGCGCATTCGGCGTGCCGGCATTCCCCATGCAAGGATCGTTTCCATCGATACGAGCGCGGCCGAGGCGCTGCCAGGAGTCGCGGCGGTTGTAACGCACCGCGACATTGCCGGCAGCAATGCCTTCGGCATTGTCGTGCAGGATCAGCCGGCACTGTGCTTCGACAAGGTCCGCTATTTCGGCGACGCTGTTGCTGCCGTTGCCGCTGTTGACACACGGACGGCCGAACGCGCGCTTGCTCTCGTCAGAGTCGAATACGAGCCGCTGCCAATTGTGAGCGATCCCCAACAGGCACTCGCCGCTGGGGCCGAGCCGGTCCACGCCTCAGGCAATCTGCAGTGCAGCTTCGAGTTCACGCGTGGCGATGCCGCCGCGGCTTTTGCCAAGGCAGCTCATATCGTCGAGGCTGTCTACGAAACGCCGAGCCAGATGCACGGCTTTATGGAGACGGAGGGCGGCTACGCTTTCGTCGGCACGGATGGTACCCTGAACGTCTTTGCCGGTGGGCAGCATGGCCGCCGCGACCGCATGCAGCTCTCGCGCATCCTCGGTATGCCGCAAGAGCGGATACGGGTGGTCACCAGCCCGACTGGCGGCGCCTTCGGCGGCAAGGACGAGCTGACCGTGCAGCCGGCCCTGGCCCTGCTGGCGCTGAAGACCGGACGCGCCGTGCGGCTGCATCTCGACCGGGCGGAATCCGTCATCGCGGGTACCAAGCGCAATGCCATGCACATCCATATGCGCACCGCCTGCGACGCCGAGGGTCGTCTGCTCGCCCAACAGGTGGATGTGATCGCGGATGCCGGCGCCTACGCGTCGCTCGGTCCGGGCGTGCTTGAGACGGCGCTCGAACACGCCTGCGGGCCATATGTCGTTCCCAACGTCCTCAGCTCGGGCAGGCTCGCCTATACCAATAACGGCGTCTGCGGCGCGTTTCGTGGCTTCGGTGCCAACCAGATGGCCTTCGCGGTAGAGTGCCAGCTGGACCGGCTGGCCGAAGCCGCCGACATCGACATTATCGAGATACGGCGCCGCAATTTGCGCGAGCCTGGCACGCGAGGCCATCTCGGCCAGCAGGTCGCGCCGTCCGAACGTCTGGCCGAGATGCTGCAAGCCGCCGCTGCTGACCCGATCTGGGCCAAGCCGCGTGGTCCGTCGTTCGACGGCTCTGAGACGATCGGCGTCGGGATGGCGATGAACTATCAAGGCAATGGACTAGGCACGCTGCCGCCGGACCCGGCCGGAGGCGCGTTGCGCTTGGCTCCGGATGGCATGATCGAAGCGCTCTATGGCCTGGACGAGATGGGACAAGGCCTGCTCACCTCGGTGAAGGCCGCGGTCGCCGGAGCGCTCGGCTGCGGCCGCGACGATGTCCGGCCGGTCACCGGTGATACGGCGGCGACGCCCGAATCCGGCTCCTCCACCGCCTCGCGCGGCACTCACGTGGTTTGGCGGGTCGCAGCAGTCGCCGCACCACCTTTTACGCGCGACCTCCTGGCAGCAGCGGGCCAGCTGCTTTGCCGCGAAGCCGGGACGCTGGCGCTGGCACCCGGCGGTATCGTCGAGCGACATTCCAACAGCGGGTCACTGCTCTTGAGTTTCGCCGAGCTTGCCGAGGCGTTGCCTCCCGACCGGCTGCCAGCTGCTGCCGTCAGCTTCGAGTTTCCGAAATCGGACTATCTGGAAGGCAATGCACGCCTGATCTTCGCCTTCGGCGCGACACTGGCGCGCGTTGCCGTGAGCCGCATCACTGGGCAGGTACGCGTGCTCGAGCTCCATCAGCACACCGCGGCCGGACCGATGCTCGATGCTGCCGCCTATCTTGGCCAGATCGAAGGCGGCGGCGTCCAGGGGCTGGGCTTCACCCTCGCTGAGGACGCGGCTATGCGGGATGGCCGGTATCTTGCCGGCAACCTCGATTTCTACATGCTGCCAGGCATTGCCGACACGCCGGAAAGCTTCGCGACCTTCGCGTTGGAGGATCTGGACGAGGACGACCCGTTCGGCCCGCGCGGAGTTGGTGAGCTTGGCATTGGCGCCGTGACGCCAGCCGTCGTCAACGCGATTGCGGACGCCACAGGGGCTTGGCCCGAGCGCCTCCCGGTCGATCCTGAATGGGTACTCGACGCCCTGCAGAGGAGTGCAGCGTGAGTGCCGAGATCGCGATTACCTTTAACCTAAACGGCTGCCGCCAGGCGCTGGCCGTGCCCGCCGAGTTGCGCCTGATCGACCTGCTGCGCGATCATTTCGGCATGACTGCCGCCAAGATGGCTTGCGGCATCGGCCGCTGCGGCGCTTGTTCCGTGCTGATGGACGATCGCGCGGTCAATGGCTGTCTGCTCATGTCGTGGCAACTCGACGGGGCCACCATCATCACGCCGGAGGGTTTCGACGACCTTCCCGAAGCCATTGTCCTGCGCCAGGCTCTGGCGGCCGAAAACGCCTTCCAGTGCGGCTACTGCGCACCCGGCATCACTGTTGCGCTGACCGCTCTGCTGCTGGAGAATCCGGCTCCAGACGAGTCTCAGATCCGCACTGCGCTCGAAGGCAATATCTGCCGCTGTACCGGCTATCATTCCATCATCCGCGGTGCCCTCGCGGCGGTCGAGGCGTTCGCTTGCGGGGTACGGACATGACGGTCATCATTCGAAACGGTGCAGCCAGGCACGCAGGCGTCGAGGCGTTCCTGGCCAAACCCAGAATGCGGCACCTGATCGGCGGCGGCTGGTGCGACGCCAGCGATGGCGCAACCTTGCCCGCGACCGATCCTGCGAATGGCGACACGCTCGCGCTGCTGGCGCAAGGCACAGCCGATGACGCCGGGCGCGCCGTTGCTGCGGCGCGTGCTGCTTTCGAAGGCGAGAGCTGGCGCGACATGACACCGTCGGCACGCGGCAAGCTGCTATGGCGCATCGCCGACCTGATTGAACGCCATGCCGATGAGCTTGCAGAACTCGAGACGCTTGACCAAGGAAAGTCGCTGAAGACCTCGCGCTTCGCCGAGATTCCCGCCTCGGCCGAGCAGTTCCGCTATTTTGCCGGTTTTGCCACGAAAATCCTCGGCACGACCATCCCCACCTCCATCAGCTACCAACCGGTGGGCAGCAAGATTTTCGCCTACACGGTGCGAGAGCCGATCGGTGTCGTGGCTGCCATAACGCCATGGAATTCGCCGCTGCTTATGGCCTCGATGAAGCTCGCCCCGGCGCTTGCCGCCGGCTGTACGATCGTGCTCAAGCCAGCTGAGGAAACGTCGCTCACCGCGCTCAGGCTCGGCGAACTGATGATCGAAGCCGGCTTGCCGGACGGCGTCGTCAATATCGTGACCGGTCTCGGCGAAACCGTGGGCGCAGCATTGGCTGCAGATTCCGATGTCGATAAGGTCGCCTTCACCGGCTCGACGGAAGTCGGAAAGATGATCGTCTCCGCAGCGCGCGGCAATCTGAAGAAGCTGACGCTCGAGCTGGGCGGCAAGTCGCCGGCCATCATCATGCCCGATGCGGACATGGGGCTCGCAATCCCCGGAGTGGCTCGGGGGATCTTCGCCAATGCCGGCCAGGTCTGCGTCGCCGGCTCGCGTGTCTATGCGCATCGCTCGATCTACGACCGTCTGGCGGAGGGGCTGGCGGAAGAGGCGCGAAAGCTGCGTCTCGGACACGGGCTTGACCCGGATACCGACCTTGGTCCGCTGGTCAACGGAACCCAGGCTGCGCGCGTCGCCTTCTACGTCGGCGATGGTGCTTCCAGCGGCGCCGAGATCATCGCCGGCGGCCGGCGCTTCGACAACTTCTTCGAGCCGACCGTGGTTACCGGCGTGCGCCCGGACATGCGCATGATGCGCGAGGAAATCTTCGGCCCGGTCGTTGCCGTGACACCGTTCGACGATGTCGCGGAGGCGATAAGCCTTGCGAACGACTCGCCCTACGGCCTCGCCGCAAGCGTCTGGACCCGCGACCTATCCACTGCGCATCGCCTTGCCGCACGTATCAGGTCGGGCACCGTCTGGATCAATTGCCATTCCTACTTCTCGCCGGAACTGCCGAAGGGCGGCCACAAGCAATCCGGTTGGGGCTGTGAGAACGGCGCACCGGGTCTGGAGAACTATCTCGAGACGAAAACGGTCTGCGCGGTGATTTAGCCGCGCCTTTTCCGCGATGTTCGCGGATCGGAGGCTGACAGCCCTTCCATCGGCGGACAAGGATTGATCGAAAATTGCTCGGATCCTCCTGAGGACCAGTTCCTTGGCGGCGCTGGTCCACATCGACGTTGCACTTGACTCGTCCATATTATCCGTAATAAATCATACATATTGCCATCGAAAAAAGGCGGCAGGTCTGGGAGGACCGATGAAAATCACGGCCATCAAGGCGCGCGTCTGCAATGCGGAAATGCGCAACTGGGTCTTCGTCCGGGTCGAAACCGACGAGGCCGGGCTGTTTGGCTGGGGTGAGGCAACGCTGGAATGGAAGACCCGAGCCGTCGTTGGGGCGCTTCAGGACCTTGAGGCCCTGCTCATCGGGCAGGATCCGCGCAACGTGGAGCAGTGCTACCAGATACTTACGCGCCACGGATTTTGGCGTCTTGGCGTCGAGGGAATGTCTGCCGTCAGCGGCATCGAGATCGCGCTCTGGGACATCCTGGGCAAGTCATTGGGCGTCCCCGTCTGGCGCCTTCTGGGCGGACAGGTTCGCGACTATCTGCGCACCTATACGCATCTCGGCCTCGGAGACATGAAGGCGGTCTATGAGACCGGATCCGCGGACGCGATCGTGGAACGCGGACGCATCGTGACGCAGGCAGGCTACGATGCGGTCAAGGTCGTCTGCATTCCCTACACCCACTACGCATCGCCTGCGAAAGCCGTTGATTCTGTCGCCAACATGGTTGGCTCACTTCGCGAGGCCATAGGTCCGGACATCGACATCATGGTCGATTTCCATGGACGCCCTGCATCCGTTAACGCTGCGATGGACTACCTCAGAGCAATCGAGCCGGCCCGCATCATGTTCGCGGAAGAACCCGTGCCGCCCGAAGATGTTGCCGGACTGGCGCATATCACGGCGCGATCGGCCGTGCCGATCGCTTCCGGCGAGCGGCTGATCGGGCGTCGCGAATTCACGCACTCGATCGCAGCCCGTGCCTTCAACATTGCCCAGCCTGATATTTGCCACACTGGCGGTCTGCTGGAGACAAAGAAGATCGCGGCCATGGCGGAAACGGCAGGCATCGGCCTTGCGCCGCACAACCCGCTCGGTCCGATCGCTGGCGTCGCTGCTCTTCACTTCGGCATATCGACGCCAAACGTCGTCATTCAGGAGGAGATGTCCGGTGCCGTCGCCTGGTACGACGACGTCGTTACCTGGCCAATTCGGCGTAAACCAGGCCGCTGGGACCTGCCCGATCTGCCGGGCCTTGGCGTCACCGTCAATGAGGACGTCATCGCGCGTCACCCCTTCAAGCAGGAAGTGCTGCATGCCCGCAATGCCGTCATGCCGGACGGCACCGTGGTCGACTGGTGAATGCAATGGCAGGCCGGCTGCAAGGAAAGATCGCAATCATCACGGGCGCCGGCCAAGGCATCGGTGCCGCCACCGCCCGGGCTTTTGCAACACATAGGGCAAAGACCGTCATTGCCGAACTGAATGCGGCAAGCGGCAAAGCGGTCGCCGACGAATTGCGTGCCGGAGGCGCCGACGTATTGTTCGTCGAGACGGATGTCACGGACACATCCGCGGTCGCGGACATGGTCGCCGGCACGATCACGGCCTATGGCGGCGTCGACATTCTGGTCAACAATGCCGGTGCCAACGTGTTCTACGAACCATTGCTGATGCCGGATGAGGAATGGGAGCGCTGCCTCAAGCTCGACCTCCAGGCCGCGTGGTTCTGCGCCAAGGCGGTTTTGCCGACGATGCTGGCGAAGGGCTCGGGGTCCATCGTCAACATAGCGAGTTGTCACGCCTTCCAGATCGTTCCCCATACGTTCCCGTATCCGGTCGCCAAGCATGCACTTTTGGGCCTGACCCGTTCGCTGGCCATCGAATATGCCGCACGCGGTATCCGGGTGAACGCGATAGCACCCGGCTACATCGAGACGCCGATCGCGGAAGCCTATTGGAACACATTCCCGAACCCCGCCGAGGAGAAGCGGCGAGCCTACGACCTCCATCCGCCCAAGCGAATTGGCCGGCCGGACGAGGTTGCAATGACGGCGGTTTTCCTCGCTTCGGACGAAGCGCCGTTCATAAATGCCGAGACGATCACCATCGATGGTGGGCGCTCGGTTCTCTACCACGACTAGCAACCACCATTGAGCTCAGGGAGGATCTTCATGAAAACCACAACAAAGGCTTTGGCGACATTTGCGGTACTGGCTGCCGGACTGATGAGTGGCACGGCAAGCGCAGACGACATCAAGATCGGCTACATCAACAAGATGGGAGACCACCCATGGTTCGTCGCCGAAGTCGGCGGCGCCAAGAAAGCGGCTGAGGCGGCAGGGGCCGCGTTCGTGTCGCAGGACGTTCAGTTCGACGCCAATTTGACGATCACGACCTTCGATACGATGGTCGGCGATGGCGTGAAAGGCATCGCCATCGTTGTCCCCGACAAGGCACTGGGACCGGTCATCGCGGAGAAAGCAAAGGCCGCAAAAATTCCCTTGGTGGCGGTGGACGACGATATCTACTACCAGGATGGCACCCAGGTCCCCTATGTCGGCATGAATGCTTACAATATCGGTGCGCGGGTGGGCGAAGAGCTTGCCAAGCTCTACAAGGCTGAAGGCTGGGCGGGCAAAGAAGTGCGCATCGCCTCGATCGAGGACCGCAAGGCCGATACCTGCATGCAGCGCAACAAGGGCGCGGAAGAAGCGTTCCTGAAGGCGGTGCCCGATTTCAAGCCGGGCAACATCGTTCGCGTCCCCTACGACAACACGATGGTCAACGCCATCGACGTGATGACCACCACACTGACGGCCAATCCCAGCGTCACGAACTGGATATTCTATTCATGCAACGATGACGGCGTGCTGGGTGGTGCGCGAGCACTGGAGAATGCTGGCTATTCCGCAGACCAGGGCATGGGGATCGGCATCGACGGGAGCCGCGCCTGCGATGCCTTCGGATCCGGAAAGCCCTCGGCGTTCCGTGGTACGATGTGGCTCAATTCGGAAAATCATGGCGCGCTGGCGGTGAAGATTCTCTTGGCCTCCATCAAGGACGGAACCAAGCTTCCCGTTCAATCCTTCACTGACCCGGAATACATCACCGCCGACAATTTTGCGTCGGACTACAAAGCCAAGCTCTGCCACTGAACCAGATATGCGTCATGCGCCGCAGTGCGCATGACGCTCTTTGGGCCGGCAGTTCGTCGACGGGCACACGGGATCGATCCTCGGGAGTGAGCTTTTGACGCAATCGGATTTCTTCTCGCTCGACAGGATATCGAAGCGCTTCGGCGTCGTGCAGGCGCTCGACAATGTCTCGATTGCCTTTCGGCCAGGAGAGGTGCTTGCCCTGGTTGGCGAGAATGGCGCCGGCAAGTCGACAATGATGCGAATTCTCGAGGGCGTGTTCGCACCGGACACCGGCACCGTGCTGCATGGCTCCACGCCGATCGTTTTCAGCGAACCGCGCGACAGCCACAGAGCCGGAATACGCGTCATCCATCAGGAGCCGGAGATCGTTCCGAACCTGACCGTGGCCGAGAACATTTTCGTCGGCGAACTGCCGCGGCTGGCAGGCGTCCTGCTCGACTGGCACAGGCTCGAGGACCAGACCGATAAGGTGCTTGCGACCTTCGGCATGCAGCAGGATATGCTGCCGCGTCAACTCTGCAGCACACTCGGTCCGGCACAGCGCCAGATGATCGAAATCATGCGCGCCATACGTGCCGGCGGCCGGCTGATCGCATTCGATGAGCCGACCTCGTCACTGACCGACGACGAAGCGCGCCGTCTGTTTTCAGTAATTCGCCGGCTGCGCGGCGAGGGCACTTCGATCGTCTACATCTCTCACAGGCTGAACGAGGTCATCGACCTTGCGGATCGCATTGTCGTGTTGCGGGACGGCCGGCTGGTCGATGATTCCCCCGCTGCCGGTGCCAGCGAGCAGACCATAGCCAAGCTCATGGTGGGCCGCGACATAGCCGATCTGTTTACGCGCGAGACGTGGCAATCGGGGCAACCGTTGCTGGAGGTGGCGGGCCTGACCACCGACCACGTCACCGATGTGAGCCTCAAGGTCCGCCGTGGCGAGGTGCTCGGCATTGCCGGCCTTATGGGTGCGGGTCGATCCGAACTGGCAAAGGCGATTGTCGGCTATGATAGGCGCCTCGACGGAACCATAACGATGAATGGTGTGCCCGTTGGCCCCAACAGTCCGCATGCAGCGATCGTGGCGGGCATCGGCTTTGCCCCAGAAGACCGCAAGCACGAGGCGCTGCTGTTGTTCCGAAGCATTCTTGATAACGCCTCGCTTTGCGTGCCCGACAGAACGTCGACCTTCGGCTTCTTCAACCGGCGCAAGGCACTGGAGATCGTCTCACCGCTTGCAGCAAAGATGTCGATCAAGGCGCCTAACCTCGACGAACAGGTTTCGAAATTATCGGGTGGCAACCAACAGAAGGTCGTTCTCGCGCGCTGGCTTGCGCGGCAGCCGATGCTTCTCATCCTCGACGAGCCGACCCGCGGCATCGACATCGGCGCCAAGGCGGAAATCTATCGCCTGATCGACGAACTCGCCGCCAGCGGCATCGGCATAATCCTGATTTCCTCGGAAATGCCGGAACTGATCGGGCTGGCCGACAGGGTGCTTGTTATGGCTGGAGGCCGGATCACGGCCGAACTTTCCCGCCCTGACATCGACGAGGCCACGATCCTGAGACATGCCATGCCTCAGTCTGCAGCATCGCTTGGAGGACAAATTCAGTGAACAGCCTTGAGCTCAGGACAGCAACAACGCAAACCGGCAAAAGGCGCGCTTCCTTGCGCATCGCAGAGCGCATCGGCATTCACAACATAAGCCTTCTTGTTGCTCTCGCCATTCTCGTGCTCATTTTCGGCACCCTGAGAGGCGACGTGTTCTTCTCCAGCCGAAACCTGCTGAACATCGGTCTAGGCATTACCATCCTGGGCGTTCTGGCGATGAGCCAGACCGTGGTTATTGTCGCCGGAGGGCTCGATATTGCCGTCGGCGCAATTGTCGGTCTGACCACAGTATCGACGGCAATGGCCATCCAGGCCACCGGATCACCCGCCGCGGGCATTCTTGCCGGCCTGGTCCTGGGCGGTCTTGCCGGCCTCGTGAACGGCATCATCATCACCTATGGGCGGGTCAACGCTGTCATCGCGACTCTCGGTACGATGGCGATCTTCCGCGGCATCGCGTTCATTATGTCCGACGGGCAATCGATCGCGATTTTCAGCGAGACTTTCCGCTTCATCGGGATCGGACGAATCCTCGGCCTGCCTCTGCTGATCTGGATTCTCTTGCTGACCGCGATCGTGTTCCATCTCTTCCTTGCCCGCTCGATCGTTGGCCGCAACATCTATGCCCTGGGCGGCAATCCCGTTGTCGCACGCTTCTCCGGCATCGACATCAACCGCTACCGCGTCGGCATCTACATCATGAGTGGAGTGGCGGCCGGATTGGCCGGGATTCTGTTGGCTGCCCGTACCGGCTCCGGGCAGCCCGTATCCGGATCCCAAGGCCTGGAACTCGAGGCCATCACAGCGGCCGTTCTTGGTGGCTGCGCCTTGCAGGGCGGCAAGGGCACGATCGTCGGCGCACTGCTGGGCGTCGCCATCATTGGCGTCCTCAACAACGGAATGATACTGACGTCCGTGCCAACCTTCTATCAGTTGCTTGCCAAGGGCTCGCTGCTGATACTTGCTGTGGTAATTGCCGAGTACCACTTGAACAGGACATGATGATGGACGCGGCGATCGCTTCGACTGGCCAAGGCAAGCAGGACATTCCTGCCGCAGATGGCACCACGTCATCGCTCAAGGATCGCATCGCACGCGATCTCGGACAGCGCATCCTCGCCGGCTCCTACGCCCAGCACTCCGTCCTGCCGACGGAAGCCGAGCTTTGCGTTATCTACGGGGCCAGCCGCACCGCGCTTCGCGATGCTCTTCTGACGCTTTCGGCGAAAGGATTGATCGAGGCGCGCAAGCGGGCCGGGACGCGTGTGCGCGTGTCGAGCGAATGGAACAGGCTGGATGCACAGGTTCTGGAATGGATGCGCGATATCGAGCCCGATCTCGATTTCGTCCGCGGATTGATCGAGGCGCGGCTGGTCATTGAACCCGCTGCCGCCCAACTTGCGGCCAAGATGGCGACGTCAGGCGATCTCGCGGTCATCGAAGCGGCCTATGAAGCCATGCGCATTGCTCCGCAGGATGATCTCGCTGCGTGTCTCGATGCCGACGTCAGGTTTCATACGGCCATCCTGCGTGCCAGCCGCAACCCGGTGTTCGCCAATCTCGGCAATATGCTTGCGGCCGCCCTCAGCTTCTCCTTCCGCTTGACCACATCGGCCACCGCTAATTATCAGCAGACGCTGAGCGCGCATGGCGACGTGCTGGAGGCAATCAGGATGCGGAGGGCCGACGATGCACACGATCAGATGAAGGCGCTCATCGGGATCGCGTCGAACGACCTTCTTGCAGTGGCTCGCAAAGGCCGCCATCAACAGCCGATCTCCGCTGCCAAGGCCAGTACCGTCTGAAGCGGATGGTCGGGACGATCAAGATCAGAAGCGGAGACCTGTCTGCTGAAATCGTCCCATCGCTTGGGGCAGGTCTTGCGAGACTGGACCATGGACGCGTGCCGCTCTTCAGGCCTTGGCCGAACGGCGGGAGCAGCAACCCGTTCGACCTTGCCTGCAACCTGCTTTTGCCATGGTCAAATCGCATCTCGGGCGGCGGGTTCACATTCGACTCCAAATTCCACGAACTGCCTGCCAATGTTGCACGCGAGCCATTTCCCATTCACGGCAATGGATTTTCGAGCGAGTGGGACGTCGACAGCGTAACGCAGGACAACGCAAAGCTGTCGCTCATCAGCAACGGGCCCGGCCCATACCGATATCGCGCCGAGGTGAGCTACGCGCTGGCCGGACAGGGGCTCGAGCTGAAACTTCGCATCGTCAATCGGGCCTCGATCAGATTGCCGTTCGGGCTTGGCATCCATCCATGGTTCCCGAGAACAGCGTTGACCACGCTTCACGCCGCGGCATCACAGGTTTGCCTCGAACGGCCCAACCATCTCCCTGAACGATATGTGGATGTCAAAACCCATCCTGACTGGGATTTCGGCGCCCCGGCCGCCTTGCCGAGCGGATGGATAAACAATGTGTTCGCTGGCTGGGATGGTGTCGCCTCCATATCTTGGCCAGAGCACAGTTGCAGCCTGCGGATTGAAGCTTCATCGCCCTTGAATTTCTACCTTCTCTATTCGCCATCGGACGAGAGCGACTTCTTCTGTTTTGAACCGGTCAGTCATGTTGTCGATGCTCATAATCGGGGTTCGATCGACAAATGGAATGGACTGTCGGTGCTTGGGCCCGGCGAGAGCCTGGCAGCCCGTTGCAGCTTTGACGTCAGTTAGGCGGACCTCTGCGGCGCCCTCGAATTGGCGGATGTCGGCCAGCATGTCCGGTGACAACGAAGCCGTCTTTTCGTCCAAACGGAGCTTGGGAAGAGGGAACTCCGGCGACCGGGAACCCGCGAGCCAGTTCGACGTTTGCCGGATGTCGCCGCGCAGCTCGTCTGCTTGACGGCCCACCAAATGTGCCTGGCAGGATTGATCAATGACGGATGTTGAACCAAAAGAATTCGTGCTCGCGGGCATCGTCATGAAGCGACTGGTCTCCGGCGAACAGACGGGAGGCTTGTTGAGTCTGTTCGAAAACAGAAGCGACGGGCACACCAAAACGCCAATCCATGTTCATGCGAATGACGACGAGACGGTCTACGTCATCGAAGGGCACTTGACCGCAATTGTGGACGGTGTGGTCCGAACGCTCTCGCCCGGCGAGAGCATGTTTTTGAAGCGGGGCATCCCGCACCAGCTTATGAATCCCGGCAACCAGCTCGTTCGCTATATCCTGATAGACACGCCAAGTGTGTTCGAGCAGTTTCTCGCCGAAGGTGGCCATGAACGCAGCAAGGGAGAGGTGGTCGGGCCGCCGACGCCTGCCGATATCGAGCGGCTCAAAGTAGCCGCGCCGAAGTTTGGGATTACGCTCCTGCAGGACTGGCCGGCAAGAGAGTAGATGGCTTCGTGATGGCGGCTTGGATCGCCGCTAAAGCCGGCCCTTGCCCGAGGAACCGGTATTGGCTAGCCGTCGGCAATCCAATCCGAGAGGCTTCGCGAAAAACTTCGCGGCACGATGAGTTCGCACGCGGTCTCGCCGGTGCGCAGGAAGAGCACGGGCACGTGATGGAAGGATGTTTGCACGGCGCGGCCCGGAGCGGCGGTCGGCGCGTGCCAGTTGACGGCAATGCAGCCGGACAGAAGCCTTGCGATACCAGGGCCGGCCATTTTCAAACGAACACGACCTTCCCCGAGGGGCACGGAACAGCCGAGATCGGGGTCGACGACAAGGGCTGGCGCTTCTGTGCCTTCGTCGAGAGCCAGCCAAAGGCGGCGAGGTGCAACGCGGATGGTCAAAAGGCCCTTGTGGCGAACCGTCTCTCCCACCGAAGCGGGAAGTTTCGTGTTGAGCGACGCCGAGACGCTCTTTTCGAATTGTCTCAGTGTCGCGTCCCAGCCCTCGATCTGGATAAGCGGACAATCCGCCACGGACAGACTGAAATCCCGAGAAGAGGTCAAGCTAGCCATGCAGCCGTTCTCCCTGCGGATCGATGAATACCGGCGAGACAACGCGGGCGCGAACCGTTTCGGCCTTCATCGGATAGACCGCCACGACCTCGCTTCCTTCTGCCGCGACATCACCGGCAAGCAGGGCCAATCCGACATAGCGGTCGAGTTCTGGGCTAAAGGTGATCGAGGTCACCCGGCCGCGGCCATGGCCCTCGATCTTGTCGTCGGGCAGGAACAGGATCGCCCCGCCGCGGAGGCGCTTGCCGTCTTCGGCGCATTCCAGTCCGACCAGCCGCTGGCGCTCAGGCGCCTGATAGGCCTGGCGGCGGCGCAGTACATCGCCGACGAAGCCGCTGCGCTTGCCGGCCATGCGGCCGAGGCCGAGATCGTCGAGCGTCGTGCGCCCATCGATCTCCGGTCCGGCGACATGGCCCTTTTCGACCCGCAGCGCGCCGAGCGCCTCGACACCGTAAGGCTTCAGGTCGAAGGGTCTGCCGGCTTCGAGCAAGCGGCTCCAGAGCTGTTCACCGGCAGTGGCGCCGACATAGACTTCGTAAGCGCGCTCGCCGGAATAACTGAGGCGCAGGATGCGGAGCCCACGGACCTGCCACTCGCTTTCGAGTAGCCCCATATGCGGAAGCGCCGCGTCGGAAACGTCGAGACCAGGAAAAGCAACACCGAGGATTGCGCGGCTGTTGGGCCCGGCAACCGACATCGCCGCCCATTCATCGCTGACCGAAGTAACGGCCACGCGCAAATCCGGCCAGGCCGTGTCGAGCAGGAATTCGAGACGCGACAGCACATCGGCGGCCTTGGCGGTCGAAGTGGTCATGAAGAACCGGTTTTCCGCTAGCCGCGTCGTGGTGCCGTCGTCGAAGACGATGCCGTCGTCGCGCAGCATGACGCCGTAGCGGGCGCGGCCTATCGCCAGTTTGGCAAAGCCGTTGGCATAGACGCGGTCGAGGAAGATTGCCGCATCCGGGCCCTGGACATCGATCTTACCGAGCGTGGAGATGTCCATCAGCCCCGCGGTCTGACGCACGGTACGCATTTCGGCAACATAGGCTTCGTTCACGTCGCGGCCCGACTGCCGGTAGAAATAGGGCCGCATCCAGAGCCCGACCTCGAGCATCTCGGCGCCATTCGCCATGTGCCAGTCGTGCATCGGCGTGCGGCGGATCGGCTTGAAATGATGGCCGACGGCGCGTCCGGCAAGCGCGCCGATCGCCACCGGCGTATAGGGCGGGCGGAAGGTCGTGGTGCCGGTCTCGGGAATCGTTGCGCCGCGCAGCGCTGCCATGGCGGCAAGTGCGGGAAAATTGCTGGTCTTGCCCTGATCGGTGCCCATGCCGAGCGTGGTGTAGCGCTTCAGATGCTCGACCGATTCATAGCCCTCACGATGGGCGAGCTCGATATCCCCGGTCGTCACGTCCATCTGGAAATCGACGAAGGCTTTTCCACGTCCGACCGAAGGGGCTTCGCGAAGTAGCGTCGTAGCGGTCTCGCCGAGATCGAGTTTCGATGGAGCGGGCACCGGCGCTGACTTGCCGCGGGAGGCTGCCGCTTCGATGCCGGCGCGATGGCCGTGCTCGACGGCAGCGGCGGTCGCATAAGCTCCTATCATTGCGCCGGCGCCGAACTGGCTGGCTGAAAAGACGCCCGGCACGAAGCCGTCAATGTCGTCGCGATAGACAGGTTTGACACCGAGGTGGGAGGTGAGATGCACGGTTGGCGACCAGCCGCCGGAGATGCAGACCAGGTCACAGGCGGCCGAGGATTGTCCCTCCGGTCCATTGAGCGTTACGCGCCTGACGGTATGGCCGCCGTGCAGGTCGACGATGCGCGTTGCGGCCCGCACCACCACGCCGAGCCGTGCGGCTTCCGCGGCAAGTGCTGCGGGCGGGACGGCGCGCAGATCAGCAACCGTCACCTCCGCGCCGGCTGCGGCGTAATCGAAGGCGGTGCGCCAGGCACCGTCATTGCTGGTGGCGACGATGATTTTCCTGCCCGGCAGGACGGCGAAACGGTTGAGGTAGGTCCGCGCGGCCGAGGCGAGCATGACGCCGGGCCGGTCGTTGTTCGAGAACACCATTGGTCGCTCGATGGCGCCGGTGGCGAAAACGATGGCGCGGGCGCGCAGCATGGTGACCGTTTGGCGTGTCTCGCCATTCGGCTGCGGATCGGTTGGATCGCGCTGTTCGACCAGTCCAAGCACATTGCCGTCATAGCTGCCGAAAGCGGTCGTCCGCTTCATCAGCGCGACGGTTTCGAAGCCCTCCAACTCGGCCTCGGCCTGCCTCAGCCATGCGGCCGCTGCGCTGTCGGACGGTTCCGCCAGAAGCTGGCCGCCAAGCAGGAAATCCTGCTCGATCAGCGCGACCCGCGCGCCGGCCGCGGCGGCCGCCCGCGCCGCCGACAATCCCGCCGGGCCGCCGCCGACGATGGCGACATCGGCGAAGGCATGATGAACCTCGTAGCGGTCGGGATCGGGGCCGGTGCCGGCTCTGCCCAGGCCGGCCGCCTTGCGGATGAAATGTTCGTAGAACATCCAGGCGCGGCGCGTCGGGCCCATGAAGGTCTTGTAGTAGAAGCCGGCGGACAGAAACGGCGCGAAAAGGCCGTTGACGCTTTGCACGTCGAAGGCAAGCGACGGCCAGCGGTTCTGACTCTCCACGACCATGCCGTCGGCGAGTTCCAGCGTCGTCGCCGGCAGGTTCGGCTCCCGCCTGCCGGCGCTCCCGAGCGTAACCAGCGCATTCGGCTCTTCGGGCCCGGCGGAAAAAATGCCGCGCGGGCGATGATATTTGAAGCTGCGCCCGACCAGAGTGACGCCATTGGCGAGCAGCGCGGAGGCGAGCGTGTCGCCGCGATACCCAATCAGCTTGCGGCCATCGAAGGTGAAATCTACCCGCACCTCGCGACTGATGCGACCACCCGCTGGCAGGCGTTTGCGGTTCGAACTCATGCCGGTTGTTTCCTGACAGTCGATTTCCTGGCGAAGTCGATGGATGCGATCGCGTGGTTGCGGGTGTCGCGTTCGACCACCAGCCATTGCCGGCAGCCGGTCACGTGCTGCCAGAATTCACGGTGCGGGCCGGCCGGGTTTGTCCTGATATAGACGTAGCGGTACCAGGCCTCCGGATCGGCATCGTCATGGGCCGGACGCGTGACCGAGGCATCGCCACCATAGCGGAACTCGTCATGGTCGCGCGGGCCGCAGCAGGGGCATTCGATGCGCAGCATTTTGTCCCGCCTCCTATTGCAGCCAGGCGGAAGGGCCGACGCCGGCCTCATCGAGCGTGTGGCCGGTGCGGAAACGATCGAGCCCGTAGGCCGCGATCAAGGGATGCGGCTTGCCGGTGGCGATCGTGTGGGCGAAGCACCAGCCGGAAGCCGGCGTCGCCTTGAAGCCGCCATAGCACCAGCCGCCATTGAGATAGAGGCCGTCGATCGGCGTCGGGCAGATGATCGGGCTGGCATCGGGAGTCATGTCCATGACGCCGCCCCAGTGGCGCAGCAGACGGACGCGCGAAATGCACGGCATCAAAGCAATCGCCGCCTCCGCCACCTCGCGCACGACGCCGAGATTGCCGCGCTGGGCGTATGAATTGTAGCCGTCGAGATTGCCGCCGAAGACCAACCCGCCCTTGTCGGACTGGCTGACGTAGAAATGGTCGGCGCCGTAAGCGACGACGTGATCTACCAGCGGCTTCAGCGGTTCGGTGACAAAGGCTTGCAGGACGTGGCTTTCGATCGGCAGGTCAAGGCCGGCCTTGGCACCGAGCACGGATGTATGACCGGCAACAGCGAGGCCGACCTTGCCGGCGCCGATCCGGCCTTTCGTCGTCTCGACGCCGACGATACTGTCGCGGTCGCTGAGGAAGCCTGTCACTTCGCAGTTCTGAATTACGTCGACGCCATGGCCGTCGGCGGCGCGCGCATAGCCCCAGGCGACGGCGTCGTGGCGCGCCGTGCCCGCCCGGCCCTGGAAGATGGCACCATGGATCGGAAAGCGGGCGCTGTCGGAAAAATCGAGATAGGGCACGAGACGGCGCACCTCGTCGCGGTCGAGGATATCGGCATCAATGCCATTCAGCCGCATGACATTGGCGCGGTGGCTGAAGCCGTCGAGCTGATCGGCCGAATGCGCCGTGACGAGCTGGCCGCGCTGCGAGAACATGACGTTGAAGTTCAGCGCCCGCGACATGCCCTCCCAGAGCTTCATCGAGAATTCGTAGAACTGGGTGTTGCCGTCGAGCAGGTAGTTGGAGCGGATGACGGTGGTGTTGCGGCCGACATTGCCGCCGCCGACATAGCCCTTTTCGAGTACGGCGACGTTACGGATGCCGTGGTTCTCGGCGAGGTAGAAGGCGGTGGCGAGGCCGTGTCCGCCGCCGCCGATGACGATCACATCATAAGACGGTTTTGGCTCCGCCGCACGCCAGGCGCGCTGCCAATTCTTCTGGCCGGCGAGCGCGTTGCGGAAAATCGAGAGTGCCGAGTAGCGCGCCATGCGTGCGGGCCTATCGAACGATCGGGCCGGCCGGCGTGCGGGTGAGCACTTCGGCGCCCGCGTCGGTCAAAAGTACCGTGTTGGAGACGAAGTCATTGCCGCGACCCGTTCCCATCAGCCATGACAGGATGTGGAAGCTCATCCCCGTTTCGATCTCGAGGTCGGAGTCGTGTCGCAAGCCGGTCACCGAATTGCCGCCGGTCCATGACGGCGGCTGGCCGGCGCCGACAAGGTAGCCGCAGTGATGGCGGCGATAGTGGGAAAGGCCGGCCTCGTCGGCGACGGCCTGCCAGGCGGCGTAAACATCGCGCGCCTTGGCGCCCGGCCGCAGCGCCTCGATGACCGCGTTGAAGGCCTTGGCGGTCACCTCCGCCATTGCGGCGTCTTCATCGCTGATGTGGCCGATGCGAACGAGCCGGCCGAGCGGGGCATGGTAGCGCGAGATGCACCCGGACAGTTCGACAAAGACCGGCTCGCCCTTGCGGTAGATTCCGTCGCCCCAGGTCGTGTGCTCTTCACCCAGGCGCGCGGCCGGGCGGATGAACGGTCCGAAGCCCGGCGCATGACCGCCGGCGCGGATCATTGCCGCAACACATTGGGCGGCGACCTCCTGTTCGGAAGTGCCATCGGAGATCGCGGCGATCGCGGCACCGGCGGCGGCGTCCGTCACCTTTGCGGCACGCCGCATCAGCGCCTGTTCTTCGGCGCTCTTCACCCGCCGCATCTTGTCGATCAGACCGGAGACATCGCTCCACTTTGCATCGGCTTGCGTCTGGAGCGCCACGGCAAGTCCATGGCTAAGGCCGGCCGTCCAGTATTCGAGGCCGATCCGCTTGCCCGACAGGCCGAGCTCCGCAAGCATCCGCGCGGCAAGGTCGGCCGCCGTTTCGCTGTCAGAGTGGCCACGGAATTCCGCTGCCTTCACCTGCTTCTCGATCGTCACCTTCTCCATCGAGCGGGTGACCAGGACGGGGTTTCCCCGGAGCGGAACGATCAGCAGGTGAGGGGCAAAATACCCCCAGTGATCAAGCCCGGTGAGATAGAAGACGTTCTCCGGCGAGGCAAACACCGCCGCGTCGAGCTCCCGCTCGATCAGTGCAGTACGGACCTTTGCCAGGCGGCCGGCGATTTCGGCTTCGGAAAACGGATTGCGGTCCATCGGGCGTCCTCGTGCTTGTTGCCGGCTTGCTGGCGGGCATGGTCTTTTCGGCAGCCGGTTTCCCGGCCGCCATGTCAGTCGATGACGATGAGTTCGCGCGCCACGTCGCAGAGGCGTTCGCCGCCGCGTTCCGTGACGACGAACGATTCCGAGATGGCGATGCCGAAATCGTCGAGCCAGACGCCGGCCATGAAATGGAAGCACATCCCGGACTGCATCTCGGTAGTATCGCCGGGACGAAGGCTTGCAGTGCGTTCACCCCAATCGGGCGGGTATGCGAGCCCGACCGGATAGCCGACCCGGCTTTCCTTCTTCAGCCCGTTCCGTCGCAGGACTGCCTGCCAGGCGGCTTCCACCTGTTCGGCGGTGTAGCCGGGGCGCGCCTTCTCGAGGCCGGCGTCGACACCCTCGACGATTGCCTTGGCCATGTCGAGGATGGCTAGCGGCGGCTTGCCGAAATGTATGGTCCGCGTCAGCGCCGCGTGATAGCGGCGCCTCACGCCGGCAATCTCCAGAATGGCGGGGCCGCTGTCCGGCAGCGGCGCGTCGGACCACGTCAGATGCGGCGTGCTGGTGCCCTCGCCAACGGGCATCAGCGGACAGATCGCGGCATAGTCGCCGCCCGCTCCGGGCACCCCCATGATCTGCGCGTGATAGATTTCCGCAATGACATGGTTCTGAGGCACACCGGGCCGCATTTTCCCGATGGCGCGGTTCATGGCATGCGTGCAGATCGCACCCGCCTCGCGGATCAGCACCAGCTCGGCTTCGGATTTGACCAGCCGCGCCCAGTTAACGAGATCGTGGTTGTTGGCGAAATGCGCGTCGGGCAGCCCCTCGACAAGGTGGGCGTGGCAGCGCGCAGTGTAATAATGCGCGTCCATCTCGACGCCGATACGGGCCT
Organism: Mesorhizobium sp. M0768; assembly: GCF_040320195.1. Lineage (NCBI taxonomy): Bacteria > Pseudomonadati > Pseudomonadota > Alphaproteobacteria > Hyphomicrobiales > Phyllobacteriaceae > Mesorhizobium > Mesorhizobium sp. M0768. Next base: position 71,065 of record NZ_JAMYPD010000015.1, on the reverse strand, counting down.
TTCCCCAGCCGCGCGACCGGATCAGTTGGGCGAGTTCGTCATAAGGGTGTTCGACCGGCTGCTGCACCAGCCGTTCCGAGAACGGCACGATGTTTGTCTCGGGCAGGCCGGTGGTCAGGCGTGCGCTCTTGGCATCCTGCGCCCTGCCGAACCAGATCGGCCGGTCCTCCTCCAGATGGACGAGCACGCACTGCGGAACGTAGAACGACCATCCGTCATAGCCGGTCAGCCAGCACATGTTGGCTGGATCCTGACAGACGATGAGATCGAAGCCGGCTTGTTGCATGCGTGTCTTCACGCCGGCGAGGCGCTGCCGATACTCCGCTTGCGTGAATGTCCCGAAGCCCTTCGCGGTCGCCACCGAAATCCTGCCTTCCAGTACGCCGCTTGCCCTTTGATAAAATATGGGCAAGCAGGCCCAAATTGTGCACAACTCGACGTCAATTTGTTGGCTAACTACGAATTATCGCCGAATTTCCATGGTTTCTATATCTCTGCTTGCGAAATGTCTAGGGCAGTTGTATACGTCTGATCAAGCAGGCGTCGACCTCGAAGAAGGCCGCGCCCTGGGAACCATCCACAGTTGTCCAATGGGAGAAAAGCATGTTCAATTCATCGATATCGCGCCGCATGGTCGTGAAAGCGGCTGCCTGCATCGCGCTCGCCGCGACGTCATTGACCTCGCTGTCCGCTCACGCGGAAACCACCCTCGAACGGGCCAAGAAGGACGGCTACATCCGCGTCGGTTTCGCCAACGAGGCGCCGTTCGGTTACGCCACGCCAGACGGCAAGCTGACCGGCGAGGCGCCGGAAGTCGCCAAGGCGGTGCTCGCCAAGATGGGCATACCGCAGGTCGACGGTGTTTTGACCGAATTCGGCTCGCTCATTCCAGGTCTCAAGGCCGGCCGCTTCGATATCATCGCCGCCGGCATGTTCATCACCCCGAAGCGCTGCGCCGAGATCAACTACTCCGAGCCGTCCTACGGCATCGGCGAGGCTATGCTGGTGGCAAAAGGCAATCCGAAAGGCATCAAGGATTTTTCCAGCATCAAGGACAATCCGGATCTCAAGCTTGCCGTGATGGCCGGCGCCGTCGAAGGCGGCTTCGCCAAGGAAGCGGGCGTTGCCGATGGGCAGATCGTCTCCTTGCCCGACCAGTCCAGCCTGGTCGCCGCCGTCCAGTCGGGCCGCGCCGATGCTGCCGCGCTTACCGCCCTTTCGATCGCCGACATGGCCAAGAAGGCCGACGGTGTCGAATCGACCAAGCCCTTCGGCGAGGTCGCCGGCAAGTCGGTGAAAGGCCATGGCGGCTTCGGCTTCCGCAAGGAAGACACCGACCTGCAGCAGGCTTTCAACACCGAGCTGAAGAAGTTCATCGGTTCGCCGGAGCATATCGCGCTGGTCGAGCCACTCGGCTTCGGCAAGGATTATCTGCCCAACAAGACCACCGCAGAGCTCTGCGCTGGCAAATAGGTTCCCAACTGCTGGCGGCGCGAAAGCGCCGCCCTTTTTTCCCGGGGGAATCGCATGGGAATCCGTACGCTCATTGCCATGCTGGTCATCGCGCTGGTCGTGATCGGCGCGTTGGCAACGCAGGAAAGCTATAGAGTGTTCATGCCGGGCCTGCTGCAAGGCGCTGTCCTGACGGTCGAGATCGCCGTCCTCGGCAGCCTGCTGGCAATTATCATGGGCGTGCTTGCAGCACTTGCAAGGATGTACGGCCCGACGCCGCTCAGATGGCTGGCCACGGTTTACGTCGAGATCTTCCGCGGAACGTCGGCACTGGTGCAATTGTTCTGGCTGTTTTTCGTGCTCCCGCAATTCGGCGTCACGATCAACGCATTCGTTGTGGCAGTGCTGGCGCTCGGCCTGAATGTCGGCGCCTACGGATCGGAGTGCGTGCGCGGCGCAATCCTGTCCGTCGCCCGCGGGCAGTGGGAAGCGTGTACGGCATTGAACATGAGCCGCCCACAGATGTTGCGCCGGATCATCCTGCCGCAGGCCTTTGTCGCGATGATCCCGCCCTGGGGCAATCTGTTCATCGAGCTTCTGAAATCGACGGCGCTGGTCTCGCTGATCACGCTTTCGGATCTCGCCTTCAAGGCGCAGCAAATGAACCAGAACACGTTCAAGACCATTCCGATCTTCACCCTCGTTCTTTTGATGTACCTGGCAATGTCGCTGGTTGTGACCATCGGCATGCGGCTTCTCGAAAGGCGGGCGTCGCTCGGACTGGCGCGGGGGAAGGCGGCATGATCTGGGATTGGGGATTTGCCCTGGAAATCCTGCCGGTGCTTGCTCGCGCCGCTGTCATTTCCATCGAAGCGACGCTGATCGGCTTTGCGCTTGCCGCCTCGCTCGGCCTGGTGCTGGCCGTTGTCCGCATCGCCGTGCCATGGACCAGCTGGACGATTTCGGTGCTGGTCGAGCTGATCCGCTCGACCCCGCTGCTCATCCAGATATTCTTTCTCTATTTCGTCTTTCCGAAATTCGGTGTCGTGCTCGACGCTTTCACCGCCGGGGTGCTGGCCATCGGCATCCACTACGCCGCCTATTGCTCCGAGGTCTATCGCGCCGGTTTCGACAACATCCATCGCGGCCAGTGGGAAGCTTCGATCGCGCTCAATCTCTCGTCCTGGACGACGTTCCGCGACATCATCATTCCGCAGGCGATCCCGCCGATCGTTCCGGCGCTCGGCAATTATCTGGTGGCCTTGTTCAAGGAAACGCCGTTGCTTTCCGCAATCGCCGTGATGGAACTGATGCAGACCGCCAAGATCATCGGCTCCGAAACGTTCCGCTACACCGAGCCGATCACGCTGGTCGGCCTGTTTTTCCTTGCCATGAGCCTGGTTTCGGCGGCGCTCATCCGCTCCCTCGAAGGGCTGCTCAACCGGAGGACCACGCGATGACTGAACAACCGATGGTCCGCTTCGACAATGTATCGAAACGCTACGGCACGTTAACCGTTCTCGACGGGCTCAATCTCGAAATAGCGCGCGGCGAAAAAGTCTCCGTCATCGGTCCGTCGGGTTCGGGCAAGACGACGGTGCTGCGCATGCTGATGACGCTGGAGACGATCAATGACGGCGTCATCTGGGTCGAAGGCGAGCCGCTGACCCATATGGAGAGGAACGGCAAGCTTGTTCCCGCCGATCTCGCCCACATCCGCAAGATCCGCGCCAAGATCGGCATGGTGTTCCAGTCGTTCAACCTGTTTCCGCATATGACGGCGATGCAGAACTGCATCGAGGCGCCGATAACGGTGCTCGGCATGAAGCGGGCGGACGCCGAGGCAAGAGCGGCCGAACTGCTGGAGCTGGTCGGTCTGGCCCAGAAGAAGGACCACTATCCGTCACAGCTTTCCGGCGGCCAGCAGCAGCGCGTCGCCATCGCCAGGGCGCTGGCAATGCGGCCCAAGATCATGCTGTTCGACGAGGTGACGTCGGCGCTCGACCCGGAGCTTGTCGGCGAAGTGCTGCAGGTGATAAGGCAAATCGGGCGCGAGCATGATCTCACCATGCTGATGGTCACCCATCAGATGGGCTTCGCCAAGGAGTTTTCCGACCGCGTTTGTTTCTTCTATCAAGGCAAGATCTGCGAGCAGGGACCGCCAAGCGAACTGTTTGGTGCTCCCAAGAACGAGCGGACACGGCAATTCCTGCACGCTGTCCTGGAGGCTGGGTGACGATCGAGACAGAGGCCAAGCCGCCCACGACGGTGACCGCCGCGCCGCCGCGCCCGCTCTCCGCGCGGGAGCGGTTCGAGCGCATCTACCGGATATTGCGCGACCGCATCTGCCTGCTCGATTATGCGCCGGGAAGCCACCTGTCCGAGGAAGAACTTGCCCAGGAATTCGAGATCAGCCGCACGCCGGTCCGGCGCGTCCTGGCGCGCCTTGAATCCGAGGGTCTGGTTCAATCCGTCCACGGCGTCGGCACGATCGTCACCGACGTCGACATCGAGGAATTGCAGCAGGTCTATCATCTGCGCCTGGAACTGGCGCTCCTCGTCGGCAAGCTTTCGCCGATTCCGCGCACGGCGGACGATCTTGACCGGATACGGGCGCTCATCGCGCGCTGCGATGCCGATATACTCAATCCCGACCAGCGCGCTTTCCTGCGCCTCAACATGGATTTTTTCTACGAGCTCACGGCGATGACCGGCAACCAGCCACTGCGCGAGATCAGCGAGCGCCTGTATTTTCAGGTCGCGCGCGTCGTCCTGAAGCTGATGCCGCAGTTGGGCCTTGTCGAGGAATTCACCGCATTCCGCCGCGAAATGGAAGAGGTCCTTGCCGCCGCCGAAATCGGCGACTGGGAGTCCATCGGGCACATAAGGCGGGCGCATATCTCAATGAGCTTCCGCCGCATGATGCGCCATGCAGGCGTGGCGAATCTGGATAGAGCTACATAATCAGCCCCCGTAAGATTGTGCTAGTGGCCTGCCGTCGAACTGGCTTCGTTTGCCAGGGAAAGCAGGCCGCCCGCCCCGATGCCGATAGAATTTGCCAGCACCGGGAATGACCGGAACGGCCCGATCCTACAGGGCCATACCTGCCCTCAGAGAGCGTCCTCATTCGGTATGTTGGCGGGGTTCCAGACGACCTCCCACAGGTGTCCGTTCGGATCGCGGAAGTATCCGGCATATCCGCCAAAGAACGTGTCCCGGGCAGGCTTGATGATCTCGGCTCCGGCGCGAGCGGCCTCATCCATCACTTGATCGACTTCTTCGCGGCGCACAACGTTGTGTCCGACTGTGAACGAGGTCGAGCTGATCGGCGCCTTGGGCAGGCCAGTGTCGTAGGCGAGGTCGTCCTGCGCCCAGATCGCGAGCTTCAACCCGCCGGACAGCGTGAAGAACGCGACGGCGCCATGCTCGAACTCGCGGCCAATGATCCCTTCCGTCGGCAAGCCGAGACCGTCGCGGTAGAACGCCAGAGAACTCTCGAGGTTGGCGACAGCGATAGTCAAAACCGAAATGCACGGTTTCATGGCGATCTCCTCTGGTTGTCGGAGACACCAGGATAAAGTCGGGCGACAGTGACGAATTGAACAAAACGGCCAATGAAGAGCGCGACGTGGTTTCACCCGTTCTGCAGCAGGTGATGAATCTGTCGCGGGGTGCTTCCCGTCAGGCGTCGGCTCTCGCGGACAAGATGCGCCTGATCGGAATAGCCCGCCTCGGCTGCCAGGATGGCCGTAGCGCTGTTTGATTGGCTCGAAAGCCGCAGAAAGCGCTGGTAGCGGAGGATACGGTCAAGCGTCTTGGGGCCATAGCCGAAGCTCTCGTCGAAGCGCCGGCGCAACGTCCTTTCGCTCATCTCGAGTGCGCGCATCAACCAAGGGACGAGCGGCGCGTCGGGTGGCGGCCCGCGCTCGATCAGGCGATATGCCGCCTGCATGGGAACGTCTGGCGCGCGGGAGGCCGCCTCCTCGGCGACGACCTGTTCGAGCGAACAGGCCAGATCTTCGAGATTGTCGCCAGCGCGCACGCGGCTGGCGAGGCGCCGGGCTCGCGCGCCCCATAAATCGTCGAGCAACAGCCTCTGGCCGACAAGCTCGATTTGTGGCACGCCGAGCCATGCCGCCGCCGTGGCAGGATGAAAGCGCAAGCCGATCACGATCTCGGCTGCCGCCAGAACCTCGGTCTGCGGCTCCTTGTCGGGGCCGGCAATTCGGAAGCTGCCTCCGATCCATTGCAGGTCGATCGTTGCATCGGGCATGACGACGATTGGCGGTGCGCCCGCCGGGTCCATTCGATGCGCCCACACCGAAGCAAAGCTCCCGTGAAGCCGCGCCGACGCTGGACGTTGCTGAAATGAACCCGTTGCCTGCGCTGGGACGGGATCGCTCATCTCGCTCCTCTTCGGATTACCGGCGGTGAACCTACGACGCAGTGGCTGCGCCCGCCGTCGCTCGAGACAACAATCTGCACGACCGACAACGTCTGCCAATCGAAAACGGTTGCAAGAATCGGTTGTTTCTTCCGGCCGGAAGGAAGAGGGCAGGTGAATAATCATGTCAGATGCATCGCCTCGGCGGCGCCGTGTGAAGCCATACGTCGATGGCCGTTTTGTTCAATCCGGCAGGCGAGATGCGTGCTTATCTTTCGCCGTCGTACATCACACGAGAGGTATGCATCATGAGCAACAACAACGATCAACGGATCGACTACGTCGAATTCAACGTGAAAGACATTCAGCGGTCACGCGACTTCTACGGAAAGGCCTTCGGCTGGACCTTCACTGACTACGGCACGCAATATTGCGAGTTCAACGACGGGCGCTTGTCAGGTGGCTTCGCCGCTGGCCCAGCGAGGTCCGGAGGAGGCCCGCTCGTCATTCTCTATGCCGATGATTTGCCGGCAACGGTCAAGCGGGTCGAGGAAGCGGGAGGCACGATCGTCAGGCCGATTTATGGGTTCCCCGGCGGCCGGCGCTTTCATTTCGCGGATCCGGATGGTTACGAGCTAGCGGTTTACACCGAGGACGGCAGCAAGGAATGATCGCGTTCCTCCACCACCTTGGATTGGTTTTGCTCGGCGGCGTCTTTATCTGGGCGGGCGCCGAGCATTTCCTCAGATTCCGGGCAGTTACAGCGTCCCTGGCCGAGCGGGGCTTTCCTGCTCCCAGGCCTCTTCTCGCGGCCGGATCGGTGCTGGAGATCGCAGGCGGCTTTTGCCTAGCAGCGGGCCTTGGTGGACCCTTTCCCGCCGCGACCTTGGCCGTATTCACCATTGCGGCGTCGTTCATGGCGCTCAACTTCTGGCGCTACAGCGGCGATGAACGCGAAGCGCTTCGTACCGGCTTCACCATCAATGTCGCCGTCTTGGGCGGGTTGATTGTCGCCGCGACCACTAGCCTGTGATCATCGTTTCGAGGCGGCGGGCCACTGGACCACGACAGAGCCATTCCACGACGCTGCGCTGCTTGGGCATTTCGTTGATGGCTTCCGCAAGGCCGATCTTCCGGCGTGACCTCCTAAACGGCCAGCTTTGAACGCGGCGCTCTGTACAAAGCCTGCGTCAGGATCGCGACGATGAATCCCATCCCCTGCGATCCTCCTCTAAGGTCCGGCGCCTTGGCTGTCACGGGTCGCCTTAGGCGCTCACGAATGCCCATGGGGCAATGTGGATGAAGGCAGCGCACCTTGTAAGCATGCAAGTTCACATTTTAGCGGCGTGAGCAGGCGGCCTGTGAAAATCCATGTTCTGATGTCGTTGCCTCCTCGGCACCGTTCCTGCGACCTATTCCTCAAAGCGACCCGTGGCGTCACGATCGCGCTCGTACCGTCTGGTGAGCGGAAACGGCGGCAACCAGGACTCGCGTCGGATGATCCAGCTTTCGTAGGTTGGCATCAGCTGGTCAGGCGCATCCAGGGACCCCAGGTTTACTTCGATTTCGTCTGCGGTGCGTCCGAAAACGGAGGAGCCGCAGCGGGGACAGAAAAACCGCCCGGCGTAGTCGCGTGTTTCGCCGTCGATCGTCACCGCATCCTCAGGAAAAATCGCGGAAGCGTGAAAAAGGGCGCCATGATGCTTGCGGCAGTCGAGACAGTGACAAAGGCCGACCCGGTATGGGCGCCCTGACGCGACAATTCGGACGTTGCCGCACAGGCAACCGCCGGTGAATCGGTCCATGCTGCGTCTCCTCCAATATCAAGCGGCCGGAATGGTTACAACGACCGGCACTGTTGTTTCAATCGCCGCGCCGCGGGCGGGGACACGTCGTTCTTCCGTGGCGATGACATTGCAGCCGCCTCTCTATGTCTTGCGCGAGCTTGCCGCCGAAAATAGGCTTTGGTTTGTCATATGGAACGAAACGGCGCGTTCCATTGAGCCGCCAACTCGGCGGCCGAGGCGATCTTGACGCCGCAGTCGGCGAGTATGCGTGCGACGGTCGCTACCAGTTCGGCGTTGGACGAGGCTATGCTGCCGTCCGGAAGGAAAAGATTGTTTTCGAAGCCGACCCGGACATGGCCGCCAAGCAACGCGGCGGCGGTCACGCACGCCGCTTCGTTGCGGCCGAAGGCGCAGACGCTCCAATGGTCGAAGCGCGGCATGTTCGCCGCGAGGAATGGCAGGAGATCGGCAGGATCGGACGCCTGTCCCGGCGTGTATCGGCCCAGCACGTAGAGAACCGGTATGCTTGCCCAGGGGATCAGTCCGCGCTGCTGCATGTCCGAAAGCCTGACGGCCTCCTCGGGCGAATAGAGGATGATCTGCGGCGCAACCCCCTCGGTGTGCAGCCAGGCCATGAAGCGCACACAGGCGAGTTCCGATCCGGCATCAGGAACGATTTCGCGAAGCGCCAGCGAGACAGCTTGCGGCTTCACATCTTGTACGACGGCCATCTGTTGGGCCGGCGAATAGATACCGAGCGCTTCGGAGGTGATCTGAATTATCAAGCGGTCGCCGGCAGCACCGCGGATGGCGGCGATCGTCTGGCGGTAGGCGTCGGCGTCGAGCAGATGATTGCCGCTTCTGTCGCGGACATGGACGTGGATCATAGCCGCACCGGCATCGGCGCATTCCGCGGCCGTCCTCGCAAGTTCGGCTGGTGTCAGCGGAATCGCCGGATGGTCGGCCTTGCTGCGACGTCCCCCGTTCGGGGCGACGGCTATGGCGATGCGGTCGAGACCATGGGCCGGCTTCATGGGGATGTTCTGTGCGTGACAAGATTCATATGAATCAATCTTTGATCACACTGAAACAGACGTTGCAATCGCTGGGCTGGCGAGCTAGCAATATCCATGGACCAGGGAGAGCTTGCTGGACAGATCGTCACTGCCTTCGACGGCATGTCGGCGCAGCTTCGGTCCGCTGCGCGCTATGTCCTTGACAAGCCGTATGATGTCGCGCTGTTGTCCATGCGCGAGCAGGCCCGGCACGCAGGAGTGCAGCCGGCGACGATGACGCGGCTGGCCCAGCATCTCGGCCTTGATGGCTACGAGGCGGTACGCGATATCTACGCCGCCGCGATCCGGGACGGCGAAATCGGTTTCGCCGGCAAGGCGGGCCTTCAGGTGGCCAGCCAAAAGCTCAAGGGCGACCACGCGCTGGCGGCCGATATTCTGGATTCGATTTCTAGCCAGCTTGCCCATCTGGCCGAAAGCAGGTCGATCGACCGTCTGGTCGACACGGCCAGGGCGCTGAGTGCGGCAAGGCGCGTCTATTGCCTCGGCCTGCGCTCGAGCCACGCAGTCGCCTGGCATCTGCATTACATCCTGTCGCTGATCGGCGAGAAGTCGGTGCTGCTGCACGGCATCGGCGGAACCGATGGCGACGCTCTGGCCCATGCGACCAAGGACGACGTGCTGATCGCCGCCAGCGTCCTGCCCTACACGCGCTTCACCATCGAGCTTGTCGAGTATGCTGCCGGCCGCGGCGTACCGGTCATTGCGATCACCGACAGCGGGGTAGCCCCCTTGGCGCTGGTTGCCGATCACCTGGTCGTCGTGCCGACCGGCAGCCCGTCCTTTTTCCACACTATGACGCCAGCTTTCATCGTTGCTGAGATCCTCGGTGCTCTTGTCGCAGGGCAGGCAGGCGAGGGCGCCGTTGAGTCGCTGCGACGTTTCGATGAGCAGGGCGCCGCTCTCAAGACCCATCTGAACCAACGTCCGCCGAAGAAAATGCCCGTGAGGGACCGTCGATGACACACATTCTTCATCGAACCATCCACTCGACGCTGCCGGTCGCCGCTCGCGGCCAAGGCATCGAACTGTTCGATGCCGAGGGCAAGTCCTATATCGATGCGTCGGGCGGCGCCGCCGTGTCCTGTCTCGGCCACGGCCATCCCGACGTGATCGCTGCACTGCACACCCAGCTTGACCGCATCGCCTACGCCCACACCAGCTTCTTCACCACCGAGGTGGCGGAGCGCTTGGCGGATCGGCTGGTCGAGGACGCGCCGAAAGGCTTGGACCACGTCTATCTGGTCAGCGGCGGCTCGGAGGCGGTCGAGGCCGCGCTCAAGATGGCCAGGCAATATTTTGTCGAGAAAGGCGAGCCGCAACGGCGCCATCTCATCGCACGCCGGCAGAGCTATCACGGCAATACGCTCGGCGCTCTCGCCACCGGCGGCAACGAATGGCGGCGCGCCCAGTTCAGGCCGTTGCTGATCGAGACCCACCATATCGACCCCTGTTACGCCTATCGCTATCAAAAGCATGGCGAAAGCGACGAAGCCTATGCGGCGCGCGCCGCCCAGCAGCTCGAAGACAAGATCCTTGAACTAGGCCCGGACGAGGTCATCGCCTTTGTCGCCGAGCCGGTGGTGGGTGCCACGCTCGGCGCGGTGCCGCCGGTCGCGGATTACTTCAAGCACATTCGCGCGATTTGCGACCGCTACGGCGTGCTGCTCATTCTCGACGAGGTGATGTGCGGCATGGGCCGTACCGGCACGCTGCATGCGTGCGAGCAGGACGGCATCGCTCCCGACCTGCTGACCATCGCCAAGGGACTCGGCGGTGGCTACCAGCCGATTGGCGCGGTGCTGCTCGGCCGGCATATCTTCGATGCCTTTGTCCAAGGCTCGGGCTTCTTCCAGCATGGGCATACCTATATGGGCCATCCAATGGCAGCGGCGGCGGGCCTTGCCGTGCAGGAGGTCATCCGGCGCGACCGTCTGCTCGACAATGTCGGCGCAATGGGCGCGCAGCTGGACGAACGCCTGCATCAACGCTTCGATAACCACCATCATGTCGGCGACATTCGCGGGCGGGGTCTATTCAGGGGAATCGAGCTGGTGGTTGATCGCGCCAGCAAGGAACCATTCGACCAGAGGCTTGAACTCAACGCCCGCATCAAGCGCGAAGCAATGGCCCGCGGCCTGATGATTTATCCGATGGCCGGGACGATTGATGGTGTGCGGGGCGTTCATGTGCTTGTGGCGCCGCCATTCATCATTTCCAAACGGGATATCGATCGGATCGTCGAACGGCTCGCTGAGGCAATCGACGCTGCGATCGCTTCAGCGGCCTGACCCGCACGACGCTGACCGCCTCAACCAGTTCCAACGCGTCATCGGCGACGGGCCGGGACACCCACCAGAGAGGTAGCAACCATGTACAGTTCAATGAGAACCCTGATCGGCGCGGCGGCCTGCATGCTGCTGGCGCTGCCATCCGTCGCTGCCGAGCAGCGCTTCGTCACGGTCGGCACCGGCGGGGTCACCGGCGTCTACTACGCCGTCGGCGGCGCCATTTGCCGACTGATGAACAAGGACCGGCAGAAAACCGGCATCCGATGCTCGACGGAGTCGACCGGCGGTTCGGTCTTCAACGTCAACTCCATCCAGACCGGCGACCTCGATTTCGGCTTGACCCAATCGGACGTTCAGTACCAGGCCTATGAGGGGACCGGAAATTTCGACGGCAAGCCGTTCAAGGATCTGCGGGCCGTGTTCTCTGTCCATCCCGAGCCGTTTACCGTGCTGGCGCGGCCAGACGCCGGCGTCACCAAATTCGAGGACTTCAAAGGCAAACGCTTCAACGTCGGCAATCCCGGGTCAGGCACCCGCTCGTCCATGGAGGAGTTGCTCAAGCAGATGGGCTGGACGCTCGGCGATTTCTCGCTTGCCGCGGAGCTGAAGGCGGACGAGCAGGGCAGCGCGCTGTGCGACAACAAGATCGACGGTTTCTTCTACGGCGTTGGCCATCCTTCCGCCGCGATCCAGGATCCGACCACGGCCTGTGGCGCCAAACTCATCCCGCTGACCGGTCCGGCAGTGGACGCGCTGTTGGCAGCTCATCCGTACTATTCAGTCGCCACCATCAAGGGCGGCATGTACGCCAACAATCCGGACGACGTGACGACATTCGGCGTCCGCGCGACAGTGGTGACGAATGCCAGCACGCCCGATGAGGTGGTCTACGAACTGGTGAAGTCGGTCTTCGAAAATTTCGACGACTTCAAGAAACTGCATCCGGCTTTCGCCAATCTCGATCCCAAGGAGATGATCAAGACCGGTCTGTCGGCGCCAATGCATCCGGGCGCGGAGCGCTATTACAAGGAGAAGGGCTGGCTCTGAGGCCTTCAATGCGAGGCGCCACAGGCGCCTCGCATCGCAAATAATTGTGGGGAACGATGACAGATCAAAGCCAGCGGGCGGCAGGGCCTGACCAACCCGTTATCGACATTGACAAGCTTAGCGAGATCGTCGCCGAGGCCGACACCGGTGGGCGCAAGCCGACCGGCCGCACCGCGAAGCTGATCCTCGGCGTATCGCTGGCATGGTCGCTGTTCCAGCTCTGGTATGCCTCGCCCCTTCCGTTCATGCTCAATTTTGGTGTCATCAGCGATGGCATCGCCCGCTCCATCCATCTGGCCTTCGCCCTGTTTCTGGCGATGCTGACGTTTCCGGCCTTCAAGACCTCGTCGCGCAGCCGGGTGCCGCTGCCCGACTGGGTGCTAGGCATCGCCGGGGCGGCGTCCGCCCTCTATCTGTTGGTCTTTTACAGCGATATCGCCCATCGGCCGGGCCTTCCTACTACGGCTGACCTGGTCGTCTCGATCGCCGGCGTCCTCATCCTGCTCGAGGCCGCCCGTCGCGCCGTCGGGCCTGCCATCACCGTCATCGCGGCGATCATGCTGATCTATATCTTCGCCGGGCCTCACCTACCTGGCCTGCTCGGCCACAAAGGCGCGACGTTATCGCGCGCAGCCTCGCAGATGTGGCTGACGTCGGAGGGGGTCTTCGGTGTTGCCCTTGGTGTGTCCACCAACGTCGTCTTCATGTTCGTTCTGTTCGGAACATTGCTGGAGCGCGCCGGAGCCGGCGGCTTTTTCATCCAGCTTGCCTTCTCGCTGCTCGGCAAATACCGCGGCGGTCCGGCCAAGGCCGGTGTTGTGGCTTCCGGCCTGACCGGCATGATTTCCGGGTCGTCGATCGCTAATGTCGTGACCACCGGAACCTTCACCATCCCGCTGATGCGCCGGGTCGGATATTCTGCGGTGAAGGCGGGCGCCATCGAATGCGCGGCCGGCGTCAATGGTCAGCTGATGCCTCCGGTGATGGGCGCCGCCGCGTTCTTGATCGCGGAATATGTCGGCATCTCCTATGCCGAGGTGGTCAAGCACGCCTTCTATCCGGCGCTGCTGACCTACGGCTCGTTGTTCTACATCGTCGATATCGAGGCGATGAAGACGGGGATGAAGGGCCTGCCGTCACGCAGCACGCACTCCGCATTTCAGGGCGCGCTGCGCGGGCTGATTGGCATATGCGGTTTCATCATCCTCGCAGGGCTTGTCTATTACGGCATTGGCTGGACGAAGATCGTTTTCGGCGCGGCCGCGACCTGGATGATCACTGCCGCGCTGATCGCCGTTTACATCGGCCTTGTCGCCTACCGGGCGCGTTATCCCGACCTGCCGCTGGAGGATCTGGAGGGCGAGATCGTCAGGATTCCCCACTTCGGCGAGACGGCACGCACCGGCCTGCATTTTCTGCTGCCTGTGATCCTGTTGATCTGGTGCCTGATGGTGGAGGAGTTGTCGCCCGGCCTGTCGGCATTCTGGGGCGCTGTCGCCCTTATGGCGCTGATCGTCACGCAGCGGCCGCTCACCGCCTTTTTCCGCAAGGACCGCGCGCTGGCGCAGCATTGGCTTCGCGGTTTCGACGATCTGGTCGGTGGGCTGTCCGCCGCCGCACGCAACATGACGACGGTCGGCATTGCCACTGCGACGGCCGGCATCATCGTCGGCACGGTTCTGCTCACGGGCATCGGGCTGGTAATGACCGAGCTGGTCGAATTCATCTCGGGCGGCAGCTTCATCGTCATGCTTTTGTTCACCGCGGTGATCTGCATCATTCTCGGCATGGGCATGCCGACCACTGCAAGCTATGTCGTCGTCGCCACCTTGATGGCGCCGGTCATCGTCGATTTGGCGGCGCAGAACGATCTTGCCGTGCCGCTGGTCGCCGTCCACATGTTCGTTTTCTATTTCGGGCTGATGGCGGACGTGACGCCGCCAGTGGGTCTGGCAGCTTATGCTGCTGCGGCAATTTCCGGCGCCGATCCGGTGAAGACCGGCATTCAGGGCTTCAAGTACGAGATCCGTACCGGCCTGCTGCCGTTCATCTTCATCTTCAACACCGGACTGCTGATGATCGATCTCGAAGGTCCGTTCGATTTCGTCGCGATGGTGGCGACATCGACGCTGGCCATGGTCTCGTTTGTAGCAGCGACGCAGAATTGGATGCTCGTGCGCAACCGCTGGTACGAGACGATTGCGTTGCTTGTGGCCTGTTTCATCTTGTTCAGGCCGGGATTGTTGCTCGATCAGGTGAGTGAACCGTATCGGGCAGTACCCGCCACCGAACTCAGCCGTATCGTCGACGAGACGGCCGAGGGAGGCGCGGTTCGCTTGCGCCTGACGACACTGAACCTCAACGGCGATGAGATATCGAAGCTGGTTCGGCTGCAGCTCGGGCCTGCAAATTCATCGGCCGAACGCCTGAAGGCTGCGGGCCTGGACGTCAGTGCGCTTGGCGATAGCGTGACGGTCGGCGTCGTGCGACTGGGCAGCCAGGCGGCCAAATTCGGCCTGCAGCCCGGCGACGAAATCAACCAGGTGCTAGTCCCTGCGGAACGGCCATCGCGCTATTGGTTTACCATCCCGGCCCTGTTGTTGGTCGGTCTCGTCTTCTGGGTTCAGAAGCGGCGAAGGCGGACAATCGGTCTGTAAGCGTCTTGTGAGCGGAAGCGTCTCGGCCAGCATGTCAGTAACAAGAGAACCAAACGGCGCCGCGGAACCGACTAATGCGGAAATGCGCATGACGACGCGCGACCGCCCCTTCGAACCCGTCGACTACGGGCTTTACGCGCTGACGGTCATTGCCTGGAGCGCATCGTGGTTCGCGATCGAACTTCAGGTCGGCAGCGGTGTGTCGAACGAGGTCAATCTGGTCTGGCGCTTCGCCATCGCCACGCTGCTGATGTTTGCCTGGGCGGGCTTTTCCGGTCGGCGGCTCCGCTTTCCGATCACCGATCATTTGCGCTTTGCTGTGCTCGGCATCCTCATCTTCTCGTCGAACTTCCTGTTTTTCTATTACGGCGCCGGCTATCTCGTCAGCGGCTTGCTCTCGGTCGTCTTCTCGCTCGCCTCGGTCATCAACATGCTGCTCGGTGCCCTGGTCGTCGGCGAGCGCCCGGCGCCGCGCATTCTCGCCGGCGGCCTCATCGGCTTCGCCGGCATAGCGCTGATGTTCTTTCCCGAAATTGCCGCGAACGGGCTTTCCGGCGGCACGTTGGTGGGGCTTCTGCTGTGCCTCTGTGGCACGCTGAGCTTCTGCGCCGGTAATCTCGTCTCCGTCGCAAACCAGCGCCGCGGCCTGCCGCTCGTTTCAACGAGCGCCTGGGGCATGCTTTATGGCACTTTGTGGTCGGCGTTGTTGGCCTTCCTGCTTGGTGAGCCGTTCGTGTTCGCGACGACCGCCTCTTATATCGGCTCGCTGGTCTTCCTCGCCGTCATATCGACGGTCATGGCTTTCGCCGCCTACCTGACGCTGCTCGGACGCATTGGCGGCGCCCGCGCCGGCTATGCGACCGTCATATTTCCCGTCTTTGCGCTTTTGATCTCCACGGCGCTGGAAGGCTATGCCTGGACCGCTTACGCGATCGCCGGGCTCGTCCTCGTCGGCGCCGGGAACGTCCTGGTCATTCGCGGGGGACGGCGCTGACGCATGGAATGCTTGCGCAATGCCGCCGCGTTCCGGTTGTGCGGGTCGCGGTTCTATCGAGCTTGACTCTCCGCATCCTCTGTCTAAGCTGCGGTCAATGGGTCAGACCAATGTACCAGGGTTGGCCCGGGAGGGAACTAGACGCGCATGCCGATCCAGGCCGTTGAACCACGCCGGCTTTACCGACAGGTCGCCGATCAGCTCAGGCAGCTGATCGATGCCGGCGAGTTTTCCGTCGGCGACCGTCTGCCGACCGAGCGGGATCTGGCCGACCAGCTCGGAATTTCCCGCCCGACGGTCCGTGAAGCGCTGATAGCCCTGGAGGTCGAAGGCCGCATACGCATCCGCGTCGGCTCGGGTATCTACGTCACCGATCCGCCGAGCGCCGCCGCCTCCGAACCCGAAATAGAGGAAGGCCCGTTCGAGCTGTTGCGCGCGCGCGAATTCGTCGAAGGCGCGATCGCCGCCGAAGCGGCCCTCCATGTCCGGCCTGCAGATATCGAACGGGTCGACGACGTGCTGCGCCGGATGGAGGCCATGCGTCACCCCAACAAGATGACCATTGCGCTCGACCGGGAATTCCACACCGCCGTCGCCGGCATTCTCGAGAACGCGGTGCTGGTGCGCTTCATCGGAGAGCTTTTCGACCAGCGCATGAACCCGTACTTCGAACGCCTGTCGATCTATTTCGAGACCAGCGATTCCTGGCAGGTCGCGGCAAAGGAACATCTTGCCGTGCGTGATGCAATTGCCGCGCGCGACCCCGAGCGGGCCAAGGCCGCCATGCAGCAGCATCTGCGCCAGTCGCAAATCAGATTCTCACGCAATTTCGATGAGAGAGCCGCAGCCAAGGAGGTTGCGGAATAGCAGTTGGCCGGGGGGGAGATCCGGCCGTCAAGTTCAACCAGGGAGGAATTAGATGCTGAGAAAATACGCAGTTCTGCTCGGTGCGATCGCCGCAATTGCCATACCCATGGCGTCGGCCTCGGCGGAAACGGTCCTGAAATGGGCGCATGTCTACGAGACGACGGAGCCCTTCCACACCGAATCCGTGTGGGCGGCCGACGAAATCAAGAAGCGCACCCAGGGCCGCTACGCCATCGACGTCTATCCGGCCTCGCAGCTTGGCAAGGAAGCAGACATCAACCAGGGCCTGATGCTCGGCACCGTCGATATCATCATTTCCGGATCGAGCTTCGCGGCGCGCGAATATCCACCGATCGGCGTCACCTATTTCCCATACACTTTCCGCGATGCCGACCATTTGCTGAAATACACCAAGAGCGACGTCTACAAGGCCCTGACCAAGGGCTATGAGGACAAGACCGGCAATCACATCGCCGCCACCACCTATTACGGGACGCGGCAGACCACCTCGAACCGTCCGATCGCCAAGTGCTCCGACATGCAGGGCCTGAAGATGCGGGTTCCCGACGTGCCGGCCTATCTGGCCATGCCTCGTGCCTGCGGCGCCAACACCGCGCCGATTGCCTTCGCCGAGGTGTATCTGGCCCTGCAGAACGGCACGGTCGAGGCCCAGGAGAATCCGCTGACCACCATCGAGGCGAAGAAATTCTACGAGGTGCAGAAGAACATCGTGCTCACTGGCCATATCGTCGATCATCTCAACACCATCATATCGGCGTCGCGCTGGGCCTCGCTTTCC
This sequence comes from Mesorhizobium sp. M0768, assembly GCF_040320195.1. Classification (NCBI taxonomy): domain Bacteria; kingdom Pseudomonadati; phylum Pseudomonadota; class Alphaproteobacteria; order Hyphomicrobiales; family Phyllobacteriaceae; genus Mesorhizobium; species Mesorhizobium sp. M0768. Next base: position 53,714 of record NZ_JAMYPD010000015.1, on the reverse strand, counting down.
GACGAGGACAAGAAGATCTTCACCGAGGTGATGCAGGAGGCTGCCGCCCGCGCCACGGCAAAGATCGTCGCCCGCGAAAAGGAACTGGTGCAGGTATTCAAGGACCGCGGCATCAGCGTAACCGATGTCGACCGTGCCGACTTCGAGAAGAATGTGCTGGAGAAGGTCACCTTCGAGGAGTTCGGCTACAACAAGGCCGATTGGGAAGCGATCCGCGCCATCAAGTAGGGCACCGGGAAATCAGATGCTTGATCAAGAGGATAGAGCGGCAATCGGATTTGCTGCTTTAACCTGCCCTTACGTCCGGCTCCGGATTGCGCCGGACGGCCTTTTCAATCCTTGACGACCCACCAGCTTCGGGAGCCCGCGCCGATGGCCGAGGAACACCACATCGAGATCACCGTCGAAGAGATCGCGCACGCCTTCGAGGAGGTGCCGGTACACGTCGACCTGTCGGACCACGGCATCGAGGACTGGATCACGCTTGCCGTATTCTGGGGCATGGTCGTGTGTGTCTTCCTGCAGTTCTTCACCCGCTATGCGCTGAACAACAGCCTTGCGTGGACCGAGGAGATCGCCATCAACGCGCTCGTCGTCGTCGTTTTTCTGGGCGCCGCCATGTGCGTGCGCCTTTCGCGCCATATCCATGTCGACGTGCTTTACCACTATCTGCCGGAGCGCGTCGGCCGCTGGCTGGCGCTCGCCGTCGATGTTATCCGCATCGCATTCTTCGCCTACGGATCCTGGCTGATGTGGCGCTACGTCACGATCGTGGCGCATGAGCGCATGGTCACCGTCAACCTGCCGCGGCGCTGGTTTTTCTACGCCGTACTGGCCGGGTTCGTGCTGATGCTACTGCGCTCGATCCAGGTCTTCATCGGCAATTACAGGCGCGGCTATTCGGTGCTCGAGCGTCCTGGCGCGTTCGAGACGGCGGGGGTCTGAGCGATGCTGCTTCTGGTCGGGGGCTTTCTTGTCCTGATGCTCATCGGCGTGCCGGTCGCCGTTTCGATGGCGGCCGCGTCGATCCTTTACCTCGTCATCTACGGCGTCGCGCCCGATATCATCGCGGCCCAGCGCATGATCGCCGGGGTGGAGAGCTTTCCGCTGCTCGCCGTTCCGTTCTTCATCCTGGCCGGCAACCTCATGAACATCGCCGGCGTGACCGGGCGCATCTATTCCTTCGCCCTTGCCCTGGTCGGCTGGATGAAAGGCGGCCTGGCGCAGGTCAACATCATCGGATCGGTGATCTTTTCCGGCATGTCGGGCACCGCGCTCGCCGACGCCGCCGGCATCGGCACAATCGAGATCAAGGCGATGAAGGACCACGGCTATCCGATCGACGCCGCGGTCGGGGTTACCGCCGCTTCAGCCACGCTCGGACCGATCTTCCCGCCTTCGCTCCCCTTCGTCATCTACGGCATGATGGCCAATGTTTCGATCGGTGCGCTGTTCATGGCCGGCATCCTGCCCGGCGTGGTCATGACCGTGCTGATGATGATTACGGTTGCCATCTTTGCCTACAATCGCGGCTGGGGTTCCGACACGCCTTTCGAGCTTCGGCGGCTGGCCGAAGCGGCGGGCGAGGTGCTGGTGGTGGCTGCCTTTCCGATTGGCTGTTACGTGCTTGTGCAGCTTGGCCTGTCGATCAACATCGCGGTCGGCATCGCGCTGCTGCTACTGATCGCCGCGGACTGGTATTTCGATTTCTCCGCGGTCATGGCGCTGATGACGCCGGTCATCCTGATCGGTGGCATGACGATGGGCTGGTTTACGCCGACCGAAGCGGCGATGGCGGCTGTGATCTGGTCGCTTTTCCTCGGGCTGGTGCGCTACCGCACGATGACGCTGCGTTTGCTTGCCAAGGCCAGCTTTGACACGATCGAGACGACCGCCTCGGTGCTTTTCATCGTCACCGCCGCATCGATCTTCGCCTGGCTGCTCACCGTCAGCCAGGCAGCACAGCTGTTCTCGAACTTCATTTTCGCGCTCACCGAAAACAAGTGGGTCTTCCTGATCCTGGTCAACATCCTGATGCTGGTGGTCGGCTGCTTCCTCGATACGATCGCCGCGATCACGATTCTGGTGCCGATCCTGCTGCCGGTCGCCGCCGTCTACGGCATCAACCCGGTGCATTTCGGGCTGATCATGACTCTCAACCTGATGATCGGGCTTTTGCACCCGCCGCTCGGCATGGTGCTGTTCGTGCTGTCGCGCGTCGCCAAGCTCTCGGTTGAGCGCACCACCATGGCGATCCTGCCGTGGCTGGTGCCGCTTATCGTGGCGCTGCTTCTGATCACCTTCATACCCGCCATCACGCTTTGGCTGCCGACCGAGATGGGCTTGATCCGGTGAGTGGCCAGGTGATTGCCGCGACGCTGTTCGGCCCGCAGGACCTGCGCGTCGTGGAGCGTCCGCTTGAACCGCTGGCACCAGGCATGGTGCGGGTGCGCTTTGGGGCAGGGGGCATCTGCGGCTCCGACCTGCATTATTTCCGCCATGCCCGTACCGGCGACTTCGTCGTCACTTCGCCGCTTGTCCTCGGCCACGAAATCTCAGGCGAAATCGTCGAGATCAACGGCGCCGCGCCCGGCCTCGGCATCGGCGACCATGTCGCGGTCAATCCGTCGCGCTGGTGCGGGCGTTGCGCGCGATGCCTGGAAGGCCGCGCCAATCTCTGCGAAAACATCTATTTCATGGGTTCGGCATCGAAGACGCCGCATATGCAGGGCGGCTTCGCCAGTCTGTTCGACGCCACGCCCGCGCAATGTTTCAAGGTTCCATCTGACGTGGCCTACCAGGCGGCCGCACTTGCCGAGCCGCTGGCGGTCAGTCTGCACGCCGTCGCGCGGGCGGGCGACGTCAGGGGCCGCAACGTCGTCCTGTTCGGTGCCGGCCCCATCGGTCTCTTGACCATGCTCGCGGCCAGGCTTGCCGGCTGCGCTGAACTGACCGTCGCCGACATCGCCGCCGCGCCGCTCGCCTTCGCCCGCAGTTTGGGTGCCGACAGGACGATCGGCCTTTCCGGCGGCGACGCCGAACTCCAGGCGCTTGCTGCCGGCGATTCGCTTGATGTGGCGTTCGAGATTTCAGGCACTGCCGCCGGCCTTGCCGCGGCGATCGCCAGTGTCCGGCGCGGCGGCACGGTGGTCCAGGTCGGCAATCTTCCCGGTGGCCAGATCCCGCTGCCTGCCAATGCAGTGATGGCCAAGGAGATCGACCTCAAAGGCACATTCCGCTTCGGCACGGAGTTCGGCCGGGCGGTCGATCTCATCGTGTCGGGGGAGGTGGACGTCCTGAAGCTGATGACAGCGGAGCGCACGCTTTCTTGCGCCCCCGATGCCTTCCGACTTGCCGCCGACCGTTCACAGAGTGTCAAGGTAGTGCTGACCGCGGACTGAATCGTGGTTTTTGCCAGATCGTTGGCGGCCATAACTCATTGCGAACGGACGAAACTCAGAACGTGCTCGACGTATATGCTCCCACCCAGGTCTCCGGTTAAACTCCGGAGCAATACCCGGCAGCTTGCTGTCAAAATTGTTGGCAGCAAATCCGCTCGCGATGAAAGCCCTTCGTCGCGAGATTTCGTTCAGTTCGGCCATTCCTCGTCCTGCCAATCGCGCGCTGCGTGGATCACCCGCAAAATTGAAATGCTTTGTCGGGCGCCCTTGGCGGTCACGGCATAAGCGATGATGTAGGGCAGGCGACTCAAAGGCTTTTCATAGGTGCCGGATACACGGCCGGGTCGCCCGGTTGCCATTTCCCCAAGCGCGGCCCCTGCGTCCAGAATCCGGTCTGCTGCCAGGCGCGCAGCGCGCGGATTATCCTGCGAGATATAGGCGATCTGTTCCTTGATGTCGTCCAGCTCACCGCGAGACCACTGAACGGCTCGCGTCACACCTTGCGGCCCGTGCCGGCATCAATCGCGGCATAAATTTCTGCCATAGCCTTATCATGAGACACGATGCGCCCAGCTTCGACATCAGCAAGGCCGCGCTTGATACCTTCAATGATTTCAAGCTCGCGATCGACTTACGCTGCGACGGCTTCACCTGCGAGGAATGACTTGCTACGCCGGGTGTCGGTTTGCGATCCGGTCGAGCTTTTCCTTTACATCGGGACTGACGCGAATTGTCATAGTGGTGCTAGCGGCCATAGCGGTGTCCTGTGTTGATCGGTGTACACCTTAGCACAGAGCGCCGCGCTGGTTCATTATCCCCTGACCGCCGAGCCGACGATCGAATCCACAAAGAAGCGCTGCAGCAAGACGAAGAGCACCAGTGGCGGGAGCACGGCAAGCGTGGCGCCAGCCATCACCAGTCCCGTGTTGAGAGCGCCTCTGTTGTAGCTGAGCAGGCGACTAAGGCCGATGACGATTGGATATTCGTGTGCATTGCCCTGTAGAACGGTCAGCGGCCAGAGATAGCTATTCCAGTGATAGACGAAGGCAAACAGCGCCAGTGCCGCGATTGCCGGCGCCAGACTGAATCGAGGATGCGCAAAGTCCCTGTTTTTTGCGAGGTAATCGGCGCTTCACTGTGCAGGTACAAATAGAATGTGCGACCGTGCTGGCTTCCCAGCATCAGGATAGAGCATACGCCTGGAACCTTCATAGCCCGATGCCGCGCTTCTTTCCCAGGTTCCAATCCACGCCCCCCATATCCGAGCACACGACCCCGATGACTTGATTACCCAATCGCTTTTCGAGCGACGGCGACCAGGGCACGAGCTTGAATTCGAGTCCATTGTCGATCATCGCGAGCCGGCCTGAAGCCAGCGAGAAACGCCGCCGGTAAATCCCAGCCACATGATCGCCGTTGGCAGCCTTCGTGAACGAGAGGCCCGTCTGGGCGGCGAGGCGGGCACCGAGCGATTCCACCTCATGATCGTGTAAAGTATCGATCAGATTGCGCACAAGAATGACGCGCTGTCCCTCGCGCTTGGCCAGATCGCGGCTGACAAGGTGGTCGACCCGATCTTGCAGTGCCTGTCTTACGTCCCTACCAAAGCCGCCGTCACCGAATTCGGCAGGCTCGCGTGCAACGAGTTGGCGATCGAGCCAAGTCGCGCCGGAAGCATGGACCTGCTGTTCGATTGACAGGTCGGAGCGGACCGCGAGCGTGACCCGGCCACCGCCATTTGCACTCGCATCGCGGCACAACTCCACGACCGAGCCCGGGTCGGAGTCTCCGGCCGCATCAGGGTCATGGAAGCGAATGTGGTGCGTGCGTCCATCAATGCCATCGACGATGGCATAGGCCGCGCCGCGCCGTTCGTCATAAAGGCCGCGTTCGAGCAGTCGGCCGATCACGGGCGCATCAATCCTTTCGGCGGCTAGCACATAGTCGGCCGTCCCTTTTTCTAGCCCATGCACAGTGAGGCTGCGGTGCATGCGCTTGATGATGTCGCCGCGTTCACCGAGGGCGCGCAAAGTGGGCTCGGCCTGTTCGACCACTATCCACTGGCCGGGACGGATCTCGTTCGCGAGGCCCAGGCTTTCCAGTTGCCGCAGCCGGCCGACTTTGAGCCCCAGGAACTCGTCGGGCCGGCGATCAGGACGTGGCGCGAGATCAATGATACCATGACGGTCGGCGTCACGAACAAGCTGGCGATCGAGCTGCGTCCAGCGCTCAGTGTCGACCTGGCGCTCGATGGCCCGGCGGATGTCGAGGTCCATGCGGAGCCCAAGCGTCTGGGTGAGAATGTCGCTCGCCCGATCGCGCATGCCCTGGCGGATGTAGTCCCGCGAGATGACAAGGCTCTCGCCATCGTCGGCAACGCCGCGAACGAGGATGTGAACGTGCGGATGTTCGGTGTTCCAGTGATCGACGGCTATCCAGTCGAGCCTCGTGCCGAGGTCGCGCGCCATGTCGGCCATCAGGTCACAAGCGAAGTTCTTGAGGTCGCCGAGCTCCATTGCATCGTCTGGCGAAACGATGAAACGGAAGTGATGCCGATCATCCTTGCAGCGGTCGCAGAAGGCGTCATGATCTGCATCTTTGGTGTCGGGACCGAACATCCTCGCCTTCTCACCATCACGTGTAACACCTTCGCGGCGAAGATATTTGAGATGGGTGGCGAGTGGCCCAGACCCTCTGAACTGCCGTACCACACGGGTCTTGACGACGGCGCCGCGTGACCGGTCAGAGATGAGGCGACTGGCGCGGATGCTCGCTGACCTGCCGCGGCCAAACGTTGAAGCTCGCGGGGAGGTGATCCGACCCGAGCGTGTAAGGTGACCGCCGGCGCGCTGTGTGGCCGCAAGAGCCTGGAAGATGAAGGGTCGTGCGCGCTGGCCGGCGCGGGAGCGGATGCGACCAGGGCGGACGCGAAAGCTATCGTCACGCTTCATGCTAGACGGCCACGAGGTGCGGTTTCCATTGAAACACTGAAAAATTGGGAATAGCGCACATCGCTGATTGTGCCAGCACATTGCGAAATGAGACGAAAATTGTAAGGAAAACAATCGGCCGAACCGAGCCGCACCTCGCGGCCCTTTATCCTGCCAATCTCTCTGTTCTCATCCACAGCCAACCCTTCCGCCGCAATTTCCGCGACGGAACAGGCCGGAATGCAATTGAGGACGAACGTGGCGATCATCGCGATATGGCTAAAGAGGGCTGAGCGAATAGGCCGGAAACAGCGTGGTTCGATTGGAAATCGGGTTCACCCGGCTGTGGCTCGATCGCGGTCAGGTCCGCAGCAGGATCGCCCATTGGCGACCGCATTGCGGACGAATAAATCGCCGCAAAGATCGTCTCGGCATAACCATTGCCATCCGATGCAGCGGCGTTCCGAATGTCATGGGGATGCGGAAAGATCGTTGCACCTTGCCGCGCGCGCCGCGGAGTGAGAACTGCACCATCGAGCAGCGGCGCAAGTTTCCTGACGTAGTCGACCGTCTCGCGTGGCAGCGGACGGCCGGTTAAGAGATGTTCCGTGTACCGACCAGGACCGGCATTGTAAGCGGCAAGAAAGCCGCTGCGCCCGAAGCTGTCGAGCATTTCGCGAAGATATGCTGCACCTGCAAGAATGTTGTCACGCGGTTGATAGGGATCGTCACCAAGACGGTATTTGATGCGCAGTTCCTGCCACGTCGCCGGCATGATCTGCATCAAGCCCATTGCGCCCTTGCTTGAAAGCGCACGAACATCGCCGACGCTCTCGACATGCATAACGCCGCGCAGCAACTGCTCTGGAATGGCGAAGCGTTTTGACGCTTCCCGGATATGCCGCGACCACGGGCCAGCCGACAAGATCGTCGACTCGGAGTGCGCCGGCCGTTCACCAGCACAGGAAGCCGCTGCACCAGTTTCGGGCGCCACGAAGCCGAGCATGACACATGCGGCAAACGTCGTCATGCCTCTGTGGGCTGCGTCCCGCAGACCGCAGAACCGATGCGCTGCCAGCCTGCGACGGTGTTCGCTTCCGTTAAGGGCAGGGGCTCGCCAATCGAACCGGCTTTGCCAAAACTGTGATGAAATCGGTGTCCGCAGCCACAAGCAAGTGTCCGGCCCCCTCTTGGCTGCCTCGCGGGCGGTCGGGTCGAAGGTTTTCACCGGCGCGCAATGGATCAAAAGGGTTGGCGAGAAAGATTCGTCGAAGGGCTCCAGAAGCATCTGTTCAGCCTCGCCCGTCGCGCTTCGAAGATCGCTTCCAGTGCAGGCTCCAGACGCTGTTCTCTGCATCGGACCGGAACAGCTTGGCGCGGATCGGCTGCGTAAAGGGCGGGTCGTCTATTGAGACGGAGAGGTAATCCCCAGCCTTGTCTCCGGCGCGGTCCCAAGCCGCACCGACCGCCATCCCTTCGCAATAGATCAGATGGTCGGGCGCGTTTTCGGTTTTGGATTTCTCGGCAGGCAGGATGGCAATCTTCGCCTCGATTGTTAGCGTGGAGAGATTGCCGAAGAAGCCGTCATCATTGCGCGTGAAGGTTCCGATCTGGGTCATTGCAGTGCTCCTTTCTGAGTGTTGGTGCGCGTCGAGCCGAGCCCTCACGGCTCGCTAGCGAGGGATCGTTGGTGATTTCCAGTACCGGAGTGGTGCGCTCCGTGGTCCAGACGGGAACCGCGCGGCCAACTATCGATGAGAGCGGGAGCGGGCCGAAATAGCGGCTGTCAAAACTGTCGGCTGCACCCGGGTTCATAAGGAAGACGTCGGCCTCGGCAACGTCGCGGCAGCCCTGCCAGATGGGCAGGGATCGACCACGACTGTCACGCTCGCGCGCATGTCCATACGTCTTGCCGTTGACGATGATCATTGTGCCTTGGCGACAGACGGTTGCGCCCCCGAGTGCCAAAACACGCTTCAGGAGCGGCACTTTTTTCGGCAGATAGCCGCGTCTTGCCATGAAGGCCGCCAATGGCTCGGGCGGCATGATGACGGCGATATTGGCAATACCGATTTTGTCGGCCGGCTGGACGCGATAGAGCCCGACGGGGATGCTCGCCGATGCGTTCCAGATGGACAGCGGCGGATGGCTAATCCATGCCGGCGCCGCGGCGAGCACTGCGCCGCCAACCATGGTGGCGATGATCTTTGTGCGTCTGCTCATGACTCGATCCCGGGGCGCAGCAGGAAAGCTTTACGACGCTTGCCGGCGTATGGACTCGGCTGCTCGCGTGCGGCTATCCGGCTGTGGACGTGCCGCCGTTGACGCGGCGACATGAAGGTCAGGATTTGCTGCTGTTTCGCCGCTACCAAGCGGCGCGGTTGCAATCTCCTGGCTTGCGCGTGGATGGTTTGCGACGCAGCCCAGACCAGGATGGCAGCGTTCCAAATCGTTGCCATGCCGTGCACACTTGCCGCCTCAACGCAGGTCGGTTCTTCGCCCGCATGAGGGTGGATCGGTGTCAGGTGGCGGGATTTCACCAATAAGACGAGCTGCCGCGCCACGACGTCCCGCGTGCCGCGTGGAGGGAAGCCGGTTGAGGGGATATAAGACAGCGCAAATTGCTGCTGAACGGTCTCGCGATACTGCATTTTCGGTGCGCCACAGATCAGGTGCTGCGGTCGCGCCGGCCGACATAGGCGGGCGCGCGGGCTGCATGGGGTTTTGCCGGCGGAACATAGGTCGCATTGGCATCGCTGGTGGAGGTGCGTGCGCCCAGCTCTATCCAGGCGTGCAGGTCGTTGATGTCGTAGAGAACGCGCCCGCCGACCTTCCGGTATTTTGGGCCGGTGCCGTAGGTCCGGTGCTTTTCGAGTGTGCGGGCGCAGAGCCCGACGATGGGTGCTGCCTCCTTCGTGCGCAAATACTTTTGGGGCGCGTCCGCGGGACCCTTCGACATCGCTCGATCTCCATTCGGTTCTGCTGTCGTCCTGGCCTGCCGGGACGCGCGAAGTGGACCATGATCGAAATGAGGAAAGGCGAGGGAGGGCAAAGATTGGGGGGCGCGTTTTTGCTACCCCTTTGCTACCCCGAAGAAGGACTTCGGCGGCCGGACTTTTCGCTGCGGTTGTGGGGGTAGAAGAGAAGATCGCGATAGCCGCCGGCGACTAAAAAAGCTGCACGGCGTAAGATAGCTCGGACCTTGTGGCGGAGATGATGATCACGCCAATCTCGCGGCACAATCGGCTCTTGCGAAAACAGCACCTCCGCGAGCTGACGATACGTTGCACCCGTGCGGTGACCATCATGTGCGCGTAAATTGAGGATATGCCTGGTCTTGGTCTGTTGCGGCAGCGCGCCGTAAGATGAACTTCCTGCCCGGCCGTTCAGTGCGCGCCAGAACCGGCGCGCTGCATCGAGCCGCGTCTCGAATGCAGCGTCGAGCGGCAGAAGGATAGCGTTGAATTCACCGGCGCGGTCATCAGCGACGAGATGACTTTTCCCAATTAAGGTAGACCAAGTAATGTGAAGGCCTTTGTCCTGCGGCCAAACGCTGGCTCCGGCAAGGCTGGAAGGTCGAACTGTTTGATGGGATGCGGATACCTGCATGACCCGGAGCACGCGCGGCGAGGCCTGTTCCGTCCAGATGATATTGTCCGCTTTCGGAACTCCGGCACCGGCAGTTTTGAAATCGCGCGCCCCAACGGGCGGCGAGATCGGGCTGACCGGCAGGTTCTCCAGAACCAGCGAGTTGCGATGCAAGCTGGCTGCACTCTGCCACGAATTCGTCATTCCGGATCAGATACTCGGCAGCGAACTCCGTAGCCTGGTAGCTGCACATGTGTGCATACGCCGCCGGATCGGTCCAATCGCCTTGCACTGTTCCTGTCCTCTCCGCGTACCCGGATGTGAGGCGTCGGCGTCAACATTCCCGGCGGATAAGGAAGTTGAATAGTTGGAGAGTCGACAAACCATTATGCCGACTCAGCAAAGTGGAGCGCCGGCCGCGTCAGTGCGGAGCGCCGCCAGCGAGAAGATATCGGTAGCCGCTGGTCGTTATCCATCGCGCGCGGGCAAGATGGGTTTCCCAGGACCGGAACGCTCGTTCCGGCTCCTGCTCCGGGTCTATATGCAAGACGATCCTGGCCACCTCTCGCCAATCGGCATCTTCCGCCGCCGCGTCAAGCAGGCGAATGTAGGTGAGCAGACGCTCCTCGTCATAGCCGGTCAGGACCGAGGCATCCGGCGCAATGTCGGCGACATCAGGATCGAGCAGCGGTTTAAGCATGGTATTTGACCGTTCATATTTCGATCGCGATCTCGAAGGAGCCGTCCTTTAGATCGAGCACCAATCATAGCGAATAGGAACGATCATTCCTAGAACGATAGTTCCCTTTCTGGTCCCTAATCCGCCATGAATCTCAAGGAGATCATGGCGGCCAACATGCGTCGTCTGCGCCATGACCAGAACGTGACGCAGGAGGAACTGGCCGCCCGCTCTGGACTGAGCATGCGTTACGTCGGATCGATCGAGCGCGCTCGGGTCTCGGCCAGCATCAGTGTTCTTGGGAGGATCGCAACTGCGCTGAATGTGGACCCATGCGAGTTGATCAGAAAATCGGCACCGTGAGTTGACGCGGGAAACACCTCGAATTTTCGATGATCGGCGAGGCGACATGCAGGAATGAAGTCTCCAGTCGCGAACACGACAGGTAGTCGCCCCAAAGTCCGACGGAGCTCGTTGGGCAGCGACTGCGCTCATCTTGCCGTGAAAAGGAGGACGGCCCCGCCCTGTTCGTCCGGGCGGAGCCTTGGTCGGGGCCTTACTCCGCGTTGCGGCGGCCGTTGGGGCGGGACCAGATAAGGCTGTAGTCTTCGCCTTGCTCATCGTTGAAGAGGTTGGCGTAGATCGGAGCCGTGAAGCTCGGATCGTCCACCTTCAGGCCGAGAAAGTCGCGGCCCTCATTGGAGCGCTTGGACCAAGCGGCGCCGATCTCGACCCGCCCGACGAAGACACGGTGACTGGGGGCGTTGTCGCCAGAGCGGTTGGCCTCGGGGACGATGCGGACGTTCTTGGCCTGGAGCGAGAGGGTGACGATTTCGCCGGTGAACTCGTTGTTGCCGGTCCTCTTGAAGCTTCCGATTATCGCCATGAGTTTTCTCCTTGAACTCTGTTTCGAGCCCGCACCATTGCGGCCTCAATGGCGATCGGCGGGCCGCAGGCGATCGACGCCGCATCGCTTGCGACCGCAGCGCCAGCGGAGGATGGCAGCCAAGCGACTTTGTTGTTTGGCGAGGAATGACGGCGCAGCCGGCAGGGGAAGAAAGTCGATTGGCGCCATTGCGGCTTAGGCGATCGAGGCGCAGCCGACCTTCGGCCAGATCAGCCCATTAGAGAGGCCGTTTGGAGCGGCCCACCAGATAGAGACATCAACGGAGAACCTGGCGATACCGTCGCTGGCGAAATCCTGGCTACGATGGTCACCGGCGTCGATGCTCCTCTGTACAGGCATCGCGAAGTCGCAAGCTGTTGTCAGCAACGCGCATAAGACACGCACGTGATGGTTCAAGTCACGGCTGACGTGCACCACCGGATATGCGCTATCTTTAGAACGGGTCGGAACCCCGTGGTGGATTCGAACTGTGCGTCGCGCGATGCCGTGTCAGCGACGACGCTAACAATGCGACGGGCAAAAAAAGCATCCTGCCCACGCCGGTTGTTCGGTGAGTTCGCCCAGATCCAGGCCCTGTTCGGTTGAACGGGCGTCGTTATTCGCAGCTGTGATGCCAGCTGCGACGCAGCTGAACGTTGACGGCAAGCGTGACGGCGTCGCGCGCCTTTGCTAGGGCGCGGACTTGAGTATCGCAAAAAGACGGGCGGCGCAGGAAGCCGGAGATCGGGCATCCCGGGCCAAGCACTCCAGCGAGCTGCAAATACAGTACCCGCTGCCCGATCGCGGCCGTATCGTACAATCGAAAAAAGGGTAGCGGCGGGCAGCGCTTACGCGCCGCCTCCCTTGGGGCGGAAGTCGAGGACTGGGATGCCGAGCTTCTTTGCCTTGTCTGCAAGATTGTCCTGAATTCCGGTCCCGGGAAAGACGATGACGCCTATCGGCAGCGCCTCCAGCATTGCATCATTGCGCTTGAACGGGGCGGCTTTGGCATGCTTTGTCCATTCAGGGGCAAAGCCGATTTGGGGTACCTTGCGATGGTCTGCCCAACAGGAGGCGATCTTTTCGCCACCCTTCGGCGATTTCCCGTGCATCAATACCATGTCGGGATGCCTGGCGTGGACCTGGTCGAGCTTGGCCCAGATCAGCTGGTGGTCATTGAAGTCGAGCCCAGCGGTGAAGGCGATTTTCGGGCCAGGTGGCAGAAGGACTTCCTGCGAGGCGCGTTTCTTGGCGCTGAGAAAATCGCGGCTGTCGATCAGCGCAGAGGTCATGTTGCGATGGTTGACCATCGATCCGCTGCGCGGTCGCCAACTCGATCCGGTGTGGCGCTCGTAGTGCTCCGCGGCCTGATCACGCATCAGTTCGAAGGCGCTTTGGCGTTCGATCAGCGTCTGCCCTTCGGCCGTCAGGCGTTCCAGCTCGACGGATTTCACTTCGCTGCCGTCCTGCTCACGCTGGCTGCGGCGTTGCGCCTGCTCGTTGTGATCGAGTTCGCGCTCGATCCGATCTGCGGCGCGGTGAAAGATGTTGACGGTCGACCACAGAAGATCGTCGAGATCGGGCTCGAGGCGAGTGTCTTGCAGTGCCACGATGAGGGCGTCGAAGATGTCGGCCATCGCGCCGGCGACGCAGTGGCCCTCTGGAAGCGGTCGAGGATCAGGCTCATCCACGAAGGGACGGTAGCCATAGAGCTGGAGTTCGGTGAGGACGTGGTCGATGGGTGAAGACGAGTGCTGTGGTTCGTAGTCGTCATGCTCGCTCATTGGATGCTCCGCCGGTTGGACCGCGACCGTCGCGGCCTTCATGGCGACGGAAGCCGGCGGACGGGACGGACCTGCACCCGCAGCGAAGCGAAGGGCCGGAGTGTCAGCGGAGGAGGGTGGAGGCCGGCTATTTTGCTTCGCGATGGAAAGCGCTCCCTTGGGGAGCGCGCCGGAAAATAGTCGGCCGGAGACATTGCGGGGCCGAGTCGTTTGCTGGCCGATCGCCCTCTCGAAGGCCCGCAGGCGCGGTTCTCTCCGACTTCAGGAGCATCCAAGTGATGATAGCGACAGCGGACAGGCTGTTCGTTCCGAGTTATCCCGCCACTGCCATGAAACGGGCGATGTCCTGCGGGGCGAGCTGAACACGGACTGCTGCTCGAACGGCATCCAAGCCTAGCGTACAGAGATCTTCGTTGAGGTCCCCAAGTGCCGGCGAGAGCACGACCGGCTCGATCCCGGCAGCATTCGCTCTTTCGATCAAGGTGTCACGCGCGCCGTTACCGGCTGGATCGGCGTCGCGCACGATGTAGAGCCGTCTCAGTGTGAGGGGGAACAGCATGGCAGCAAGATGGGCGGCCGAGAGTGCCGCTGCCATGGCCATATCGGGCAGGATGCACCGAAGCGACAAGACGGTCTCGATGCCTTCGCCGCCCGCCATGACGTCGCCCGGTAGGCCAAAGCGAACCGCGTGACCGAGAAGATCGCCCATCGCGCGCCTCGGCGTACTGACCGGTGCCTTGCCCCTGCCGGAAGGATCAAGCCATGTGCGATGTACGCCAGTCAAATGGCCGTCGAGATCGGTAACGGAAGCGATCATCGCCGGCCAGGTCTCAGTCGGCGCTTGTTCGTCGGGCCGGTAGTAGCAGCGCGGGTGAAAACGCAGGCTTCCGGTCCCGTGCAAAGCGGCAATACTGCGGTTGTGCAGATACGCCTCTACGACCGTACCCGCAATCGGCTGCGACATCGCAAACAGCCGACGCGCTTTCTCCGACATTTCCGACGGCGCGGCCAGCAACTTCGACCGCATTGATGTCTGCTCTGATCCGGGATGCGGTAGGCCGAGAAACGTTATTGCCTCATGGGCAACGTCCCTGAAGTCGCTCAAACCGCGGCTTTCGCGGATGATATCGAGAAGATCGCCATGCTCCCCGGTCGCCGCGTCAGTCCATTTGCCGGCTGCGCCCTTTCCGCTCTGCGAGCCGACGAGCCGCACGAACATAGAGCGACCCGGCGTGTTTCGGACATCGCCAACAAGCCAGTAGCGTCCCTCGCGATGTCCGTTCGAAAGATAGTGGCGACAAACCGCTTCGGCCTGTCGGCCCAGGCGGTGGGCCAGTTCGGACGCGTCGCGTCGGGGCATCATGCATCCTCCCGCGAGTCGATGCGCTGATAGCGCTCCAGCACCTTGCCCAGAATTGCGGGTTCGGGCGCCTGTGGCTCAGTGGGACTGGCCGACCCTGCGCGAATCTCGACGGCAAGGCGCTCGATGCAACCACTGGTCGTCTTGCGCACGAGGAGGTGCGAGTGGGTCGTCACTTCGGCTACGAGGTCAGGTAGGTCCTCGATCCAGATGTCAGCCTTGACGCGGACCTGGGACATGGAGAACTCCACGTTCTCGAAGGCAATGTCTCGCGAGGACAGAAGGGTAATTTTCTGAGGGGTAGTCGCCATCGGGATGTACTCCGAGACGGGCAGTCGAGAGCCTCTCTCTCGACCTTCAAACTCGTCATGGAGATCCCGGCACTCCTCGTCCTCTTGTGCTTGGCAGCCAACCGAGGTTGTTGCGGGGTAGCAACTCAGTGACGGCGTTCCTGTTTACAAACGCGGCTGCATACAAACGTGCAGCAGTAGCGATTAAGGACCACAGCGCGGCGATGAACGACGAGCGGGCCGGTCGCCCCATTGGAAGTATCTGGGTTCTTCATCACGCCTTCGGCGCTGTGGCGTGCGACACCGAGGGCATGCGGCTGAGTTCGAGAGCGAACAGAGCGCTTTTTGCGACGGGAAATCGATTTGGACGTGGTTGGTCATCACGGGCGGCTTGCCGCTAATCGTCGCCAGCAATGACGCTGCCAGCCAAGAAGCGAAGGAGGTACTCCGCTGCCCTGCTCGCCTGAACGCGACGCGGCGCGCGCGGGCGTTGCGACGCAATAGGCCCTGCCGGCCGTATCGATACTGAAACGATGGTCGGATCCCTTTAGGAGTGTGTCTGGCCGGACTGGAAGCAGAGGCCAGCCATGGACTTGTTGCGCAACCACTCCGATTGACAGGTCGAAGGCGCCTCTTCGCCGCAGCACCTCCGGCGGGCGGTTTTCGCAGCCGGTTTTTTGGAGAAGAGTTCTCCGGCAGGACCGTGTCCAGAACGGCGAGACAGGACGGAGTGCTCAACGAGGTCGGCGAACAGCTCAGACCTAAGAACTGCTGAGGACTTCTTATGAAAATCCCCGACCAATTCGACGAGACCACACCACTGCGCGTCGAAATCGCTGCGCGAATTGCCTTTCCCGACGGCTCGATGAGCGCAGCAGGCCTACGCAAGGAACGTGACGCCGGTCGACTTGAAACGGAGCTAATCGCCGGAAAGGAATACGTCAGCTTGATGGCAATCGCGAGGATGAGGGAACTATGCCGCGGACTTCGAAAGGGCCACGCCTGGTATGGCGTGACGAAAGCTGGAAAAAAGATGGAACGCGCCGAAACAAAGCTGGATGGTTTATCCGCGATGGAACCAGCTTCATCAGCGCTGGCGGCGGCGAAAAAGGCCGTCCAGGAACTGAAGCTGAAAAGGCGCTTGCCGCCTACATTGGAAGCAAATACCACCGAGCGCGGGGAGCCGAGGACGTCTTAATTGCCGATGTGGTCAACCTCTACCTTAAAGAGGTTGCACCGAAGCACGCGACACCAGAAGAGACGGCGGCTCGGCTGGATAAGGTCCTTGATTACTTCGGGGAAAAAACTCTCGCCGCCATCAATGGCAAACTCTGCCGCGAGTACGTTGCGTCGCGCCCCACCGAAGCCGCGGCGCGCCGCCAACTCGAGGATCTTCGTGCCGCCATCAACTACTACCGCAAGGAGGGTTATACAACCGCCGCACCGGTCATCACCCTGCCAGACAGGGCCGCCGCCCGCGAACGCTGGTTGACCCGCAGTGAGGCGGCCGCACTGATCTGGGCAGCTTGGCGAATGAAGCAGACATGGAAGGGCCAAGAGAGTGGCCGGCGCACTGGGCGACATCTCGCGCGCTTCATCCTCGTCGCACTTTATACAGGAACGCGCTCGGCCGCAATCTGCGGTGCCGCCATACGCCCAACGAAAGGGCGCGGTCATGTGGACCTAGACCGCGGTATCTTCTATCGCGGTGCCACCGGCGCAAGGAAGACCAAGAAGCGCCAACCCCCTGTACCGTTGCCCGAGCGGCTGCTGGCGCACCTCCGGCGCTGGGCGCGCACTGATCTTCACATCGAGACCAAATCGCGCGGCAAAAGTGCGAACATCGGTCGCAAGATATCGCAGGATTTTGTCGTGGAATGGAATGGAAAGCCGGTGCAGTCGATAGACAAGAGCTTCAAGACGGCGCGCGAAATCGCCGGCCTAGGGCCCGACGTTACTCCGCACGTGTTCCGCCACACCGCGGCGACTTGGATGATGCAGGCCGGCACCGATCTGTGGCAGGCTGCGGGCTTTCTTGGCATTACAGTGGATGTCCTGATCGAAACTTACGGCCATCATCATCCTGATTTCTTGGCAGACGCCGCCGAGAAGATCACGAAGAAGCCGGTTTTCTCCAAGTCGCCGCAAACCGTTCCGAGTATAACTCAAATCACAAGACACGAACGCGGTGTGCTCATCCCACAGGTTTCCCACAGAAACGGCGAAAGGAAACGCGACCAGTCGTGAGCGAACGTGGCGAAGGAGCCCAGGAACAATAACGACTTGCTGGTAACTCCACATCGTTCGGGACGATGGGATCGCACGTTCAAAACTGCCATCCGCACCCCGCTCAAAGGTCTACTCCGGCTCCCCAGGGCGCGTGCTCGCAGCCGTGCCTTGGATCGGTTTGCCGGGTCCCGAAACCGACATTGAATCTGGGAGGATTAGAGGCAAAGATCGTGATGCCTGGCTTGACGGAGGCTTGTCTTCGAGGCCAATGAATACGCGCCTGGCCAAATCTCAAAACAGCAGCAAACGGCGCACTAGCCGCAAGCCCGGCGCACCGCTTCTGAGTGAAACTGTCAATCGGCAAGACCTTGGCGATGCCAACCATGTCGTTGTCCATCATCATTGCCGGGATCGGTTGCTCCGGGCCGCAAGACCACCAAAAAATGGCATGGTCTCGTAGGCGGGACGTATCGGCGTTTCTGGCGCGGACCTCAACCAGGAGGTCGCAATCTTTTACCATCACAAAAGCCCCATCTGAGTCGGTCAGTGGTCTATCTCTGGCCTGCTACCCCGCGACGATCAAGACTGTGCTTTCCGGCGACCAATGCAGCACGACATCCTGACCTTCCGCCAGCCTGCCAGCGCCGGTGTTCTGCACAATCACCTTGAGCGTCTGGCCAGCACGCTCGACAAAGTAGGTGCTGCTATTTCCGGCGAAGATGCGCTTCGATACCTGGCCTCGCAGCAGATTCGCGTTGGCCGCATCCGGAGCCTCGGCATCGGTGAAGATGCGGATGCGTTCGGGCCGCACGGCGCAGCTTGCCTTGGCCCCAGCGGCAAGCTTGGCACCCGCGCCGGCGGCAATCGCTGTGCCGTCCGGCAGTCGGATGCCGTTGCCCGTGCTGTCGCCGCGAAGGATGTTGGCGTCGCCCAGGAAAGTGGCGGCAAACTCGCTCTTCGGCCGATCGTAGATCTCCTCGGGCGAGCCTTCCTGCACCAGCTTGCCATCGCGCAGAATGCCGATGCGGTCGCTCATCGTCAGCGCTTCTTCCTGGTCGTGGGTGACGAAGATGGTGGTGATGCCGATCTCGCGCTGGATGCGCTTGAGCTCGATCTGCATGTCGACCCGCAGCGCCTTGTCCAACGCTCCGAGCGGCTCGTCGAGCAACAACACGCGCGGCCGGATGACGATCGCGCGAGCGAGCGCAACCCGTTGGCGCTGGCCGCCGGACAGCTGATGCGGCCGGCGGCCGCCGAGCCTGCCGAGTTGCACAAGGTCGAGTGCGCGCTGTACCTCGCTGGTAATCACCGCCTTGGGCTCGCCGCGCACCGACAGGCCAAAGGCGACATTGCCAGCAACGCTCATATTGGGAAACAGGGCGTAGTTCTGGAACACCATGCCGATGCGCCGCTTCTCCACCGGCACCCGCTCGACACTTTCGCCGCCTATGGAGATGCGGCCAGAGTCGGGAAAGTCGAAGCCGGCGATCTGGCGCAGCAGCGTGGTCTTGCCGCTGCCGGAGGGACCGAGCAGGGCGTAGAAGCCGCCGTCGGCGAAATCGATAGACACATCGTCCAGCGCCTTGTGGGCACCGAAAGCGCGCGACACGTTCGCTACTTGGACGCCAGCCATTATTTCTCTCCGCCGAATTTGAAGAAGCGCGCTGTCAGCAGCATCAGCGCCATCGACACGACAATGATGATCGTCGAGACCGCATTGATCTCGGGCGTGAAACCCTTGCGGATCGCGGCGTAGATTTGGACCGGCAGCGTCGTCTGGCCGGGCGTCGACAAGAAGTAGGATACGACGAACTGGTCGAAGGACACGGCGAAGGCGAACAGCCCACCGGCAATGACGCCCGGCATGATCCAGGGCAGCGTGACGCGGTTCGTCAACTGCCATTGATTGGCGCCGAGCGAGCGCGCCGCCTCTTCCAGCTCGTGCGCGAAGGTCTGCAGTCGGGCCGACACGACGACAATGACGTAGGGAAGCGCAAGCGCGACGTGGCCAAGCAGGATGGCGAACAGGCCGCGCCCAATGCCGACGCCGAAGAAGAAGATCAACATCGCCGTGCCGGTTATCAGCCACGGAATGGCGATTGGCGGAAACAGCAGCGCCTGCAGGAATTTCTTGCCGCGAAACTCATAGCGGTAGAGCGCAAGTGACGCTGCCGAGCCAAGCACGACGCAGATGATGGTGGTGATGACTGCGATTTCGACACTGTTCCAGGTGGCTGAGATAAGCTGGTCGTTCTGCCTCAGCGAAGCATACCATTCCGCCGTCCATTCGAACGGCAGCTGGTAGAAGGGCGAAACGTTGAAAGACATTAGCGCCATGATGATGATGGGCACATAGAGGAAGGCGAGCAATAGCCAGATGTAAAGGCGGCCGAGCCATTCGAGAACACGTGTCGTCGCCATCACGTAGCCCTCCGCAGCACCGGCGAGGCAACCGCCAGGATGACCAGCACGACGGCCAACAGGATAAAGGAGAGCGCAGCACCAAGCGGCCAGTTGAACACGGCGACGAACTGGTCCTCGATGACAGTGCCGTAAAAGGTGCCGGTACGGCCGCCGAGGATGCGCGGTTCCATGAACGAACCAACAACCGGGACGAAGACGAGCGCTGCGCCCGCCACCAGCCCCGGCATCGACAGCGGAATGATGACTCGATTCAGCACCTGCAGCCGCGAGGCGCCGAGCGAGCGCCCGGCCTCGATTAGCGAGTCATCGATGGCCTGCAGGGTCAGATAGCAGGTCAGCACCATGTAAGGCACGTAGGAGTGCACCAGCCCGATGATTACGGCCGGATAGGAATACATTAGGTCGATGTTGATCTTGAACGGCAGGACGGCGTTGAGCGCAGTGTCGAGAATGCCGCCTTCACGCAGCACCATCGCCCAGGAGAAGATACGCACCAGCCCGTTCGACCAGAACGGCAGGATGACGAGCAGGAAAATCGCCTCTCGGCTGCGGCCTTTCAGCACCTTGGCCAGCACATAAGCGGCGGGATAACCGATGACGATGCACCACAGCGTCACCTCGAGGCCGAGGCGCAGCGAGGCCAAAAGCAATGTCAGATAAAGGCTTTGTGAAAAGAAGGCGGCATAGTTTTCGAGTGTGAACGCCCACGGCTTTCCCGACAGCGGCAGGTCGGTCATGAAGGAGAAGAAGACCATGGCTGAGAGCGGCAGGAAGATCGCAACCGTCAGCCAGAGATAGGCAGGCGCCAGCAGTAGCAAGGCCGATCTCAATCCGCTGCGCGACGCGGCCGCAACCTGTGCTGCCATGACATCCTCCTCCCAGGATGGGGAAGCATCAGCCGACATGCATGGTCGGCTGATCCCGGCTTCTGCTGTTACTTCACGTCGACCTTGAGCTGCTGCCAGAGCGACAGATAGGTTTCGCGCTGGGCGTCTGTGATCGGCGCCTGGAACTGAATGCGCTTGGCGACTGCCGGGTCACCCATCACCTTGCGGTTGAACGCATCCCCGGGAAGTGCTTCTACAGCCTTGGTGTTGGCGGATACCGGGGCTCCGACCTTGGTGACCCATTCGACATAGAACTTCGGGTCGATCATGTAGTTGATGAAGGCCTCGGCGCCGGCGACATTCTTGGAACCGACCGGAATGGAGAAGGCGTCGAGCCAGGCGACAGCGCCCTCCTGCGGGATCACGAGCGAGACCGGCAGCTTGAAATGGGTCTTGGCGCGATCGGCCGAGCCGCTCCAATAGGTGCCGATGTCGATCTGGTTAGAGGCAGCCATCTGGTTCCAGTCGTTCTCCGAGCTCCAGAACGTCTTGATCTGCGGCATCAGCGAGGTGAGCTTCGCCTTGACCGCCTCGATATCCTTGATGTCGTTGATGTTCTGGCCGGTGGCAATGGCGCCGAACTGAACCGCCTCGACGGCATCATCACGGATGGTGACGCGGCCCTTGTGAGC
The DNA here is from genome assembly GCF_040320195.1 of Mesorhizobium sp. M0768. Classification (NCBI taxonomy): domain Bacteria; kingdom Pseudomonadati; phylum Pseudomonadota; class Alphaproteobacteria; order Hyphomicrobiales; family Phyllobacteriaceae; genus Mesorhizobium; species Mesorhizobium sp. M0768. Next base: position 32,624 of record NZ_JAMYPD010000015.1, on the reverse strand, counting down.
GGGATCCCACATTTCGGCGATGCTCGTCGGCGGCTTATCGAAAGATTTCTCATTGATGGCGAGCGCCGTCAGCCCCCAGACCCACGGCACGCCATAGACCTTGCCGTCATGGACGAGCATCGGCGATCCGGCCTTGTCCTTGCTGATGTCGGGAAAGTTCGGCAGCTTGGACGTGTCGATCGGCTGAATCAGCTTTTCCGCCATCGCCTGGTCGTTGAAGGCGGCGTTGATCATGACGACATCGTAAAGGCCGGGATTGGTCCTGAGCTTGGTCAGCATCTCCTGTTCGGAATTGAAAAAATCGTTGACGACCTTGTTGCCGGTCGCCTTCTCGAAGGCTTCGATGGCCCACGGCTCGTCGGCGCCGTAGCCCTTCCAGTTGAGTACGTGCACCTCGTCGGCCTTGGCGGCAAATGCGAGTGCGGAGGTGAAGACGGCGGTCGCCGTCAGCAGGGCAGTCAAGTCGGGCATGCGCATGTTCGTTCCTCTCTGTGTTTGCCCGCTTCCCGGGCTTTGTCAGGCTGTCGGGCGTTTGGCCACTTGCTTCCGGCCATGGAGGCCGATCGGCGGACCGCCGGCATGGCTTAGGAATGTCTGGATCTCGTGGTCGGTCGGCGCTGATGAACCACCGTGGCGGGTGACGGAAATGGCCGCCGCCGCATTGGCGTAGCGCGCTGCTTCAAAAGGCGGCGCGCCGCGCGCCAGCGCGCTGACGAAAGCGCCGATATGTGTGTCGCCGGCGCCATTGGTGTCGATGGCGTCGACCTCGAAGCCGGCACTCGTTTGCGCCGAGCCATCGGCCAGCCGTATGTGGCAGCCTTTCGCTCCGGCGCGAATAACGACGCCGACGGCCTTCGGGGAGTGGTCGCTAAGAAGCCGTGACGCGAGTGTCTCGACGTCGCCCGGACCGGCAATCGCGGCCGCTTCCATCCTGTTGCAGCTCAACCAGGTGGTGCGGGCGAGTATCCGAGGCAGGATAGGGCGGGGAATGTCGACGACGACAGGTGTCGGGTCGAGGACAAGCGGTGTGTCGGCCGGAAGTGCCTCGATCCAGTCGACAAGCGCGTCTCGGCTTCCCGGATAGCTAAGCGTATAGCCGGAGGTGAACACCCAATCCCCCGGCGCGACCGAGACGGGCGCCATCATGTCAAGGCTGAGCAAGCTCTCCGCACCAGGCCACGAGACGAAGGTGCGCTCGGCATCGCTGCTGATCATGGCGACGCAATTGCCGCTGTCCATGACGGGCGATGGCGTCGTCAATGTCTCGATCCCCTCACTGGCTAAGGCCGTGCGCAGGAAGTCGCCATTGGGTCCGCTGCCGAGCTGGCCGCCGAACACCACCTTCATGCCGGTGCGGCTGGCCGCGACCATCATGTTGAAGCCGCCGCCGGCGACTTGCGTGTAGCTCGACGCCGTCTTCTCCGTACCCGGCGCCGGCAAGGCGTCGATGCGGTAGACATAGTCGACCACCGCGCTGCCGACATGGACGAGACGCCCACTCATGCCGCCGCATCCTTGCCGGGACCCGTCCTGTCGGCACGGCGCTTGGATATACGGGCCGCAACAAGGTCGGCGGTGAGCGCGCCAACCGCCGCAATGTCGATGCCCTTGAGGTCTGCAATGCGGTTCTGAGGCAGTCGGGAAAAGCCGGTGCAGGCGCCGGCCATGCCGGTCGCGATGGCGCCGATCGTATCGGTGTCGCCACCGAGATTGGCGCTGATGACCGCCGCTTGCCAGGGATCACCGCCGGCGACTTCCAGCACGGCGAATGCAGCCGGAACGGACTCCTGACTGGCGACGCCGGTGCCGACCAGATCGGTGATCAGCCGGATCGCGTCCTTCGTCGCCTTGCCGCGCACAAGCTCCTGCGCCCACCCAATGCGCGCAGCAATGTCACCGCCGGTCACCCAATGGCCGAGCGTTGCTCCGCACCTCGCCGCGGCGATGGCGCTGTCGGAAGCGGCGCGCCAGTCGCCGCCTGCGACGCCGCGGCTGACGGCCGCCGCAACGGCGGCTGCGGCCGCAATGGCAACCGAGGTGTTGTGCGTGGCCCGGCAGGTCTCGGCAACTTTGGCGACCAGCGCGTCCAGCGGCTCTGGCGGCATCATGATGCCGACCGGCGCAATGCGCATGGCCGCACCATTTGTGTCGCCGCTGCGCCCCGCTTCCTCGGCCGGCACGCCATTGTTGATGGCGTCGATGGCGCGTTTGGTCGATGGTCCCAGCAGATCGTAGCTGCCGCGCGCTTTGACGTCGCGCTCCCAGTCGAGCAGCGCGTTGACCCACCGCGCATGATCGAAGCGGTTACCGGATTCAACCAGGATACGGCCAAGCAGAAGCGCCTGTTCGGTGTCGTCGGTGATCGTTCCAGCGGGAAACCCCTTCGACACCGGATGGTCGGCGAAAGGAGCAATGAAGCCCTCTACATGGGCGTAGAGTTCGGCAATCCGGGCCGGCGACAAAAGCTGCGTCGGCATGCCCAGCGCATCCCCCAGTGCCCCGCCGACAAGCGCCCCCATGGCCCGATCAGTCATATTCCCGGTGTTGTCGTCCGGCATCACTCAGAACCTCATATGCAGCGCAAAATGCGCCGGGTTGAGCAGGCTGGTCACATATTCGATCGGCCGGTCATCGGCGGCGCGGGTCAACCGGCGACCGCGAAGGAACGGCGTGCCTTGCGGGCAACCGAGGATTGCAGAGTCCTCGGCGTTGAGCATTTCGATGCCGACCCATTCCTCGCCATGGTCGGGAATGAGGCCCGCGCCGCGCAGCGTCTGGTGCAGCGAGCCTTCGCGCAGGCCGCGCAACGGCACGTCCTCCAGTTCCGGCGACAATGGCAGGCGGCTGCGCTCGATGGAGATGGCGTGGCCGTCGCTGGCATTGGTGCGCACCCGGTCGACAGCGATGAAAAACGGGTTTTCTATACCAAGCAGTGCGGCAAGACCGGGGTCCTCGATCACCTCGAGCCGCAGCGTCCGCGTCTCGGCGTTGGCGCCGGCGTTGGCGAGCGCCCGCGACCAACCGATGGAGTCATCAACGGGCTTGTCATCGAAGGTGACGAAAGAGCCGATGCCGACTTTGGTCGTGATCAGCCCGCGGTTGGACAGTTCCTCGAGGCCTTTGCGGACGGTGTTGCGGCTGACGGAGAAACGCTGGACGAGCTTGTTCTCGCTTTGCAGCCGGTCGCCGAAACCGAGAACACCGGAGCGGATTTCATGTTCGAGAACGGTGGCGATCTGTTCGGGCTTGCCCGTGCCGGGAGACAGTTGAACCAAGCGCCGCTTCATATGGGTACCTGTTCAGTGATCCTGTATAATCCTGTTCATATCACGGCAGGCTTGTCAACGAGTGCCGCATGGAGCAGTTCGTGATCCCAAGTCCGGTTCAACAGGACGGCATAAGGAGCGTCAGCCTAGCGCCGCCGCAGCCGAGACGCGGGATCGACCGCTCCCCTCGAGGGGCATCGTTTAGCAGGAGCTCGCGACCAAGGTGAATTCCAGGATCGCAGTCGGATGGGGGGAAAGGATGCCACACAACGCACTAGATACGGCGCACGACGGCCGCCTCGCCATCGTTGATCTCGCGGTCGCCGCCTGGCGAGGCCGTCAAACTACTCCTGTCGAGTGAGGTGAATTACGAGGGGAAATTACCAGCCCGGACCCGCGAGAGGCAGGCGTTTCTTTCGAGAGTTGGAAAATTTTACAAGTTTCGTCGGTCTGCTGCATTCTTCTTAAAAATGGCCAAGACAAGCCGCTTGCCTTCGCGCACACTGTCTTCGAGCGGCTTCGCTTTCGCCAGATGCGCCGCAATCGCGCTAGCCAGCATGCAACCCGTCCCGCGCATTGATGCGACAAGACGAGGTGCGTCGAAGCGGATTGGTTCTTGATCAGAACGCAACAGAATGTCGGTTGATCGAGGTCCTGATGCGTGGCCCCCTTTGATCAGCAGGCCCGGCACGCCGGCTGCCAGCAATTTCCGTCCCAGTCTCACCGCGTCGCTCTCGTCGGCTGGCGGTTCCGCACCAACAAGGAGCGCCAGCTCCAGGAGATTGGGGGTCACAAGGCAGCAAAGCGGCATCAGGTCGCGCCTCATGGCAGCGATGGCACCTGCTTCCAGAAGCCCCCGGCCGGAGCTCGAGGCAAGCACCGGATCGAGCACTGCCGGCACCTGCGGATTTTCGCGCAGCACGCCGGCAATGGCAACGACGATCTCAGCCGTTGCGAGCATGCCGATCTTAATTGCCGCCACCTTGTTGGCCTGTAGCGCGGCGCACATCTGATCGGCCACAAGATCGGGCTGCGAAGGATGGATTTCCATTACGGCTTCGTGCGTCTGCACCGTCAGCGCTGTGACAGCCAGGCAGGTGCGCACGCCAATGGAAGAGATCGTCTCGATATCACGTGCAATTCCAGCCCCACCGCTGGGGTCTGATCCGCCGACCACGAGCACATGCGGTTCTCGCCTCAGCGCCATGGCTTTGTCTTTTCGATCCATTCTCGCGTGCGCGCTTCGGGATCGGCATTCAACGTGATGTCGGTGACCACCGCCGCGCTGTCCGCACCAGCCTCGAAGACGCCGTCGAGCCGGTCGGGGTTGAGGCCGCCGATGGAGACCAATGGGATCGGCGCCACCCGATGCTTCCACTCGCTGATCCGCTCGAGCCCTTGCGGCGCCCATTTCATCTGCTTCAGGATGGTGGGATAGATGGGGCCGAGCGCGATATAGTCGGGCTCGGCAGCGATGGCCGTTTCCAGTTCGAGATGATCGTGCGTGCTGAGCCCGAGCTTCAATCCGGCGTACTTAATCGCCAGCAGGTCGGCCGCAGCCAAATCCTCTTGGCCGAGATGGACGAAGTCGCAGCCTTCCTCAATGGCGAGCCGCCAATAATCGTTGACGATCAGTTGGCAACCATGGACCACGCAGACGCCGTTCGCGCGGCGGATTTCCGTCCGCAGCGTGGCCTCGTCCCTATCCTTGATGCGCAACTGAACCAGCTTGACGCCAAGTGGCACCAGCCGTTCGATCCAGGCGGCGCTGTCGACGATCAGGTAGAAGGGATCGAGCTTCATGAGAAAACCGCCCTGCCGAATGTTGGTGTCGATGGCACCGCGACGTCGCGGGGTTCGAGCATCCCCGAGCTGAAAGCTTCTCGACCGGCGTCGACCGCCTTGCCGAACGCACGCGCCATGCCGACCGGATCGGCCGCCTTGGCGACCGCTGTGTTCAGGAGCACGGCATCAAAGCCGAACTCCATGACTGTTGCCGCGTGCGATGGCCGTCCGAGACCAGCATCCACGATCAGCGGGACATCAGGGAAATGTCCGCGCATCGAGCGCAGCGCCATGATGTTGACCGGCCCGAGGGCGGAACCGATCGGTGCGCACCAGGGCATCAAGACCTTGCAGCCCGCCGCAAGCAGCCGCTCGGCGACGACAAGGTCGTCGGTAGTATACGGGAACACCGCAAAACCGTCCTCGCACAGGATGCGGGCGGCTTCGAGCAGACCGAACACGTCCGGCTGCAGCGTGTCGTGATTGCCGATCACTTCGAGCTTGATCCAGGGCGTGCCGAAGACTTCGCGCGCCATTTGTGCGGTCGTGACCGCTTCCTTGACGGAGTGGCAGCCAGCAGTGTTGGGCAGGATTCTGACACCAAGCGACCGGATCAACGACCAGAATTTTTCGCCAGCCCTGCCGCCTGCCATTTCACGGCGCAACGAGACGGTCACCACCGAGGTGCCCGATGCCCTGACTGCATCGGCAAGGATGGCCGGCGAAGGATATTGAGCGGTGCCGAGAAGCAGGCGGGAGGGAAGCGTCGTCCCGAGAAGATCGAACATGCTAGCCCCCCTGCATGGGCGAGAGGATTTCGATCCGGTCGCCGTCGTTCAATTGGAATTCCGCCCGGCTGGCTTTGTGCACGAGGTCGTTGTTGACGGCGGTCGCGAGCCAATCGCCCTCATAGTCAAGCGCGGCAAGCAGCTCGGCCAGCGTGGTGGCGGCAACCTCATGCACTTTGCCGTTGACCATCAGTTTCATGAGCAAGCTCCACGGGTTTGTCGTGATTGAAGACAATTTCGCCCGCCAGGCGCGCCATGGCAGGGGCGAGAAGAAAGCCATGGCGATAGAGCCCGTTGATCGCGACGGTGTCTCCGCTCATTTCGACGCGCGGCAGATTGTCGGGAAAGGCTGGACGGACGCCGACACCGGTTTCAACGATCTCGGCCTCGCCAAAGGCCGGATGGAGGGCATAGGCGGTACCCAGAAGCTCCATCATGGAGCGCGCCGTGACCGGTCTGGCGGACCGGCTTTCAATCATCGTCGCACCGATCATGAACTGGGCGTCGGCACGCGGTACCGCATAGAGCGGAAAGCGCGGATGCAGCAACCGGACCGGGCGCGACAGCGAGAAGTCTGGCGTGTTTAGGATCAGCATTTCGCCGCGAACGCCGCGAAGCCTGTCATCGGCGGCTGCCATTCCCGTGCAATCGATCTGACGATCGAAACCGGAAACATGCCGGGCGTCGGTGCCGAAGTGGAATTTGACACCCATGGCTGCGAGCTTGTCATGAAGTGCTGCCATCGCCTGGCGCGGATCGAGATGGCCCTCATCGGGAAAGAGCAATCCGCGGCGAAAGCGGCCGGCTAAGTCGGGCTCCAGGAGCGCAATTTCGTCTTCGTCGACACGCCGATGGCCCGACGTGCGGCTGGCGAGGCGGTCGAGCTCGCCGGCATCGCGCGGGGCGGCCACGACAAGTGTTCCGCCCCGTGTCACCTGACCCGGCAGCACCGCATCCCACCAGTCGGCAGCGTCACGTCCAAGGTCCAGCACCGGCTGCTCGGCGCTTTCACGCTCGCACCATGGCGCCAGCATGCCGCCGGCGAACCACGACGCATTGCCTCCAAGGCCATGCCGGATCTCGGCGACCGTGACCGTCGCGCCGCGGGCGGCGAGTTCGAAGGCGACGGTGAGGCCGGCGACGCCGGCCCCCTTTATCAGCACCTTCATGACGGCTTACCTGGCTGAGGCGTGAGCGGTGCGCCGGTCTCGTCCGCTGGCACGTAGAGATCGCCGCCCTCGCGGTATTTCGCCGCCATCGCCGCCATGCCCTCTTTCTGTGCCTCGGCGCGGATGTCGTGAGAGATACGCATCGAGCAGAATTTCGGTCCGCACATCGAGCAGAAATGCGCCAGCTTGTGCGCCTCCTTGGGCAAGGTCTGGTCGTGGAAGGACCGTGCGGTTTCGGGGTCGAGCGACAGGTTGAACTGGTCCTCCCAGCGGAACTCGAAGCGCGCGCGGGAAAGGGCGTCATCCCTGACTTTCGCCGCCGGGTGGCCCTTCGCCAGGTCGGCCGCGTGCGCTGCGATCTTGTAGGTGATCACGCCGGTCTTGACGTCATCGCGGTCGGGAAGGCCGAGATGCTCCTTGGGCGTGACGTAGCAGAGCATGGCCGTTCCGAACCAGCCGATCATCGCCGCGCCGATGCCGGAAGTGATGTGGTCGTAGCCCGGCGCGATGTCGGTCGTCAGCGGTCCAAGCGTATAGAACGGCGCCTCGCCACAGACGGCGAGCTGCTTGTCCATGTTCGCCTTGATCTTGTGCATCGGCACGTGGCCGGGCCCCTCGATCATCACCTGGCAATCTTTCGCCCAGGCGATCTGCGTCAGCTCGCCGAGCGTTTCCAGCTCGGCGAATTGCGCCGCGTCGTTGGCATCGGCAATCGAGCCGGGACGAAGGCCGTCGCCGAGCGAGAAGGAGACGTCATAAGCGCGGCAGATGTCGCAGATCTCCGCAAAGTGCTCGTAGAGGAAGCTTTCCCGGTGATGGTGCAGGCACCATTTTGCCATGATCGAGCCGCCGCGCGAGACGATACCCGTGACCCGGTTAACGGTCAGCGGGATGTAATGCAGCCGCACGCCGGCGTGGATGGTGAAATAGTCGACGCCCTGTTCGGCCTGTTCGATCAGCGTGTCGCGGTAAACCTCCCAGGTAAGATCCTCGGCAATGCCGCCGACTTTCTCGAGCGCCTGGTAGAGCGGCACCGTGCCGATCGGCACCGGCGAGTTGCGGACGATCCATTCGCGGATGTTGTGGATGTTGCGGCCGGTCGACAGATCCATCACCGTGTCGGCGCCCCAGCGGATCGCCCACACCATCTTTTCGACCTCTTCAGCCATCGACGATGTGACGGCGGAGTTACCGATATTGGCGTTGATCTTGACCAGGAAATTGCGGCCGATGATCATCGGTTCGCTCTCGGGATGATTGATGTTGGCGGGAATGATCGCGCGTCCGCGCGCCACCTCGTGGCGGACGAATTCAGGCGTGACGAAGTCGGGGATCGCCGCGCCGAAGGCCTCGCCGTCGCGCTCAAGCTTGCCGTGCAGGATCTCGCGACCAAGGTTCTCGCGGATGGCGACGAACTCCATTTCGGGCGTGATGATGCCAGCGCGCGCATAGGCAAGCTGTGTCACCGCCTTGCCGGTCTGGGCCCGGAGTGGCCGGTTGCGGACTGGAAATTCCGGTGTTAGGCGCTCGCCTGCCGCAAACCCATTGTCTTCTGGCCGGACGTGGCGGCCGTCATAGGCTTCGACATCGCCGCGCGCGGTGACCCATTCATGGCGAAGCCGTGCAAGGCCGTTTTCGATGCTGGTTTCGACAGTCGGGTCGGTATAGGGGCCGGACGGATCGTAAGCGGTCACCGGCGGCTCGCCTGCCGTCGGATGGACGGAGATTTCGCGCATCGGCACCCTGAGCTGCGGGTGGATGGTACCGGATTTGTGGATTTTGCGTGAGGCAGGCAGCGGTCCCGTCGAGACGGCGGGGGTGAGGGCATTCATCTTGAGGCTCCTTTGCTCGTTGCATTGGAGACCCAGTTCTGTGCCGGAAGGATGAAAAGACGCTTCTGTCGACCTGCCGAAACAGGACCTCGGGCGTAAACTCCCGCAAAGCGCTTGCACCGTCCCTACGCCAGTATGAACTGGATCAGGTTCAACGGGTCACTGCGCCGCGAAAGCCAGCAGTATCTCAGCCCCTTGCCGGGACTCCCCTGGTGAATGCGTGAGGTTGGACGGGACCGCTCCGGTTTGTCAAGCGCGTTCTGGCCGCGGCTGATCGGCGGCCGGTCAGACCGTGCGGAAAAAATCGTGCATGTCTCGGCGACAAGTCAAGCGTCGGAGATGAAGGCAGGGACAAGGGAATCGCAAACCGTCGGACTAAAAATCGATCCTGATGATCACACCTTCAATGGGCACCAAAGGTTTGCGCGTAGATCGCCTCGATTCTTCCTGCCTCGTCACTGGTCAGCGCGGCGAATTCCTTCTCGCGCGCGCGGTTCGATAGATGGCCATCATTCTGGTGAAGAAAACGGAAGAGCAGATCGGTCAACCGCTCGGGCATGTCGATAAAGGCGTCCACCTGCTGCCGGAACTGATCGTAGCGCTGCAGAAATGCGGTTTCCTCGGGAAGGTCCCGTTCGATCGTCCGCTGAACGCAAGCATAGAGGAATTCGGCGTGCGGGGTTGCATCGAAGAACCGGTAGAAATCACCGGTGTCATTCAGCACCCGGACGTTGAATTGCGGCGTCGGTTCCCATTCCACCAACGGCAGAAGGCGCTGCGAATAGCTCTCGAGCACGCCCCTGTACTCGTTGATCTGGTCCAGGATCGCGGCCGAGACGGGAAAGACCACTCCCGGCGGATTGAAGCCGCGCATGGCAAGGACGTGGTGGATTAGGTAGCGGTGAATGCGGCCGTTTCCGTCCTCGAACGGGTGAATATAGACAAAGCCGAAGGCGAGGATTGCGGCGGCTACGACTGCATCAAGCTTTTGCGCGGGGCCCTGATCGAACGCCGCCATTCCATCGATTAGCCGCGGCAGGTCCTCGGGCCGAGCGCTGATGTGATCGGGCAAGGGCGTACCGTTGTCTCGATCATGCTCACCGACGAAACCTCCTTCTTTTCGGAAGCCAAGTCTTACGAAACGAGCGTCACCAAGTACAATTCTTTGCAGACGCAGCAGCTCATCGCGATCGATCGGCCAGCGGCCGGCTTCGCCGATGGCGCGGCCCCAGCGCTGGATGCGATCTTGCGGCGGGTGCTCGCCCTCGATCGCATAGCTTGATCGCGAGTCTTTGAGCAAAAGAAAGGCGGCGGTCCGAGCAAGGAGGTCGCGCGGCACGTCCGCTACGATTGCCTCCGCGCGCCGCGGTAGTTCAAGGCCGATGAATTTTTCGAGAATCTTGGTGCGGAACACCAGAGGGCAGAACTCACGCGTGCCGGGGAGATTGTCCCTTACGCGATAGCGCGAAGCGGTCTTGTCGGGTCCGGGCCACTGCAGCTCGGGATCGACAACCGGAATGTATCGTCCGGCCTCCGCGTCCGGCAGATCGATACGCGCGTCCCTCAGCCATTCATATAAAAACCAGATGCGGCGGGCATAACTGCCGGTCGGGCTTTCACGGACCAGCGCCTCGATCGGCGCGGGACCGGTCACTTGGAACAGCCGCTTGAGGACGGCAAGGTCCAGTCCCTCGTACTTGAGCGCAAAGGTCAGGTGGCCTTCGAGGGTAGGATTTGGGGCATGGCGGGGGGTCATGATCCGCCAGCCATCCCGTTCGGTAATGCGATGATGCTCGCCAGTGGCGAACAACCTACGGGGCAAGGGCGCGGCGAGCCTGTAGGCTCCGATCAGGGCGCTGTACCCGGCCGGGGTCGCCGTTTCAGGAAGGCGGATTTCCTGAAAAACGGTAACAGGACCTGAAAATTGGTGCTGTTGCACCGCAGGCATGAAACGCGAATCCTTCCATTGAATTTTGGTTTAGTCGGCAAAACCTATGAAAAATGATCCTATCCCATGAAAATTGATGCCACAAGAAAAATTTTCCGAAAACCGATTCTAAAACAGTGCTGAGGTCGATCAAGCAAGAACTCCGCCACCGGCTCAAGGAAGCGACTTCAGACCAAAAAGGTGAGTCCAGGAACCGCCATTCGCCCGTCTTAGTCACGAGGCCGGCACGGATGGCCCGCCTTACGTCGAGCCGGATTGCTCGAGCGCGCCGTTCGGGGCTCACTCATAGAGCGCTCTGGTGCGCGATCGATAGCCGCGATCACGCTTGCGACTGATCTTGGTGACGTGGCGGCGTCGGAGTAGAAAAGTGATGCAGGATCTCGGTGGGGTCGTGTGTGTGTGACCTGAAGTGAGTTCTCTGCGGTATGGGGGGCGGCACGCAGCGCGCGTCTTCTCGGCAAACAGATCGACGAAGCGGCACCGAAGGGAAGTTCCTGGCATTCATTCTCGCCATCGCTGCCCCAATTTGCCGATCGGACTGCCGATCGATCTCGCCCAATACTTTGCGCGCGCAACGGCCGAAGCCGAACTGGGCGGCACCTGCTCATTCGGGAGCTGACTCATGCTTGGTGCCCGAGAGAGCTGTGCCTGATCGAATGCGTGAAATCGTAGCTCGGAGTGGAGAGGCTGACGCGGTCATCTGTCACCCGCCTTCGGGCTGTAACGGAAAGCGCGACATCGTCTCCAATGCTCGTTCCCCACGTCGAGGGGCCCAGCGGCTTGGCTACGGGGGGGACTGTCAGCTAGTGGCCGCTGGGCCTTGACGACCAGCGACCCTAAGAGGAGGCCCTGTGCTGGCTGACGAAAACTTGCGAGCAAAGCCACGGAAAAGCATCATTCGAACGAACTCTTTCGTCGAGACGAGGAGGGCAGTGAGGCGGTAGCCGCCGCTTTGAAGCTCTCCGGCAGCTGCTACGCTGGTCATTCAGAGGGTCGCAGTTGCGCTTGCGCCGTCATATCAGATAAGTCTAATATAATCCGCGCCCGGCCATCGAACGCGCCGTGGCGCCCTCGAGTCGGCGCTATTCATCGGGTGGGCATGTCGGGCACGCAAGGGAGGACGAAATGAGACTGGTTCAGTCATTTGCATTTGCTGCTGTGCTGCTTTTTTCGTCTGCATTGTCTGCGGCCGCCCACTCGGCTCGTGAGGACATCGAAGCGGCGTTGGTAAAATTCATGGACGCCTTCAACAGCGGAAACGCAGCAGCGGTAGGTCAAATGTATACCGAAGACGCCGCCCTGCTGCCACCCGACGGCAAACGCGTCGATGACCGCAAGGGCGTGGAAGAATTCTGGCAGGGCGCAATCAAGGCCGGGATGAAAAATCTCACCCTGAAGGCGCTGGAAGTGGAAGGGAGCGGGAATCTCGACGCCTACGCGCCGAAGGTCTTCCTGGAGGGCGCGGCGATTGCGGCAAGCGGCAGCCTGTCGTAATTCGTACCGACATGGCTCCCCGGGCTGAACGAAACTGCGAACTATGTGCTGCCGATCTCCCTCAAAACTACGCCAGAGCTCTCTGACAGGATGCGGAAGCGTGATCGTGACCGCGCCGAGCGGATCCGGCTTGCCGGCGGTCCGAAGCCGACATTGAGGGAACGTGCCGTCTCGCTCGCTCTTGAGAGGGGCGAAGTCCGGACAAAAGACCTGACCGAGATCGGCGTTCCTCGCTGCTACCTAGCCCGCATGTGCGAGGAAGGCTTGCTCGCGAAGGTGGGCTACGGCCGCTACCGTGCGGCATCCCCCAACGCGGCTTGATGACATGATACGAATGGGCGCGCCTTGAAGCGGGCGAGACGAGCCATGAGGTGGCGGCGGCACCCCGCCGGTTGTGAGATGCCAAAGCGATCTTGTGTGCGTTCGACCATGGCGCGGGCTGCACCAAACCTCGGCCTGACTTGACGAGATTACACCTCCTGGTGCTAATCGTTTGTGCCGGCGGCATTTCGGGCATCGCTCTTGGGGCCTTCGACCTCTGGTCATTTCCTACCTGACAGAAATCCTGCCGCCCAGACGCCGTGGCATGCGGATCCTTCTCGTCAACACCACCGCCGCCCTTGGCGCCACTGCTACAATCTTCATCGTCCGCTGGCCTGCGCTGCTTCAGCCATTTGGGGTCGACGCGTGGCGCTGGGCGTTTTGTCTCGGCAATTACGGCGCAGGGGTCTTAGGCTCCTGTTTCTGATCCGGAATCACCGCGGTGGCTGTTCTCGCAGAGCCGGCTGGCGTAGGCTGAAACAGTAGTCCAGGCATTCGAGTGTTCCCCGAGAATAACTTCGGAGAAAGTCCTGATTGCACTGCGCGGAAATGTAGGCCTCAATGGGGCGTCAAGGGAGGGCGGACGCCATCATAGTGTCGGTACGGACTGACCCGCAACCTTTAGCTGTTGAGACAGTGATCGATCCGTCCCGCAAGCGGCGGCTGATCGACCTTTCCGAACTTTGGCGATATCGGGAAGTTGTGTTCTTCCTGGCCTGGCGCGATTTCAAGGTCAAATACCGCCAGACTTATCTGGGTGTGCTCTGGGCAATGTTGCAGCCGCTCGTTGCCATGTCGGTCTTCAGCGTCTTGTTTGGCCGACTCGTGGGCATCTCATCAAACGGAGCGCCATACCCGCTGTTTGTCCTGTGTGGGCTCGTGCCGTGGAATTTTTTTTCGCGAGCGGTTGGCAGCATGACGGGCAGCCTTGTCAGCAACCAGGAACTTGTGAAGCGCGTCTATTTTCCGCGTCTGATCATTCCCATGTCCGCTATGGCCACATGCCTGACCGATATGATCGTCGGCCTCACTCTTTTGTTCGCGGCGCTGCTGGCGTTCGGAATCTGGCCGGCGCCGCAGGTGTTCTTCCTGCCACTGTTCGTGCTCATCATGGCTGCATCGGCGATGGGGCTGGGAGTGGCACTATCTGCGATCAATGTCCGCTTTCGCGATGTGGGATATCTCGTGCCGTTCAGCCTTCAGATAGTTCTATTCATGACTCCGGTTGTCTATCCGGGCAATCTCGTGCCGCACTTTTGGCGGCCGCTCTACAGCCTGAACCCTATGGTGGGGATAGTCGAAGCCGTGCGCTGGAGCGTACTGGGCACGCCCGCCGATTGGGTCATGATCTCGATATCGACTCTCTCCTCGCTGGGCCTCCTCGTTGCCGGACTAGCTATTTTCTCAAAGTCCGAACGCGCGTTTCCGGACCTGATCTGAGCAATGACCGACACAGTGATTGAAGCCAGCAATCTCTGCAAGGCCTACAGACTGGGGGTGGCGAACAATAGCTTCCCTACCTTGCGGGACGCGCTGGCCAGCGGCGCAAGGCGAATCCTTCGCAGGAAGCCCGATTTGGGTCGGCGCAACGGTGGAGACGATCAATTCTGGGCCCTGAGGAACGTCTCCTTCCAGGTGCGCGCAGGCGAAGTCCTTGCCGTGATCGGACCTAACGGCGCGGGAAAGAGCACCATTCTCAAGATATTGGCGCAGATTGTGGAGCCGACTTCCGGTCGCGCGACGATACGCGGACGGCTGGGAGCTTTGCTGGAGGTCGGCACGGGGTTCCATGCGGAGCTGACCGGCCGCGAGAACATCTATCTCAACGGAGCGATACTCGGCATGCGGCGCGCCGAGATCAGATCCAAGCTCGATGAAATCGTCGATTTCTCCGGCGTCGAGCCGTTTCTCGACACGCCCGTCAAGCGTTACTCAAGCGGCATGTACTTACGCTTGGCCTTCGCGATTGCCGCGCATGTCGATCCCGATATTCTGGTGATCGATGAGATATTGGCCGTTGGCGACGCCGCATTCCAAAAGAAATGCATTGCCAAGGCCGAAAGCGTTGCCGAAACGGGCCGCACAGTGCTGATCGTTAGCCACCAGATGTCGGTTCTGCAGCGGCTTTGCAACCGCGCAATTCTTATCGACGGCGGGACGATCCTGGCCGACGGCCCGACGGGCGACCTGGTCCGGAATTATCTGCAGACACTGGAAGCGCGAGCGAGCACGGATCTGAGTACACGAACGACGCGCACCGGGCGAGGCCGCCTGCGCGTCGTCGGCATCGAGGTTTTCAACAAAACGGGTCCCGTCGCGTCGGGGCAGCCGGCGGATTTTCGGCTTCAGGTCGATGGGCCGCGCGAACTTGCACAATGCCTCATTACCATTATTGACGACCTCGGCGATCCTGTGACGTCATTCGACACGAAGGAGCACTCCGAGCATGATCGTCAGGGCGAAGTCTATACGGTGCATGTAGAGAGCCTTATGCTGAGACCAGGGCGTTACAGGATTGATGTGGCGCTAGTGGCGGACGACAGTGTGGTCGAAGACCACGTCGAGACCGCCGCCGTGTTCGATGTCATGCCCGGCTTGCTCGACAACCGACCGGTTACCGCCCAACCCGGCTTCGGCAGTGTCAGCTTCCCGCATCGATGGGTGACCAGGCGTTGACGCCTGTTTTCAAACTGAAGCACGCACGAGTTTCCGCCGAATCCGGCGCCGTTGCTTTGCTGTCCACATCATGATCTTCAGGATAAGCCGGTCGGCCCTGCTTCCGATCGTCGGCGGCGCGACGTAGGGCGCACGCGCCAGCCGCAGCGTCCATCGGACGTGGAAGCCTCGCAGTCCACTTTCCTGCAAATGTTGCGCGACCCAGTCGAGGAATGCAGCGCGGGCAGGGTATTTCCCCATGCGGTCGTAGACCCCTCGCTCAGCCGCCGCCGACGTCGAACCGGAATGCTGCCGATAGCGTGCCAGAGTTACAGGCGTGACAAAGACGGGAAAACGCAGGAATAGCTTCGCCCATAGAGCCTGGTCTTCATAGAGATCGAAGCGCTCAAAGCCGCCGACCGTGCTGATCGCGCTCTTCCGCAAGAGCACCGAACAGGTACACGGAACGTGCCCGTTCTGTATCAGCAGAAGTCGCCTCAGAAGCCGCGGGGGCTGGTGCAAACGGCCGGCAAGCCCGTCCGTCGGCTCGACCCAATCGGGGCGCTCACCGTCTGGATACCACCATGTTGTCGGCCCGAAGATCATTGCGGCTTCCGGGTTGGCATCGGCTGCCGCCAGAACCGTCCGGAGCATATGCGGTTCGTACAGATCATCTGCGTCCAGGAAGGCAAGCAAATCGCCGCTGCCGGCCTCTATTCCGGCGTTTCTCGCTGCCGCCGCGCCACGCTTGGATCCGGGAGGCCTGTTCAGCACCTTGATCCGAGGATCGGCCGCTGCAACATCATTGGCGATCCTGACACTGTCATCCGTCGAGCCATCGTCGACCAGCAAAAGCTCCCAGTCCGCAACTGTCTGGGCTTGGACGCTGGCGATCGCTTCGCCCAGAGTTGCCTCCGCATTGAGGAAGGGGGTTACGATCGTCACTCGCGGCAGGGAAGTCATCGCCGAAGCCATCCTTTGATACTTCGCTTGAGCACCTTACGGCGCTCGCGCGCAAGCGCTTTCCAGATTGCTGAACGAATGCGGAAAGAGGCGCCCTTATCCGCCATTGTGCGATTAAGCCATTTGAGAAACGTGATACGCGCGGCCTCGTCAGTGCCTGCATCAGAGCAGGCAACAGAGCAACTTTCAGAATGCTGGCGGTATTTTGCCCAGGTCCGGCCGGACACGTAGGCGGGCGCGAATGCGAGCGCCTTGGCAAAGAACGTCTGGTCCTCGAACATCAGGGGAAAGCTGTTCTCGAACCCCCCAAGCGTTGCGAATAAGCTTGAACGCATCAGGGCGTTGCAAGTTGTCGGCGTCTGGGCCTCGTTCTGAAGCAGCAGCTCAAACAGCACAGGCGGCTCGTATCGGGTGTCTGGTTCGACGCCGAGCGGGTAGTAGAAGTCCGCGCGGTCAGCAGCCTCTTGCCAGCTATGCCAGATCAGAGTCCGCCCATAGATCATGCCAAGCGCCGGATCGCTTTCCATAATAGAGACCTGGTCGGAAAGCTTTTCGGGCAGCCATGCATCGTCTGCGTCGAGAAATGCGACATAGGCGCCGTGCGCTTCCGTCAGTCCACGGTTGCGCGAGGCGCTGATACCGTGATTGCCATTGTCATGGTGAGACAATAGTCGCACCTTGCCCGGCAGCCGCTGCTCATAACCGCGTATGATGGCGGACGACTGGTCAGTCGAGCCATCGTCGACAATGAAGAGTTCCCAGTCGGTGAAGCTTTGACCTACAATGCTGTCAACAGCTTCCCGGAGATAACTCTCACCATTGAACACGACTATAATTGCCGTGACACGCGGCTGTCCGCCTGAATTGTCAGCCATGGCATAGCACCATGCGCCGAAAGTCAGCTTCACCCCAATCGGCGACCGTAACGCGGGGCAATCGGAAAGGGTCGACGCGAGGCCCAGCTTCACGCGGCAGCGTAGTTACTGCATAGTCCATGCCAGCAGACCTTACGGCGTTGGCGGTGTTGCCATCGAAATCTCCAAACGGGTATGCGAATCCCACCACCCGCCGTGCTGTAATCTTCTCGCATTTTTGGCGGCTGCCTGAAATCTCGCGTTCAAGATCGTCCCGTTTCAGTAGCGGCAAGGATGGGTGCGTACAGGTGTGGGCGCCGATCGAAATGCCATCGGTGTCGGCAAGCTGCCGCAGCTCCGAATGCGTCATGGCGCGATCGCGCCCTCGGGGACTGGCGTCGGTTCCTGCCCATCTTGCCAGCCGCTCCAGGGCCTTCTGGCGTTCGTGTGCACTCAACGGCTTCAGCAGTGCGTGCAAGTCGAAATGGAGCGTCGTGCGGTTGATCGCGTTATTGGAGTCCGCCGGCATTGCGTCCTCCCAAACGCGCCAGTCATAGTTTCGGCCAGCGATCTCGATCTCCAGAGTGTTGGGGAGAGCAGGCATCTCCAAAATGATGCGGGATAGAATGTCCCACCAGAACACTGAGGGATCGGTGATCGCATGGGTGGTGACGAAGACAGTCGCAGGACAGTTCATACGCCGCATGATCGGCACGGCGTTTTGGAGGACATCCGCGTAGCCGTCGTCAAAGGTGATTGCCACCGCATTTCTCGGTGACCGTCTCTCGCCAAGCCGTTGCGCCAGCCATTGCAGGGGAACAATGTCCCGCGCTT
The DNA here is from genome assembly GCF_040320195.1 of Mesorhizobium sp. M0768. NCBI lineage: Bacteria > Pseudomonadati > Pseudomonadota > Alphaproteobacteria > Hyphomicrobiales > Phyllobacteriaceae > Mesorhizobium > Mesorhizobium sp. M0768. The sequence continues at coordinate 14,715 of NZ_JAMYPD010000015.1, read as the reverse complement.
TCGTAAGAAGTTCGATCTGGCGTGCGAAATTTTGCGGCGAAACCGCGAGTTCCCAAGGATCGACGAACGGTTCTGCGACGCGGTGATACATCAGCACGATAGGTCGACCGAAACCGGCAAGCAGACGCCCCCGTCGCAGCAATTTGCTGACAGTTTGACGCGCTGTCACGGCGCCGCTCATCGCCTGAAAGCCCGCGCCGCGACTATTACCGGACAATAGGGGTCGTGCACATCAAGTAATGCCGAATTCAGCTCATGTTCCGCCAGGCCGTAGAGGAAGGCCGTAGCAGAATACGCGTTTCCATAGTGACTGACTTCGACGTTCTTCGCCCCGAACCTGTACGCCAGAAGTCGCGTTAGGGCAGCCGGAGTTATCGACCAGAACCAGCTCTCGCCCCATTCTCCCCTGTCAATCGGGCTGACCCAAGGCACTGTAATCAGGAGTACGCCTCCCGGCTTCAGGATCCGCCACAGGGTTGCGACTGCAGCAGGTAGATCGAAAAGAAGGTGCAGGGTCTGGGTGAGTACGATACAATCGAAGGTCTCGGACGGCAGATCGTCGCTATTCGCCAGATCACCCACGAAGGTTGTCAACGGGTGGCCGTTATAACGGTTCAGAACATCGCTTGCGGTAACCCGACTGCCTCCGAACCGCAACGTATAGGCGTTGTCGCCGATCTCCAGGACCCTGCCGGATATGTTCAACGAACAGGACGCGAGGAAAGTCTCGACATAGCGGCGGTCCAATGGCTTGCCGCGATCAAAACCGAACTCCGTGCTGAAGGGTACAGTACGCTCGAGGTCACCGAACCGGGCGCTCGAGCGGTGCCGACTTGACCGGCGCCTGAGACGATGCCGGAGCATCACAGCGGTCTGCAACGGCGCCGCAAGCGAAACGGCGATCGTGCTGCTGAGTTGACCGACGAGTGAAGAGCGGAACCGAAGCGCTGTACCAAGCTGTCCCAGTTGCTTGTCCGTATAATAGCACTTCCATTTTTCGACACCCTGACGGTAGGCGGCCGCCCAATCCGGATTGGTCTGCGCGACGTCCCGCTGCCGGCGAAGGACCTTCAGCGCCGCGCGCAACATCATCGGATTGCTGTTCGACATATTCGTTGCGTGCCGACGGTAATCTGCCAGGTATTCCGGAATGCAGGCCACCTTGTTCGCCCGAGATAGGCGAAGGTAGACGTCGTAGTCCTCGCACGCCCGCAGTGACCGGTCAAATCCGCCGGCCGCTTCCAACGTCCCGCGGCGATAGAGCACCGTCGCATGCATTCCAATCAAGTTGTCGGTCAGGAAGCATGCATACGGGTCCTCGCCCACCGACCTCAGTGGTACAGTATTCCTGACTGCACCGGCCTCGTCGATGTCGCGGAAGGCACCGTAGACCAACGCGCAATCGGGATTGTCGTGAAACAAGGCAAGATTGGTGGCCAGCGCCACCGGGCGCAGCCTGTCGTCAGCATCCAGGAAGGCAATGAATTCGCCGCGCGCTGCCGTCATCCCGGTGTTACGGGCAGCGGCCAAACCCTGGTTTTTTTGGCGGATGTAGTGGACGTCGTCATATCGACGAACAACAGTTTCGGGATTGTCCGACGACCCATCGTCCACAATGATGATCTCATCCGGCTTACGGGTCTGGTTGCGGACGCTGTCGATCGCTTCGGCAAGGAACCGCGCATGATTGTAGGTCGTGATGACAACTGAAACGCTGGATGCAGCGGGGCGGGTGGTCATCTCTCACCCGCTCCGTTTCGGCAGGTCGGGTAGCCGGCAAAGGTCAACCAGCCGACAGATCGCCGACATGCTTCCTCGAAGCTGACAGCCGGCTGGTACCCGAGCTCACGCTCGGCCTTGCGCCATGGAAGTTTCGTATGGCACTGGTGCAAAAGTGCACGCTCCTCCGATACCATGACCGTTGGGGCCGTAGTCGCACCGGTCGCATTGCGTCCTGCCCTCCGCCACTCGGCATAGCCTGCCTTCAGTCCGCTGCGAACAGGCTGTGGCAGGCTTCGGACAAGCCGCCGATATCCCTGGCTTTCCTTCAGTCCTTGTTTCCATCTCGGAGCAAATGACAATGGCGCTGAAGCCGAAATCGCGGCCAGGTCGAACCCCAGTGCCTCGGCGATCGGTCGGCAAAGATCTGCCCAACTGATCTCTTCCCGGTCTCCGATCAGATACGTTCGCCCAGAGGCCTCGGGCACTTCGATGGCGAGCTTGATCGCGTGAATGACATTGTCGACATAGGCGCTGTTGCAGATACCACGACCGCCATCCACTAGGTAGGCGGAACCGTCAATGAGCTCGTCAGCGAAACCACCGGTCCAACTGGAGCGTGGGCCAAAGACAATTCCGGGCCGCAGCACCACTACCTGCACCGCGCCGTCGCGTGACAGTTGTCCGAGACGGCGTTCGGCATGAATCTTCGCATTGTTGTACTCGATCGTCTGATCGTCATGCAGCGCGCTCGTTTCGTCCGTCCCGGGCGGGGGCGATTGGCCATGAACGGAAGCGCTGCTGAGATAGATCAGACGAAGCACGCCGGCAGCGGCGGCTGCACGATAGACGGGCTCGATAGCATCGACGATCGTGCGGGCGTCACCGGCAACTGCATGTAGGACGTACTGACAGCCCGTAAAGGCAGCGGTAAGAGCCTGAATATCACGCGCATCCGCCACCATTGCGTCAATCGCAAAGCGAGACAGACTGGCGAAAGCATCCGGCCTGCGAACGATCGGCCTCACATTCGCCCAGCCGGAAAGTTGCAGCAACTCCACGGTGCGGCAACCTATGAAACCGTTGGCGCCAAGCACTGCAACAGGGCCGGTCATTGTCTGGTCCCGGCGGAAGCAGCGACATGGAGCAATTCTTCCGGACCGAGCCACGGCATCTCCATCAGTTTCCGTCTGGCATAGCATCCTTCGACCAGATCGACCACATTGCGCCCAACACTGGCCGGCACGGAAAGGGGGGCCCCATTTCGGACCGCATCCACCAAGCCCGAAATCTGATCGCAAAATGCATCGACAAAATCGCGCGACCGGCCGTCGGCATTGGTGAAGGAAACGCAGCCTGTCGTGCGACTTCCATTCAAGGCGACCTCCACGGTCTCGGTCTCATTGACTGTCCAGGAAATCGAGCCACGTTCGCCCTCAAGGCGGTACAGATTCGGGCGAGCCCAATCCCGGCTCAACCTGACCGTCGCGTCGAAGCCGCCAAAACGCAGCCGGACAAGGCAGTTCGCCTCGACGCCGCCCATTGCGTCATCGGCGTAGTGGATTTCGTCGGGTTCTCCAAACCACCAGGTCAGGAGGTCAAGGCAATGCGTGCCGATATCCTGAAGCACACCACCACCGGACTCCGCGAAGCTGAAATAGCTCATCGAAGCCACCGGCCACTGGAAGGAGCCGCCCTCGAAACAACTGACGCTTCGTAACCGTCCGATCATTCCGCCCTCCAGCATGGCCTTTATCGACCGCGTCGCAGGGAACTGCCTTCTGACGAGCCCTGTTGCCACATGAAGATTGTTGGCTGCCGCTGCCGCAAGGATACGAGCCGCCTCGGAGCTGCTCGTGGCCATCGGCTTTTCGCACAGAACATGCATCCCGGCTTCCAACGCCTGTGTCGACTGATCAGCGTGATATCCAGGTGGCGAAGCAATGATCGCAATATCAGCGTCCATAGCCAAAAGGCCGTCGAAACTGGCCGCAACCTTGGCTGAGGGCAGTCGCGCCTGAACGAGTGCGGCCTGCTTCGCATCTGGATCGAATATCCCCGCGACTGTAACTTGGCCTCTGCTTTGAAGGCGTGAAAGCGCTTCCGCATAGTAGAGCCTTGTGACGGCTCCACATCCGGCCAAAACGAGCCGGACCGGTTCATCTTCCCGGAGTCCTGCAGGCCGCTGCTCGGTTTCAACTAGGATGGACAATCCTGCCTCCCTGTCTTGCAACGAGCCGCAGCATACGACCAAATGTCTTGAGTGAGGGATCGAAGCGGAACGCTTCGCTCATCTGCGCCAGGCATCCAGCCCAATCGCCGGCGCCGAACAGTCGCCGCGCAGTTTCGAGAGCGCTTAGCGCATAGGTCAGCCGGGCCGACGCGGCGACATCGTCCGCAAGCTCGGTTGGAAGATAGCTCTTGAAAATATCGATCGCCATTCGCGTGTAGGCCATGTCCTCGGCACTTCTGATATGGCGCCCTGTGTTCGATTGGGGGTGCATCCGATAAAGTGCAAGGGCCCGCGGTTCGTACCAGACAGGAAATTGAGAAGCTATGCGGACCCACATCTCCCAGTCTTCACTGCATTTGAGCCGCCGGTCGAAGGCGCCGAGTTCTTCGTAGACCGCGCGGCGCACCACGATTGATGGCGTCATGATGTGCTGTTCCAGCGCCAGTCGAACCGCCGCATTCTCGAGCCGTCCGGGGCTTGACTGCATTACAGGCGGGATCGACAGCTCCTGTCCCTGGGCATCCATGAAGATCGCCCGGCAGAATGCCGCGCCTGTACTCGGGTCCGCATCGAAGCCTCGTCCGAGCAATTCGTAGAAGCCGGGCCGAACGGCGTCGTCGCCGTGCAGGAGATGTACGAGTTCGCCCTGGGCACGATCCAGGCAGGTATGAAAGTTGCCGATATGCCCCAGATTTTGCGGCTGGTGGAAAAAGCCAACGCGGTTCCCACCGATTTCATTCAAGACCCTTTGCGGATCATCGGAGGAACAGTCGTCAACCACCTCGATTTGCATTTGAGCCGGGCCGGGGTCCTGCGCCAGCACACTTTCCAGCGTTGCGGCAAGAAAGCAGGCGCAGTTATAGGCGGGAATCATCACTGACCATTTCGGGCGAGCAGCCTCCCGTGGCAACGGCGAGATCGGATCGCGATACTCGAAGTCACGGACCGCCGTCATCTCTGGTGCACCGAGGACTTCAGCAGGTGCAGCCCCAACCCGACAATATCGCGTTTGGCCACGTCGGTACCACCGCTGCGAAGGCTCCGCAGGAAGCACGATCTGGCCGATGGCAAATCGCCTTCTACCAGATACCGCATTGACCATTCATAGAAGTAGCGGGAGCAGCCGCCGCGGGCAGAATTTGCCCCCTGCGTGTCCATGACCTGCGCCATGCGCCGGTAGAATCCTTCGATCGCATCCAGCTTGGGTCGGTTTGGCAATGCCGATATAAGTCCGCCCGGATGCAGACGGTAGACACCTGCTACCTCATCGACAAAAGCGAGATCTGCTGTCCTTGCGCAAAGCACATACAGCGGCCAGTCAGTAATCGGAAAGAAATCAGCATACCACCACGGCACATTTCGAACGCACGCGGTTCGCATCATGCCAGCGCAAGTTGCGAAAGGATTGCCTTCCCAGATATCCCTTTGCGTCACGATGGGTTTCTGGTCCGCCCGCGTCCACCGCGTCGATGTGAACTCATCGCCATCCGCCACGACTGCATTATAGAATATTGCGGAGAGTTCCGGGTGCGCGTCGAGATGGGCCGCCTGATCTTTCAGCTTAGTCGTGGATGTCCACAGGTCGTCGCCATCGAGGATTGAGACGTAGCGCCCACGCGCCATCCGGAGTCCTCTCGCGACGACTTCGTTCGATCTCACATTACTGCCGGAATATATCGCCGACAGCCTTTCAGGATGGTTGGAAACATATCCCTCGACAATCTTCCGGGTTCCGTCGGTCGAAAAGTCTTCACTGATCAATATCTCGACACCGAAATCGGCCTCTTGCATGAGAGCGCTGTCGATTGCAGCCGCCACGTAGCGTGCGTGATTGTAAGTGACAATAAGGACGGTCACGCGAACCGTTGACTCATTCACCTTCCGCTCCACAGTGCATGCCGCCCGCCTATCTCAGATCATGCCGATCATTGCTGGCTCTAGATCGCGTGAGCTGCCCTCATTTCCGCAATTCCACCATTGGCCTCAAACCAGCGCAATGTGCGTACGAGACCCTCTTCATAGGGCACTTTGCACGACCACCCCGGCAGGATTCTTCGGCATAGGGTCAGGTCAGGACGCCGGTTGGTCGGATCCTGGGGCACCGGCTCACCATGAACGATGGTCGTTCCGGGAATGAGGCCCGCAACATACTGCGCGATCTCAAGCACCGAAATTTCCCGGTCGTTTCCTACGTTGACTGCTCCCACATGATTGACGTTCTCCAGCCAGAACAGCCGTTCGAGCCCATCGACAATATCGTCGACATAACCCCAGCTGCGGGTTTGGAGACCATCACCATGGACGACGATCGGCTTGCCGGCCAACGCATTGGCGATAAAGTTGGAAACAGCACGCCCATCATCGGCTCGGGTGCGCGGGCCGTAGACGTTAAAGAGCCTGGCAACCCGCACATCGACGCCGCGGACACGGTTGCTTTCGAAGAGGAGCGCCTCGGTGCAGCGCTTGCCTTCGTCGTAGGAAGAGCGCGGGCCCGTACAGTCCACTGACCCCCGATACGTCTCGGGCAGCGGGTTGACCAACGGATTTCCATAAACCTCCGAGGACGACGCAAAGCAGATTCGCCCATCCTTTTTGAGCAGCTTCAAGAGCCGCATAGCGCCAATTAGATTTGCTGAGACGGTGCGCTCGGGCTCCCGCATATAGACCGGCGGCGACGCGGGCGAGGCAAGATGAAAGATCTCGTCGAATTGGAAATCGGATTTGAAATGCTCCACCTCGGAGCGGACCAGCACTAGGCGTTGATCTCGGATATGACCAATGTTTTCTGCTCTGCCGGTCCATAGGCTGTCGACCACAACCAGCATGTCCAAATCGTTTCTTTTGAGAAGCCGGTCGACCAGGTGCGACCCGATGAATCCTGCTCCTCCAGCCAGCAACAGCTTTTTCATCTCATGTCTCGAAGGGGACATAGGCTGTCCGAATTCGTGTCCTCGCTGGGCATTGCAAGCGTCCCTTCTTCGGGAAGCCGCGTCAAATAGGCTCCGCTTGGTCCAAGCTTCTCGTCCATTATAGCAAGATTGCTGAGCACCACGCGGTAGTCGGCTTTCTCGGCGGAATCCGCAAACTCATGAATAGAGTAGTTCCAAAAATTTCCTCCGATCTCAGAGCCGTTTTCCCCTGAGCTGCGGTCCTCGCTTTCCGGTTGGGGGAGTGCTCGCTTCACCTTGCGCAGGAAAATGGCCGCAAATGCGGCAACGAGTTTCGCGAACTGCACAGGTGATCGCCAGAGCATTTTGGTGCAGTTCCTGGCGACAGCAGCAAATCGGCGCGTCATCAGCCCAAGCTTGGCAATCTCGACATCGGTGCGGAAGATCGCATCCAGCAGGACCGGCTTCACCGCCTCTGTGCAGCGGGCAAGTACGCTCTCGAGCACCATCCGACGCGAGATGAGCATTCGCACGAAATCTGCCGACATATTCCCTGGCGTTCGGCGGTATCCGACAAGATGCTCCTCAACGACGCCGAAACGGTATTTGGAGGCAATGCTCTGTTGGATGAAGAAGTCCTCGCAACCCTCTGCACCGCTCTCGCGCAGTCGCGAGGAGTAGCCACCCATTTCGAAGAGAACATCGCGCCGAAACATCACCGAACTGCCGTTGCCGATGAAATTTTTTCCGAGATGCTGCATGAACACCCATCCATTTGGGTGCGTCTGCTTCGGCGTGATGATCACCATATCATCGGCATCAATCGTCCGGTAAAGTGTGTAGACAAGCCCTAGATCATTGCCAGCCGCAGCGAAAACACGCAGCTGCTTTTCGAGCTTGGTCGGGTGCCAGAGATCATCGGCGTCTACAGGCGCTATAAAGATGCCTTTGCTTGCCCGCACCCCCGCATTCCGCGCCGACGCGACGCCACCATTCTTCTGTTGGAGCAAATTGATGCGCCGGTCGCCATCAGCCAGTCGTCGAACGATCGATGCTGTTGCGTCGGTCGAACCATCGTCAACGACTATTATTTCCATATTTTTATGCGTTTGGGCGAGCACGGACGCCAAGGTACGCTCGATGAATGGCTCTGCGTTGCAGGCAGGGATAATAACCGCCACGAGCGTGTGGGCAGAGTGCTGTGAATTGCCCGGCAAATCCGCCATCCCTAGTCGCGCCGGAAGGAAGAGAATTGCGATCGCGCCCATATTGGCCAGAAATGATTTTTGGACGAGATATCAACAAGACAATCAGGCAGCCTGAAGTTCGCAAAGACCTGACGAGAGATTGACGGACAGAGTGTCATCTAAACCCTTCTCCGTTGGTGTGTGCAGGCGTCCGCAAAAACCCACTGAATCTCTTTGCTTTTCAGCATTCTTCGTCTGCTGCTATCCGCCGCAACCTAGGCACAGAGTTGCTGGGATCAGTCGTTCACGCATATATTAGCCGAAACTACTATTCGCGCCAAGGAGCTGAAACCGATATAGCGACGGCGGTGGCTCTATCTCCGCGTAAAAAGGCGGAACCAAGTCCCGGGCCGTCATCCACTTCAAGTGCTCCGGCGCCGGCAGCAGCTTGCGGGCTTCGTCCTCCGTTTGGATGAACGCCATTTAATCAGTTAGTTCGCGATCGCCGCTCCCGGTGGGGCCTGTAGCGTAATTGTGATGGTGTCACCCGGAGCGAGCAGAGTATCTTCAGTCGCCTCGATCGTCGTTGCCTTTCCGTCATTGGAACGGGTTATACCCATCATAACCCGGCGGCCCCCTTCGGCCAAAAGGTCGCTGCGCAGCTGCCTCACGTAGGCGATTTGTTTGGCCAATGAATCCATCTCAGCCCGCATTTCCATCATCGCCGCGCTTTCAGTCTGCAAGTCAGCCAACAGGTTAATTCGACCCTGGTCGGTAAGCTTCTCAAGGCTGCGCTGCAATTCCCCTTGGTCGCGTTCAAGTCGAGAGATCTCAGCGTTGGTTTGCAAAGCGCGGGTCGCTGACAAGAGCACTGCGCGTTGAGCATCGTTGATCATTGTGATCTGGATCAGACCTTTTTCGAAGAGCTTCTTGAGGCGATCAAGTTCAGCCGCATCCGCTGCCGCGCCAGCTTGATCCGCCTTCTGCTGCTCCTTCAGGTAGCCCATCCGTTCCGCCGCCTTGGTCGTGGCCAACTTGATTGAAGCGCGCTCCTTCTCCTGATCCACATAGAGAGCTTCAAGATGCTTCTGTTCCTGCCGCAAAGCTTCGTCGCGACGGGGTTCGAGGCTCGGGTCACGTTCTGCGTCCGGAACCTCGATCGCCCTGGCGCCGCTCAGCTGCGCCTCTATTCGAGCAGCCTTGATTTGGCTTTCCTGATACTTGATGCGCAAAACGTAGAGGCGGCCGCCAAGGTCGGCTACTGTCAGCTCAGGGTTTTCAACCTCGCCGCGACCGAGCTTATAACCGCCGCCAGCGGCCACAGCTTGTCGGACAGCCATTCCTGGTCGGAAGGCCTGAGTCCCAGGAGAGGCAATGTCCCCGTCGATATAGACCGGTCGGTATTCCTCAATATCAACTATAATCTGATCTGGATAGAACCCCGTCCAATTCTCAGTGCCGTCAGCGGATCGTTGCGGAAGGGACTTCGGTTTTAGGACCTCGATTACCTCCTTGCGAACATCCTCTATTGTCTTCTGGCGAACCTTTAAGGGGCCCAAGACCGGCAACACAATTATACCGCTCCGGTCGATCACAGCTCGCTTTTGCATCTCGGGATAGCCTATGACCGCGAAGCCGATCACGTCGCCAGTCTGCAGGCGGTACTCGTCAACGTTGTACTCCTGTGCTAGGGCAGGGCCATTCGACAGATTCGCGTAGACGAACAAGAGTAACAAGCATGCGAGCGCGGCGCAGCTGCCTGCTCGCCAGCACACCGATCTATTCAACATTCGCGCTCTCGTGTGTTCGAACGGCTGACAGTCATACACATAACCAACCAATTCAGCCCCTTGTCGCAACGCATTTAATGGATCGAGCAGTTGCGGATCGAGCAGCATCTCAGCTGCTCCAACCTGCCATGAAAATATCGAGTTCACTGTGTCCGCGGTCACAGCGAGTGACGCTGATATGCCTCATTTATCCCAGATAAAGCTCGGTACAAAAGTCGCACAGGCGGAAGAGTTGGACGGGATCGACATAATGGACTGTATGCTTAGCGCCGTTCCCTCAGGGCCATCGCTGAAGCTCTGGCGTGTAGCGGCAGGCGAGACGGACACCTATCTCCGGCCAGGCAGAACCATGGAGTGGGACACGGCGGCTGGCGACGCAGTCCTTCGAGTTGCTGGTGGCATCGTCCTTAATCTCGAGAGACCTACAACAAGGGGGCGCCAACGATCAGATGTCGATTTTGCAAATCTTGTCGCTCACGGCGACGCAGAATTCTAGTCGGAAAAATTGGGCTCAGAGGCTCGGTGTAGTCCCCGATTGCTCCACGAGCACACCGCGGATGAAAAGCACGCCTCGTTCTGTCGACGGAGGATTGTGAAGAGGGAAAGCGTGAGATGCTGCACGATATGGTGGCCACGAATGGATGAAGAGCCAGAGTCGCCGGAAATTGTGGTGGCGGCAGGGGTGAGCGCGTCGGAGGAGCTGGCCGAACAGGTTATCAACTATCTCGGGCATCACGGCTACATCGACCGATGAACCGCGCTTTTCAGCCAAGTGCCACACGTCCGGCGCTATCAAATGGGTGAGGAAGGCATCTTCGACCAGATCTGCGAGCTGACCCAATGGGCAACAGGGTATCATGACGATCGCTCGCGCCGTCGCCGCGCGGTGGCGATTCAGGCAGCCGAGCGTCATTCCGGGTTTCGGATTGACGCTCGGCTTCTCGCTTGCCTACCTTACCCTCATCATCCTCATTCCCCTGTCCGGGCTGATCTGGCGCTCGGCGGCGCTCGGCTGGACCGACTTCTGGGCGATCGTCACCAACCGCCGCACCATCAACGCGCTTGAAATCAGCTTCGGCACCGCCTTCATTGCCGCCGCCGTCAACGTCGTCTTCGGCACGATCGTCGCGTGGGTGCTGGTGCGCTACAGCTTTCCAGGCCGCCGTATCGTCGATGCCATGGTCGACCTGCCCTTCGCGCTGCCGACGGCGGTTGCCGGCATCGCGCTGACCACGCTTTACGCACCGAATGGCTGGATCGGAAGCCTGCTGACGCCGCTCGGCATCAAGGTCGCGTATACGCCGCTCGGCATCGTCATCGCGCTGATCTTCATCGGGCTGCCCTTCGTCGTGCGCACTGTGCAGCCGATCATGGAGGAAATCGACAAAGAGGTAGAGGAAGTGGCCGCCACGCTCGGCGCCAATCGCTTCCAGATCATCAGCCGTGTTCTGCTTCCCGGACTGGCACCGGCCATCGTCACCGGTTTCGCGCTGGCCTTCGCGCGCGGCGTCGGCGAGTACGGCTCGGTTATCTTCATCGCCGGCAACCTGCCCTACAAATCCGAGATCGCACCGCTTCTGATCGTCATCCGGCTCGAGGAATACAACTATCCGGCGGCAACCGCGATTGCAGCGATCATGATGGTGCTGTCATTCTTGATGCTCTTGATCGTCAACCTGGCGCAGTCATGGACCCGCAAGCGTTATCGCTGACGTGGCCATCGCATCGCCGATCGGAAGCGCCACCGCCGACCAGCGAGCGACCGGTCGCGCGCTACCTGCTCATGGTCGACCAGGCACCGAGCAGGGCTTCGGCCATTTGGTCGAAACGCTGGCCATCTGGCATTGGTCGCATGGGGCGCGGCCGCCATATCCGCCGAAAGCGCCTTGGCAAAGGTTGGGTTTTTATTCGCATCTCCTAATATTTGATCGCTCTACCCCGTTCCGATATGTTATGATGGTTAACGCGTTGAGGGCTGAATTGCCAAGGAGCGCGTCGCGCGAGCGGCTGCGAGTGGGACGGCGATGTCCTTTTTGCTTTTTTTGCGCGGCTTTATCATAGTACTGTCGGCATTCGCCATCAGTACATATTTGCTTACCGCCTCGCTTTGGAGTACGTTTGTCCAAACGTTAATTTGTGGGATCTTGATACAGATTGGGTACTTTGTTGCGGTAATGCTGCTAGTGTGGCGCTCGGTCTCCAAAAAATCCGTGATTCCGAAGCCAAATACCCCACGCGATGAGTCTGAAAGGGAGCAACTGCCGAGCCACTTAGTCAATAAGGTGGACCACTCTCCGCCTTTATAGGCTCCGGCTGTTTAGAGTAGGATGATCAGCAGGATGACACTCCAGATCACGATACAAAATGTGACTGCAACCTGTCTTATTCGGACACCTGAGAGGCGTTCCGCGAGCGGCCAAATGCGCCCAGAACTCTTATGGTGATCGATATCGTGCGCCGGTGATCGACGAGTCATTCCAATCGACGTCCCTGTTTCCGCAGGACAGGCTCAACTTAGGCCCGGAATCTCTTGCTCAGATGTTTTGCCATTTGGCAGTACGACTTGATTCTTCCTTTAATTGGATCGCATGACGTGTAGCGGAATTGCAGACAGCATGGGCCGCGTGAGTTTCATTATTGCAATCCGAGGTTAAGATTTTACGTCTTTGGCGAGGAGCGGCTCCCCCGGCGTCGATACTGAATTTCGAGACGGTCAGACAATGTGGTATAGTGTTCGTCACTACGTATACGCTGCCAGTTTCATCCCACGGGTTTGAAGGCTTATGCTCCGCGAAGTTGAAAATCAGCACCCGGATTCTGCCTTTTTTTTTGGCGATCCTCAGTCGGCAACGATTGATCTCGAAACACTCGTGGCGGCAGCGCGACGGCAGTTGAGGTTCGTCCTTACATGCGCTCTCGTAGGCCTTGTGCTGGGGCTAGCGTATCTTCGGCTCGAGGTGCCCTTGTACGAGTCGACGTCCAGAATCCTGATCGACAAGAACCAGCCTTCCGTCGTGACGAGATTAACAGAGAGCGGAAGCTCCACACAGCTTGATCCGATGATGCTGAGCCAGGTCGAATTGTTGCGTTCCGACCGCATCGGGCTAAAGGTCGTTGACAGCCTCGGCCTTGCTACCGATCGCCCTTTCTTGTCAGCGCCGTATTCGTTGCTCAACAGTCTCACAGGATCGGTCGCTCGGGTGGTGCGGTCATTCATCGGCAGTTCCGACGAAAGCGGAGCGCCGGAAAAATCGAGTGCGGCGCAAGGACCCGATCCTCGGTGGCAGGCATTTGACATTCTGGCTGAGAATATAACGGTAGATCGTGTAGGCGATTCTTACATTCTGCAAGTCCAATTTTGGTCGCCTAGCGCTGAAATGGCGCAAAAAATAGCTAATAAGTATGCGGAAATCTATATCTCTGACCAAGTCGGAGCCAAAGATGAGTCGATTATCCGAGCTCGCAGTGCACTGGCGGAAGAGCTCGAGACGGTGCGGAAGCGATCGGTCGACGCCGAGCTCGCAGTCCACAGGTTCCGAACAGACAATACGCTGACCAAGGAAACGCTGGTTACCTTGAGCCAGCTCGAACTTGAGGCGTCCTCTCTCAAGTCGCAATATGAACAGGTCCTGCAGCAGTACCAGGCCAGCCTGCAGAACCTTTCGATGGCGTTGACGGAGGCGCGGGTTATCTCGGAGGCACCATACCCCAGCAGCCCGAGTTCTCCGAACAGCCGTCTTGCGTTGGCCGTCTGCGTCGTGCTCGGCGGCATGATTGGCGCCGGTGTGGGCGGAATTCGAGAGTACCGGGAGCGCTTTTTCCGCACGAGGGGTCAAGTGCGCGATGAGCTCGGACTTGACACGCTCGGAATGATCCCGTTGCTGGACGGAAAGCCAATTCGCCGAAACAAGCATGATCGTGCGACCGAAGAGCCGTCATTCATCGAGGTGGGGAACAGCGCTTTCAACTGGGTAGAGCAACATCCGCGCTCGGAATTCGCTGAAGCGATGCGAACGGTGAAAGTCGCTGTTGATGTCGAGTTACGAGGGAAGAGCACCAAGGCGATCGGCATCATTTCCTGCCTCCCGGGAGAAGGGAAGTCGCTGGTCGCGGCTAATTTTGCGATGGTTCTCGCTATGCAGCATTGTAGGACGCTGTTGATCGATGCCGACATCCACAATCCGGGCTTGTCCCCTATGTTAGCCAACGGCTGGGAACGAGGCCTGGCCAACTTGTTGGCTGGACACTTCAACGCGACAGACTTGCTGGCCCATCAATCATTGCCATTGCGGTTCCTGCCCGGCGTGAACCAGAGCCAACAAAAGCTCGCAAAGACCGTGCAGCCTATCGAGAAAATGGGAGACTTTCTGCTCAAGGCGGGCTCTACGTTCAATTACGTCGTCGTTGATTTGCCCCCGTTGGCTCCAGTCGCGGACGTGAGGTCCTTTGTCCAGCACCTCGACGGCCTTATTCTGGTTGTTGAATGGGGCGTGACCGCTCGTACATTCGTGCGCGAAAGCCTCAACAATCCGATCCTTGCGGATAAATGTATTGGCGTTCTGCTTAACAAGGTCGATCTCAAAAGAATCAAGCTGTATCAAAAGTTCGGCAGTGCCGAATTTTACAGTGAACGTTATAGTCAGTATTACCAGACTTAGTTGTGGAGCAAGCATTGTTTGTCTTAAGCAGATAACCCATGGAAGGCTGTGACGAACAAAATCCTCGAATGCCGAGAATGACGACTAATGATGTTCGTCGGGGCCTATCCGTGCGAGACGCAGGAAATGGTGTTCGATGACCTGCCACGGGTAATTTCCTCCAACTGAGATTAGAGTCCGGCCTCGATTGAAGGACGGACTGATGAAGAGAAAGCGGTTTCCGGAAGAGCAGATCATCGC